>JBJMWN010000410.1:0-11299 GCA_045810085.1 Povalibacter sp. | reverse complement strand
GTCGGCCTGCGGTCGTGAGATCGAGCCTGACGACGCGCCGATCCTCTTCACTGCGTTGACGTTCGAGGAAGCCACGCTCTTCAAGTTGATCCAACAGTCGCGTCAACGCGCCGTTGTCGTGCCGCATCTGACGGCACAAGTCGCTCGCAGTGATGGCCGCACCTTCCTTTAGCTTCAGCAGCACCAGCCACTGCGCAAAGCTCAGGTCATGCCCGGCAAAGGCTGCGGCCTGAGCATCGTGAATCATGGATTGGGACATCTTCAGCAAATAGCCGATGCTGCGGCCCGCATTGAAGGTCTTCGCGTCGTAGTGCTTCACGGTCATTGCCGGATCCAGTAGATATCTGCCTAGGCAAGTATTGCCCTGGCAGAGAGTGCCGGGGCAGAGGATAGCTGTCAATACGAGCCTGAACAGCTGCTGGTTCCCGGTTGCATGGCCCGATATGCTCCCGATGACATAAAGAGGGGAGGATCAGATGGCGCTGACCCTGTACGGCATCAAAAATTGCGACACCATGAAAAAGGCGCGTACGTGGCTCGATGAGCAGAACGTCGGCTATACCTTTCACGACTACAAAGTGTCTGGAATAGACCGAGTGTCCCTGGAAAGGTGGTGCGCCGCCTTGGGTTGGGAAACAGTGTTGAATCGGGCTGGCACAACGTTTCGATCCCTCCCGGAGCAGGATCGGCAGGCGCTCGATGTGCAGAAGGCGATCCGGCTCATGCTTGTTCAGCCTTCCATGATCAAACGCCCTGTTTTGGAGGGAGAACGCACACTACTCATTGGATTCAAGCCCGACGTCTACGAGATGCAGTTGAAGCAGCGTTAAAGGAGTGACCATGACGCCGAACATTTTGACCCCTGTGTTGACGCTCATCGTGTGGACGTTCGTGATCTGGGTCTGGATGTATGCCACGCGCCTCCCCGCGATACGCGCGGCCAGGCTCAACGTCGGTCGGATCAAGCGAAGTGATCTCGATGCACTACCGGTCGCCGTCAAACAGATCGCGGACAACTACAATCACCTGCATGAGCAACCGACCGTTTTCTACGCGATCGCGTTCTATTCGCATCTGGTCGGAGTGGCGGACGGCCTGAACGTCGTTCTAGCCTGGATGTATGTGACGCTGCGTATCGTGCACTCGCTCGTGCAATGCACCAGCAATTACGTGCCTGTTCGCTTCCTGGTGTTTGCGGCCGCGACTCTGCTGCTGATGGTCATCACCGCGCGCAACGTCATTGCGTTGTTAGTCACCTGAAGAATCGTTATGTCGACGCTCAGCCTCTTTCCGACCTTGATCTACAGTTCGCCCCTGAAGAAGTCCGGCGCGCGTGCTTTCAACAACAAGCTGGTACGCGAATGCCTGCAGCTGCGCGACGATGACGGTGCCGGTCGTCACTGGTCCAAGAAGAACTATCCGGGTGGCTACACCTCATATAACTCTGTTGCACGCATGCACGAAGTCTCACCCACGTTCGCAAGCCTCGCCCGCGAGCTCGACCGGCATGTGCTCAAGTTTGCGAACGCCCTCGAGCTCGATGTCGATTCGCGACCGCTGTCGATGACCGACTGCTGGGTCAACATCATGCCGCATCAGGTCGTGCACGGATTGCATCTGCATCCGCTGTCGACGATCAGTGGGACTTACTACGTACAAACGCCACGAGGTTCTTCGGGTATCAAGTTCGAAGATCCGCGTCTGGATCGCATGATGGCTGCGCCACCGCGTCGTGCCGATGCAGACCCGACATGTCGGCCGTGGTTCGTCGTGCCTGCAGAGGCGGGCAGCCTGGTGTTGTTCGAAAGCTGGTTGCGTCACGAAGTCGCGCCGAATCCGGTGAACGCCGAGCGCATCAGTATCAGCTTCAATTACAGCTGGTTCTGAGCGAATCGCGGGCTGTCGTTAAGTGGCTATCGCTAAAACCGATACTCGTATACAGAATCAGCTCGTCGAGACGTTCGTTTCAGTCGACAGACGGCAGTGTGATCGTGCAAGAATTCGCGCCAGTGTAACGACGATGAGGCAGACCCATGATTCGCGACTCCGTACGGATACAGAGATTCGTTCTTCAGGTCTTCCGAGGCTTGCTGTTCACGTGGTGCGGTTTTTATTTCTCTTCATCACTCGCGGCGGATACGAACTGGATCGATGAGAGCAATCGCTACGCGCAGACACTGCTGGAGTTGAACGCGCGCTATAACCCTGAGAGCGCCTCATCCGTCGGCGTCGAAGGTCACGACAGCGATGTCCTGGATCTGAAGCCGCAGTTCCAGCAGCGCCAGGAAGCGGATTTGCGGATCGCAATTCAGCAGCTGCAACAGGCACGAGCGAGCAATCCGGATCGCCGCGTCCAGCAGGACCTGGACATCCTGGTCAGTGCCGCGCAGCAGCAGCTGCGGACGTCGGAGCTGAATCGCAAGTATCTGCTGACGTTTTTCGACGTGGCGCAGTCGATGTTCACCGGCTTTCAAAACCTGCTCGATTCGCGAGTTCCGAAAGAGCGCCAGAAGGAGGCGCTGATCCGGCTACGTCGCTACGCAGGTAACGAAAAAGGCTTCGAACCGCTCACCAAGCTCGCAGAAGAACGATATGCAGAAGATGCGACCAATCCGAACCTGCTCGGCCCCTGGGACGTGGAGGCACAGCAGTACCTCGACAATCAGACTCGATACATGGACGGCATTGAGCAGCTGCTGATCGAAAGCGGCTTGAAGGGTTGGCAGAAGGACATGAAGACGCTGCGTCGACACGTCGATGAGTACGGCAAGTGGGTAAAGGCCGAGGTGATGCCGCGGGCACGTAAGACCAGTCAGTTGCCGGCTGAGTTGTACGCCAACAATCTGAAGGCATACGGCGTCGAGTTGGAGCCACAGCAATTGATCGATCGCGCGCTGGCCAACTATGTGCAGACCCGTAGCGAGATGCAGATCGTTGCGCGTGAGATTGCGGCCCAACGCAAATGGAATGTCGCCGACTATCGCGATGTCATCAGGCTGCTGAAGAGGGAGAAGATCGCCAACGACAAGTTGCGCGACGTCTATTACGCGCATCTCGAGCAGATCGAAGCCATCGTGCGTCGCGAAAAAATCGTGACCCTGCCCACCCGCAAAGCGGTCATTCGTTTGGGAACTGAAGCAGAGTCCGCGAGAATTCCTGCTCCGCATCTTGATACGCCACGACTCGTGGGAAATACCGGCGAGCCGGCTGAGTTCGTTCTACCCACATCCAATCCCAACGTGAAACCCGGCGTGGAAATGGATGATTTCAATTACGACGCCATTGCCTGGACGTTGACGGCACATGAAGCCCGACCCGGACATGAACTGCAATTCGCGGGAATGCTCGAGCGCGGTGTCTCGACCGCCCGCGTCGTTTATGCATTCAACAGCGCCAACGTGGAAGGTTGGGCGCTGTATGCCGAAGCGTTGATGGTTCAGTACCTTCCTGCGGAGGGACGGCTCGGCGCGTTGCAGATGCGCATGATGCGCGAAGCACGTGCCTTCCTTGATCCCATGCTGAACCTCGGCATGATGCAGCCGGAAGCTGCACAGCGATTCCTGATGGAGGAGATCATGCTGTCCGAACCGATGGCGAAGCAGGAAATAGATCGCTACACCTTCGATTCGCCAGGGCAGGCGACTGCCTACTACTACGGCTACACGCGACTCGATGCGTTACGGACCAAAGTAGAACTGCAACTCAAGGAAAAGTTCGTACAGCAGCCTTATCACGACTTCATCATCGGTCAGGGCCTGCTGCCTTTTGATCTGCTCGAGAAGGCAGTGATGGAGGAGTTCGTGCCGGCGCAAAAGTGAGGAACGGTTCGTAAAGATAGGGCGTGAATCCCCGCACGCGAGCGTCGTTACAGCCCTTTCGTACCTTGTCCGCGCTTCAGTGCAGTCGCACGATGACCCTACCTTGGTCATCGAGCTTGTGCATGGCACGTCAGGATCCGCTGGGAAATTTCAGGTTCAGGGTCGAGATTGACGGCATCCAGACGGCTGGCTTCAGTGAGGTGGCCATCGGAGCGACCACGACTGATGTCGTCGAGTATCGCGAAGGCAGCGACCGTGGGGCGATCCGCAAGTTGGCGGGGCTTACGAAGCACGGCAACGTGACGCTCAAACGCGGTCTGACTCTCTCGTTAGATCTCTACAACTGGCATCGGCAGATTGTCACGGGCGCTGTTGCCAACAATCGTCGCAATCTTGTCATCGTGCTTCAGGATGAATCAGGCACTGATCAGGTCAGGTTTCTCGTGCGAGACGCCTGGCCTGTCAAATACGAAGTCGGCAATCTGAATGCGACGGGTAACGAAGTCTTTATCGAACTGCTCGAGCTCGTGAACGAAGGCGTCGAGCGCGACTCATGAACGCCAGCCGAGCGGACCAGACGCTCATCAGCCTCCCGTTCGGCAACATGCGTTTCCGGGTTGAGATCGAAGGCCTGCCTGGCGCGGGTTGCGTTGAAGTGATCTTTCCCGAGGGTCGCATTGCCCGGTCTCGCGCGTCTTCGAAGGACTCGGCGCGCTACACGAATCTCACCTTGCGCCGTGGTCTCACGAGTTCGCGCGACTGGTATTCATGGTGGGATCAAGCTCGGGGACCGATGCTGCGACAACGCAAGCGAGTCGGTCGAGCCATCGTGGTCAGCTTACTCAACGAACTTGGAGAACAAGGACACCGCTGGTTGTTCGCTGATGCAACGCCGATCGCCTATCAGCTCTCGTCCCTGCACGCGCTCGGCAGCGAACTGGTGATGGAAATGCTCGAACTGAAGGTCGCAGGTTTCCGCCGGGAAGAATAGTTCGGGCGACGATCGTCGGCTCAAACCGTTCGGTCACGCTTCCACAAAACTTCCTGACCACTTTCGTGGCGAGCAAGAACGCGCGCGACAACAAACAACAAGTCCGAGAGACGGTTGAGATATTGAGGAACTTCAGGTGCCACGGCTTCCGTTTCCGCGAGTCGCCACACTTCACGCTCGGCGCGACGTGCAATCGTTCGAGCGAGATGGCAGGTAGCAGCCGCAGGACCCCCGCCTGGCAGGATGAATTCCTTCAATGCAGGCAAGGGTTCATTCAATCGATCCAACGCGTGTTCGAGGGCATCGATCATCGGCTGCGTCACTGCACGATAACCCGGCACGGCGAGCTCACCGCCAAGATCGAACAGATCGTGCTGTACACCAGTCAAAAGACTGACGATGTCGCGGGGCAGTCCAGCGACCGCGAGCGTCATGCCGATAATGCTGTTGGTTTCATCGACCGCGCCATAGGCTTCGATGCGGCGATGGGTCTTGGAAACGCGTGTGCCGTCGCCGAGTCCGGTCGTGCCGTCATCGCCAGTACGTGTGTAGATCTTGCTGAGTCGATGGCCCATGGAAGAACGTCCGATGAAGTGAGTTCGAAGTATCGGGTGCAGTTTGGAGAAATGAAAGCGGCGAGTTACCGGGCCTTGAGGCCATCGAAGAACAATTCGATGAAACGCTCCGCAATCTGAGTCGCAGTCAATGCTTCGTCGCTGCGATACCAATGCGCAATCCAGTTGAGTGAGCCAGCGATAGCAAATGCGGTCATCTTGGTATCGCATGGACGTAGTGAGCCGTCCTTCGCGCCTTGCGCGATGAGCTGACGCAGACCCTGATCGATCTCTGACTTCAATGCCTTGACCTTGCGGCTCATCGCTGCGCTCAGATCCTGATTTTCCGCCTGCACCATGCACCAGCCAAAATCTGATGTGATCGCCTCGGCATAGCGAGTCATCACTAACGCCAGTCGTTCGCGCGCTTTGGCTTTGGAGTCGGCTACTTCATCGAATGCCTGCATGATCTGTTGCAGACCGGTGCGGAAGCATTCGAACAGAAGCTGCTCCTTATTCTGAACGTAGTGATAGACGGTGGGTTTGGTGACGTTCAGATCCGTCGCGATGTCATCCAGCGAGGTGTTGTGATAGCCGCGCGCACGAAAGGCTCGCGCCGCCACCTGGATTACGGCATCCCGTTTGCGCTCACGATCGCGCACCCGCAGATTGACGGGTGACCACAAGGCAGAGCCGCTGGCGGCGGACTTCAGCGCGATCTTCTTGGGAGTTCGGGCGGACAATCGAATCGCTCCAAATGAACAGGGCGTACGCGCAATGATGCACTGCGCTTCGCATTGCGGCATTGACCGTGTTCGCCAAGCCTAAATATACTCGCGAGTATAGTCTATACGCGGCGGTAGCTTTATGGCCCGCTGCGACTCTCCACAACGGGTTCTCCGCATGAACAGTGCAGCTTCGATCCCATCCTCGCTGGCTTCCGATCCGCATGCGCATGCGGAGCGTGCACGGCCTTTGCGTTTCGTTACTGCCGCGTCCTTGTTCGACGGGCACGACGCAGCCATCAACATGATTCGGCGGCTGCTGCAGTCTCACGGTGCCGAGGTGGTTCATCTCGGACACAACAGAAGCGTGGCAGAAATCGTCCGTGCGGCGATTCAGGAAGACGCCGACGCAATTGCGGTGTCCTCCTATCAGGGCGGACACAACGAATACTTCGCCTACATGGTCGACATGCTGCGCGATCTCGGTGTGAGTCATATCCGGGTCATCGTGGGTGGCGGAGGAACGATTGCCCCGGAGGAGGTCACCGCGTTGGAGCGCCATGGTGTCGAGCGGATCTATACGCCTGAAGATGGCCGGCGCATGGGTCTGGATGGAATGATCGATGATGTATTCAAGCGAGTTTCGGGAGTCAAGCGGCCGGCGTTTGCATTCGCTCCGCTCAATCCGCGCGATCACAGCCAGGTCGCGCAGAGCATCTCTGCGTTGGAAGCGGAACAGGGCCATGAGGAACTGATTCGGCGTGCGATTGCAAAAGGCCAGAATCGGGTCCCTGTCGTCGGCCTGACGGGAACAGGTGGTGCGGGAAAATCGAGCCTTACCGACGAACTGTTGCAGCGGATCGTGCGGCATTTTCCGGAACGGAACATCGCAGTCGTCGCAATGGATCCGACGCGACGTCGATCTGGTGGCGCATTGCTGGGCGATCGCATTCGCATGAATTCGCTGATCTCGCCGAACATTTTCATGCGATCGCTCGCGACTCGTCGCCAGCACAGCGCCACCAGCGCGGCACTGAAAGACACGATCGGCTTACTGAAGCTCGCGAACTTCGATCTGATCGTGGTCGAGACAGCCGGTATCGGACAGTCCGATACCGAGATTGCAGATCTGGTCGATGTGTCCGTCTACGTCATGACCAGCGAGTATGGGGCTGCCAGTCAGCTCGAAAAGATCGACATGCTCGACTTTGCGAACATGATCGTATTGAACAAGTTCGAGAAGCGCGGCGCCGAAGACGCTCTTCGCGACGTCCGCAAGCAATGGCGGCGCAATCATCGCGAACAGGCGCACTTGCCCGACGCGCAGGTGCCGGTATTTCCAACCATCGCAAGTCGCTTCAATGATCCGGGCGTCAATCGCTTGTTTGGCGAGTTGTGCAAGCTCATCGATGCGAAGGTGCCTGGTCACGGATGGACGACGCAAGACATCGGACCGACCGAATTCGTTTCTCGCGATCCGCTGATTCCTGCGAGCCGCAACCGCTACCTGGCAGAGATTGCCTCGACTGGCCGACGCGCTCACGAAACTATCGAAGCAGTCGTGAGTGCGGCACACAAGGCTTGTTCGATCTACGAATCGTTGAAGACACTGCATGACGCCGCTTTGCCAGCGCCCACGCAACCGTACCCAGCAGACGCGTTAACCACGTCTGACCATCCGCACGCTTCTTTGCGCGCTGCCTACAACCAGGCGTTAGCAGAGGCAGGAGAGCAGGCGCTGGGCGAGCTCAGACGCTGGCCCGACCGTGTGAAAGGCGTGAGTGACGCGCAGTATGCGTACAAGGTTCGTGAGCGCACGGTGACTGGCGATAACTACGCGACATCGCTTAGCGGTAACGCGATCCCGAAGATTGCCGTGCCGCGATTCCAGGATTGGGGCGAGACCCTGCGTTTCATCCTGAGTGAGAATCTGCCCGGCAGCTATCCTTACACCGCGGGTGTGTACCCATACCGCCGCACAGAAGAAGACCCCATTCGTATGTTCGCTGGGGAAGGAAGCCCCGAACGCACGAACCGGCGCTTTCACTATCTGGCGCGCGGTCACGCAGCGACGCGACTCTCGACGGCGTTCGACTCGACTACGTTGTACGGCGAGGATCCGGATACGCGTCCGGATATTTATGGTCGTACCGGAAATTCCGGCGTTTCGATTGCGACCCTCGACGACATGAAGAAGCTCTACTCCGGCTTCGATCTGTGTGCGCCCACTACGTCGGTGTCGATGACGATCAATGGTCCCGCGCCGATGCTGCTGGCAATGTTCATGAATACCGCGATCGATCAACGAGTCGAGCGTTTCCTGCGCGCTGAGGGTCGATGGGCTGCGGCAGAGAAGCGCTGTGCTGAATTGCGATCCAGGATGGCGGGCGGCGCACCTGCGTATCAGGGTGACTCGCCCGAAGGACACGATGGGACCGGTATCTCGCTTCTCGGTATGACGAGTGATCAGTTGATTGCACCGGGTGTGCTGACGCACGAGGAGCACGCGAAGCTTCGCGCCGAGGCGCTCTCGCAGGTTCGCGGCACCGTGCAGGCAGATATCCTCAAAGAGGATCAGGCACAAAACACCTGCATCTTTTCGACGGAGTTCGCGCTGCGCATGATGGGTGACGTGCAGCAGTACTTCATCGATCACAAGGTCCGTAACTTCTATTCGGTTTCAATCTCGGGTTATCACATCGCTGAAGCGGGCGCGAACCCGATCAGCCAGTTGGCCTTCACGCTGGCGAATGGTTTCACGATCGTCGAGTACTACCTGGCTCGAGGCATGAAGATCGATGACTTCGCGCCGAATCTTTCGTTCTTTTTCTCCAACGGCATGGATGCCGAGTACGCGGTCATCGGTCGTGTTGCGCGACGGATCTGGGCTCGTGCAATGCGCGACATCTATCGAGCCAGCTCGCGCAGCCAGATGCTGAAGTATCACATCCAGACGTCGGGGCGATCACTGCACGCGCAGGAGATCCAGTTCAACGATATCCGCACGACGCTGCAGGCGATGTACGCCCTGTTCGACAACTGCAATTCCTTGCACACGAATGCGTATGACGAGGCGCTCACGACCCCAACCGAGGAGAGTGTGCGGCGCGCTGTGGCGATTCAGCTGATCATCAATCGCGAGCTCGGGCTCAACATGAATCAGAATCCCTGGCAGGGATCGTTTTTCATGGAGCAACTCACCGATCTCGTCGAAGAGGCGGTGTTCAAGGAATTCGAATCGTTGTCTGAGAGAGGCGGTGTCCTGGGCGCTATGGAGACGATGTACCAGCGGAGCAAGATCCAGGAAGAGAGCATGCATTACGAGAGGCTGAAGCACGATGGTACGCTCCCGCTGATCGGCGTGAACACGTTCCTCAATCCGGAGGGCGAGGGTGAGAAGGCTCGCAATGTCGCGCTGATCCGTTCCACGGACGAAGAGAAGGATCTGCAGGTGAACGGTGTGCGCACCTTTCAACAACGCAATGCACAGCATTCCGCCGCAGCACTACAGCGACTACAGGAAGTTGCAACTTCCGGCGGCAATGTCTTCGCGGAATTGATGAACACTGTCAAAGTGTGTTCCCTCGGTCAGATCTCCCGTGCGCTCTACGATGTCGGTGGACAATACCGACGCAGCATGTGAATGCAGCTTGCATGCTGATCCAATCCCAATTCGTTCTTCGTTTTGAGTGATCGCAATGTACAAAGCCCCTTTGAAGGAATTGCGCTTCGTCATGCATCAGGTGGTCCGAGATGACCAGCTGACCGGCCTCGCCGCATTCGCGGACTACTCGCCGGATTTCGCTGACTCCGTGTTGGAAGAGGCGGGCAAGTTTGCGGAAGAAGTACTCGCGCCCATCAATCGGGTCGGCGACGTCAAGGGCGCGCGATGGACTCCCGATGGCGTCGTGATGCCGCAGGAGTTCAAAGACGCTTACGCTCAGTTCATTGAGGGCGGTTGGCCGATGCTGCGGGCCAACCCGGAGCATGGCGGACAGGGCGCACCCAACATCCTTGGGACTGCAATCGAAGAACTGTGGGCCTCATCGAATCTTGCTTTCAAGCTGTGTCCGATGCTTTCACAAGGTGCTGTGGAGGCGATCGAAGAGTGCGGGAGCGAGGCACAGAAACAGAAATTTCTACCGCGCATGGTGAGTGGAGAGTGGACAGGCACGATGGTCCTGACCGAACCGCAGGCGGGTTCGGATCTTGGCGCGATTCGTACTCGTGCCGTGCCCGAGGGCGATCACTATCGAATCTATGGGCAAAAGATTTTCATCACTTACGGCGATCATGACTACACGCCGAACACCATTCATATGGTGTTGGCGAGAATCGAAGGTTCGCCGCCGGGCACCAAAGGCATTTCACTGTTCATCGTGCCGAAGGTGTTGGTCAATGATGACGGCAGCCTCGGAGAGCGCAACGATGTTCGCTGCGTGTCGATCGAACACAAGCTGGGAATTCACGCGAGTCCAACGTGCGTGATGGCGTTCGGCGATCAGCGTGGCGCTGTCGGCTATCTGGTGGGTGAACAGAATCGCGGTCTTGAATACATGTTCATCATGATGAACGCGGCTCGCCTGTCGGTCGGGCTCGAAGGTTATGCGATTGCGGAAGGTGCGTTTCAACAGGCCCTGACGTATGCACGCTCGCGTGTTCAAGGCCGGCCGGGTGGGAAGAGTGCTGCGCCCGGCAAAGCTCAGCCGATCGCATTTCATCCCGATGTCAAACGCATGCTGTTGACCATGAAGGCGTACGCCGATGCCGCACGCAGCACTGCACTCTATGCAGCGTTGCAACTGGATCTCGGTCGTCATCATCCGGATCAAGGTTCACGCAACACCGCGCAAGCCCGAGGCGATCTGCTGATTCCGATCGTCAAAGCGTGGTCGACGGAGCTGGGCGTTGCGATGGCATCAATGGGAATTCAGATTCACGGCGGCATGGGATTCATCGAGGAAACGGGTGCGGCCCAATATCTGCGCGATGTGCGCATCACAACCATTTACGAAGGTACGACCGGTATCCAGTCGGCCGATCTGGTGGGTCGAAAAGTAGGTCGTGATGGTGGATCAGTGATGAACGCGCTGATCAGCGAAATGAATGCCGAGCTTGAAGCGATGGCCGCGAACGATGCGGTCGCCACTGCCGCACTGGAAGGAACGAAGTTGTTGCGCGATGCGACAGCAAGCCTCTTGCAGTTGTATC
>JBJMWN010000409.1:0-8572 GCA_045810085.1 Povalibacter sp. | reverse complement strand
TCCCTTCGAGAGAAATCCTGATCGCCCGTACCATGAGCGGAAACGTCATGACCGCAGTGGCCAACGCCGCACCCGTGCTCGTGAAGATCAACTGCACGCCGAGCTCGCGGTACAGCCACCCGCCGAGGGGACCACGGGTTCCGAACAGCAACAGCAATAAATAGCCCACGACGACCGGCGGCAATACGAGCGGCAAATGCACGAAAGCGTCGAGGAGAATGCGACCTGCGCCGCGGCGTCGGGCAAGCATCCAGGCAGCTAAAACAGCGACAGGCAAGCCGAAGAGAACACTTCGCAGCGCGACGGAAAGGCTGAGACGAATCGCATCGAGCTCGGCTGCGCTCATGAGGCGCTTTCCGGTCGGCAATCGCTGGACAACTTCATGCTGCGAATTATGTTCGAGTCGGGCCTCAACGGGTGCAACGTTTTGCGGACCCAAGTTGCATGAGCGAAGCGCGAGCAACGTAGCCAAGTCCTGCGTCGCCTCGTATATTGGCGCGAGGCCGCACGCTTTTTCGCGCGTCAGTTGCGCCAAAGCCCTCAGCGGAACAAGACACACTGAAGGGGTACGTATGAAGATCAGAATCCTGTCCGGTCTGTTACTCACCGGACTGCTCATTACCGGCTTCGCGCATGCCGGATGCATCTACCCGAAAGCGCCGGAGTCGATTCCCGATGGAGCCACCGCCAGCGAAAAGGAAATGCTGGATGGGATGAAGGCTGTTAAGGAATACAACAATCAGGTGACCGCGTATCTGAGCTGCCTGGACATGGAAATGCAGGCTCGCATCGATGCAGCCGGTGCCGACGCTCCTGCGGATCAGGTAGCCCAGATCCGGGCGATCACAGCGAAACGCCACAACGCCGCTGTAGAAGAGCTGGAGGCTCATGCCGCGCGCTTCAATGAACAGGTCAAGGCGTTCAAGGGAAGAACCAAGGGCTAACGCCTTCCTCTTTCTGAGGTCGATACGCGCCCGGCCGGCTTAAGCGGCCGGGCGCTTTTGCTTTCAGGCGTTCATCTCTTCGCCCCGGACCCGCACCAGGGCAATTCCCCGCCGCTCGACTGATCGCGCGCTACTTCACGCTTTCGCGCACTCGGCGCAGTTATGTGAAAACAAAGCGGGGCCCGCACTTAAGTCCGTCGATGCGTCGCCGATGCATGGCTCGAAAGGCGCTTACAAGCCCATTGGGGCCCGCTGCGCCACCCGTCAGCCTGAACGAGACTTGAGAGATGAAAACATCCGTAGTGATCAATCTTGCGGCACTCGCCTGCCTGGGAGTTGGGCTTTCCGCTCACGCCGAATGTGCATTTCCCAAAGCGCCGGCCACGATTCCTGATGGCAAGAGCGCCTCGGAGCCGGAAATGGTCGAGGCCATGAAAGCCTTCAAGGCCTACAACGAGGAAGTGGTCCAGTTCGGCACGTGCCTCGATGATGAGGCGAAGAACGGCGGTGCGAGCGGCGCACAGCTCATGGCGATGAAAACCATGAAGACAAAGAAGATCAACGCGGCTCAGGAAGAGCTGCAGGCAAAAGCCAAGCTCTTCAACGAGCAGGTGCGAATCTTCAAGGCGCGCGGCTGATCCACGCGCATCCCTGACTTTTCATAAGCGACACGCGCTCGCCTCGACCGAGGTGCGACGCGTGTCGCAGTTATCAATCCGGGCTCGCAGACGCCATCAAGTCGCCCGAATTGTTACCGATAACAATTCTGTTCATCTTCAGCATGGCTCGAGCCATGCGAATGCATCATTAGAGGAGATTGGTTGAGATGAAGCTGAAGCACATCAAATTGGCGGCCGCTCTTGGGTTTGCGGCATTCTCTTTCCAGGCACACGCTGAGTGCACGTACCCGAAAGCGCCTGCGAGCATCCCAGATGGTGCGAAGGCGTCAGAGCCGGAAATGGTCGCCGCGATGAACGCGTTCAAAGCGTACAACGACGAAGTGACGGCATTCGGCAAGTGCCTCGATGATGAAGCGAGTGCAGGTGCTGCTGGTCAGAGCATGGCGATGAAGACCATGAAGGCCAAAAAGATTGCCGCTGCACAAGACGAACTGCAGACGAAGGCGAAGGCCTTCAACGAGCAGGTCAGAGCGTTCAAGGCACGCGCCTGACCGACTCGCTGGCTCGCGAACAGGGAGCCAGCCCGGCCCGAATAGCATGAGCGATGGTGGCCCCGGGCTACCTGCTCGGGCACACTTGAAACGCCCGACTGAGCGATCAGTCGGGCGTTTTCATTTGTAGCGGTGCTGCGATCAATGATCTCTCCCTCGGAAGCCGAAGACATTATTCGACGCAGCGTCTCGCTGCTGGACATCGAGTCGCGTCCTCTGGGCAACCTGACGGGCGCCGTGCTGCGCGAACCGATCGCCGCCACGCGAGATCAACCTCCTTTTGATCGCGTCACCATGGACGGCATCGCATTTGCGAGTGCCAGTAGCCGACGCTCCTTCCGCATTGCCGGGACTCAAGCTGCCGGTACTCGGCAGATGACTCTCGCGAACGACGATGCCTGCTTCGAAGTGATGACGGGCGCGGTCGTGCCGCACGGATGCGATTGCGTGATCCCGATCGAAAAGCTTCAGATCGCTGACGGCATTGCGACGCTCTCGGATGAGGTCACCGTGTCTGCGGGATTGAACATTCATTCACGCGGTCTCGATTGCCGTGCAGGTCAGCCATTGCTCGATGTCGGGACACGGCTCGGACCCACGGAAGTTGCGATCATCGCTTCAGCGGGTCTCGCACGAACTCAGGTCAGCCGCACGCCGAAGATCATGGTGATATCGACGGGTGATGAACTCATCGAACCGGGTGAGCCTGTGATGGATTGGCAGATCTACCGGTCCAATGCGTATGGAGTGTTGAGCAGCCTGGAGCAACGAGGCTACAGGCAACTCGCACACGATCATCTGCCGGACGATCAGCAGATTCTTCGTGAGCGGTTGCACTCGCATCTCAAGACTTACGACGTGCTGATCCTGAGCGGCGGTGTATCGATGGGTAAGTTCGACTACATCCCACAGACGCTCGGCGAACTGGGCGTCGAGTTGGCATTTCACAAGGTCGCACAACGGCCAGGAAAGCCCATGTGGTTCGGCGTAGGTCCACATGGCCGAACCGTGTACGCTTTGCCGGGCAATCCTGTCTCCACGCTTGTGTGTCTGACGCGCTATGTTTACCCGGGCTTGGCTGCGGCTGCCGGCGAAGCTCCGTCCGCTCCCACCAGAATTGCGATGGCAGAGGCATTTGAAGTGAAGAATGCACTGACATTTTTCCTTCCGGTGAAGATGCAGACCGATGAAGGCGGCCAGATTCACGCGGTCCCCTGCCCGACCAAGGGCTCGGGCGATTTCACTTCGCTGAAGGGCACCGACGGATTTGTGGAATTGCCCGGACCTGTTTCGCTGACGCGTGGTGCGTCAGTGCCTTTTTATCGCTGGTAGTTCAATTGGCCGACATCGTTTCATTGCCCGTGACTGCACGACCGCGCGATCAGCTCGGCCGACCGCTGCATGACCTGCGTATCTCGGTCATGGATCGTTGCAACTTCCGCTGCCCGTACTGCATGCCGAAGGAGACCTTCCATGAGCATTACCGCTTTCTGAAATCCAACGAGCGACTCTCGTTCGAAGAGATCACGCGACTGACGCGATTGTTCGTGGAATTGGGCGTGCGCAAAGTGCGGCTGACCGGCGGTGAACCTCTGCTTCGACCCAATCTTCCCGAACTCGTGGGCGAGCTCACCGCGCTGGAGGGTGTCGAGGACGTCGCACTGACGACCAACGCAGTGTTGTTGTCGCAGCACGCTGCACCACTCAAGGCAAATGGCCTGCAACGAATCACAGTGAGCCTGGATTCGCTTGACCCGGAAATCTTCAAGCAGATGAGCGGCGGATTCGGTGAGCTCGATCGCGTGCTCAAGGGAATTCAGGCCGCCATCGATGCAGGACTTGCGCCCATCAAGATCAACGCAGTCGTGCAGCGCGGACTCAATGATCACACTGCACTTGCCCTCGTCGAACGTTTTCGTGACAGCCCGGTGATTGTCCGCTTCATCGAATATATGGACGTGGGTAATCGCAATCACTGGAGCCTGGATCGTGTCGTGCCCTCGCGCGAGCTGATGGAGCGAATTCACGAGCGCTGGCCGTTGCATCCCGTTCAGGAGAACTATCACGGCGAAGTTGCAGAGCGCTACGCGTTCGATGACGGCCTCGGTGAAATCGGTTTCATTTCATCGGTCACGAATCCATTCTGCGGCGCATGCACTCGTGCCCGCCTCTCCTCCGAAGGCGTTCTGTACACCTGCCTGTTTGCAACTCAAGGGACGGACCTGCGCGCACCCCTGCGAAGCGGTGCCTCCGACGACGAACTGCGTGCTTTGATCGCCGATCGTTGGCAACGTCGCGACGATCGCTATAGCGAACAGCGCGCATCTCTGAGTCGTAACGAACATGCCCTGCGCAAGATCGAGATGTATTACATCGGAGGCTAGAGGCGACTGGTGACGGGCCACTCGCTGCTGGCTGCTGGCCAGACCAAGCGAGAACACTTGGCCGCGGGTAACCTCGTTGACATGGGAGTCGACGGCCTCCAACCTATGTTTCCGTTCATTTTCTGGCCAGCGGACCAGTAGAGGGCCAGCAGCTTCCATGCTTACTCACATCGACTCCGATCAGCGTCCCACCATGGTGGATGTCGGCGACAAGGCCGTGACCAAGCGCTCGGCCACAGCGGAGACTCGGGTGCGTTTTCCTAACGAGGTCGCACGCGAATTGCGCGATCGTGGATTCAACACCTCGAAAGGTCCTGTGTTTCAGACGGCGATCATCGCTGGAGTGATGGCAGCGAAACGCACGCACGAGCTGATTCCATTCTGTCACCCGCTCGGTATCGAGAACTGCAAGGTGACGATCGATATGGATGGTGACGACGCTCTGGTGCGTTGCACGGTGTCTGTCCACCACAAAACCGGCGTCGAGATGGAAGCGCTCACTGCGGCGAGTGTTGCTGCGCTGACCATTTACGACATGTGCAAAGCACTCTCGCACGACATCTGCATCGTGAACACCCGGCTCATTGAGAAGCTCGGCGGTAAGAGCGACCTGCACGCTGGATGATGGCGACCATGGCTGCTCCTCCTCTTTTTGGTTTGGTTCTGGCAGGCGGTGCCAGCACGCGGATGCAGCGAGACAAAGCTGCCATCTCCTACCACGGCAAAGCTCAACTGCACTGGGCTTATGAACTGCTCACAGATTTCTGTGCAGCAACGTTCATCTCAGTGCGCCCCGATCAACGCGATGAGCCGACACGCGCTTCGTTGCCACAGATCGTAGACGCACAGCCGGGCATCGGCCCGCTCGCGGGGATCTCTGCAGCGTTGACTCAACATCCCAAAGCCGCATGGCTCGTGGTTGCGTGTGATCTGCCCTTCCTGAATGCTGCGATCCTCGAGCATCTGATTGCGAATCGGGATCCGCAGCGAGTCGCAACCGCATATCGCAGTTCGCACGATGCCTTGCCCGAACCGCTTTGCGCTATCTGGGAACCCGCAGCACTTGAAGGCGTGCTCGCTCATATCACTGCGGGCAAGCAGTGCCCGCGCAAATTCCTGATCAATGCAAACGTTCATCTGCTGGATCTTCCCGACGCACGCGCGCTCGACAACGTGAACACCGCGAACGAATTCGAGACTGCGATCGGTGCGTTAGGCGTGAAGAGAGAACCGAGCATGCACGAGCGGCCCTTGAGTCACGCGCCGAGTTCGCGATCTGCCGTGCATAAAACCGTATTGGTCCAGTACTACGCATTGCTGCGTGAACAGGCGGGTCGCAACGAAGAGTCGATCGACACTCAGGCGATTACTGCGGGCGAGCTCTACGGCGAACTTCAGAACCGCCATCCGTTCCATCTTGCAGCGGACCAGCTCAAGGTTGCGATCAACGATGAGTTTGCTTCGTGGGACACGCAGCTCTCTTCGGGCGACACGATCGTGTTCATTCCACCGGTGGCCGGCGGATGAACCTGTTCTCTTTCAGTCAGGGCCCTCTTAAAGCTGAGCTGTACCGGGAGACGCTCGCTGATCCGACCGCTGGTGGCTACGCATCCTTCGAAGGCTGGGTTCGCAATCACAACGAAGGTCAGGACGTTACGCTGCTCGAGTACGAAGCTTTCGAGTCGCTTGCCATCAAGGAAGGCGAACGCATCGTTGCCGAAGCGATCGAGAAGTTCGGCATCATCGCGGCTGCTTGCGTGCACCGCGTCGGGCCGCTTGCCATCGGTGAAATGGCTGTATGGGTCGGCGTGAGCTCGCGACATCGCGCCGAAGCTTTCGCTGCGTGCCGTTACATCATCGACGAAGTGAAACATCGTGTGCCCATCTGGAAGAAGGAACACTACATCACGGGTGATTCCGGCTGGGTGAACTGCGAGCGCTGCGCGGTGCATGGTCACGATCATCACGATCACGATCATTCGAAGGCCACTCAGACGCTCGAGGCCGTGAAACCTGACTATTCGCGTCAGACAGCACTGCGCGAGGTTGGCGAAGGTGGACAACAGAAACTTCGCGAGGCACGCGTACTCGTCATTGGCGCAGGCGGACTCGGTGTACCGGCGTTGAGCTACCTTGCGGGCGCCGGAATTGGAACGTTGGGTATCGCCGAATCAGACGTGCTCGATGCCAGCAATCTGCATCGTCAGCCAATGTACAGCCTGCAGGACGTGGGCAAACCGAAGGCACAACTCGCAGCGGAGCGTCTGCACAGCTTGAACCCCGAAGTTCGAGTCGTGCTGCACGAGAAGATCACGGCTGACAACGCAGTGACCTTGCTCGAGCAGTACGACCTGGTGCTCGAATGCAGTGACAACTTCACCACCAAGTTTTTAGTGAACGACGCGGCAGTGAAGACTCAGCGGCCCGCGATCTTCGCAAGCGTCTATCAATACGAAGGCCAGCTGCAGGTTTATCGCCCTGATCTGAACAACGCTTGCCTGCGGTGCCTGTGGCCCGAGGCGACACGCGACGGCGTCGTGGGTAACTGCGCTGAAGCCGGTGTCCTCGGTCCGGTGCCGGGCGTCCTGGGCACGCTGCAAGCACTCGAAGCACTCAAGCTGCTCCTGAGCTTGCCGGGGCAACTCGCGAACGAGCTCGTGCTGATCGATCTGCAAACGTTGGAGCAGCGCAAATTGAAAGCGCCGCGCCGTGCGGACTGCGTGCATGACTCATCGCGCGAGATCAAGACGCGACCTGCCGATCTGGAAATTTCTGTCGCCGATCTAAAAGCTCCGGAACTCGACTCCTACACACTGATCGATGTGCGCGATCTCGAAGAGCTCCAGGCAAAGCCGATCTCACAAAGATCGAGTCGACACATTCCTTTGCCGATTTTGTTGACCACTGATCCGTCACTGGATCCACAGCGAAAATATCTGCTGATCTGCGCCCGCGGCTCACGCAGCCTCGCAGGTGCAGAACATCTGCGCGCACGCGGCCTGCGTCAGGTGTATTCACTTCGTGGCGGGATCGATTCACTCAGAAAGAGCTAACGACGAAGAACAAAACCATCAGGAACCTTTTTGTTAGAGCGGGTAGTGGTTCCGATCTGCACCTTTGTGTTCTTTGCGTTCTATGTGGTTACTCCAGCCATTTCTCACTGCATGTGAATGATCAGGTCGATACGGCGGTTGCGAGCGCGCCCTTCGGCCGTCTCGTTCGTGGCGACAGGACGCGATTCACCGTAGCCAATCGAGCTGACGCGTTCGGCATTGAGCCCAAAGTTGCTGATCAGATACTGACGAACGGCATCCGCGCGATCCTGTGAAAGGATCAGATTCGCGGAGTCAGTCCCGTTTGCATCCGTGTGACCTTCAACCACCAGGGCGGAGTCAGGGAACAGCGCGAGCGCATCGCGGACCTTGTTCATCAGTGGCGTATTTGCGGCATCGAGAGTGCTGCGACCCGATGCGAAACGAATACCGAGTAACGAGATCACGACGTCGTCGCCCTGCCGGAAGACGCGAGCCTCGTTCTGAGTGAAAGAGCTTTCGATCTGAGCGACGTTACTGCGCAAACGCTCTTGAGCATCCACGCGCCGTTGCAACGCGATGCGCTCTTGCGACACTCCACCGAGACGCGCTTCCAGCTTCTGCATCTCTGCATTCAAAGCGGCGATCTGATCGTTGCGGTCCTGCAGTTCGGCTCTCAAATGCTGCAGATCCCGAGATTGTTCTTGCGTCTTGGTCTGCAGTTGTTGCATGAACGTTTGCGGCCCGTTATCGAACCGAGCCTGCAGTTCGATCGACGAAGCGATCTGCCGCAACGGTTCTTCCCAGGACAGAATCAACTCTTCGAGACCCGCCTCATCGCCCTTCTTCTCGAGTGTCGACTCGATCGTTCGCGCCAGATACATCGAATGCCGCGCCTCATAGCTCGCTTGCGCCGCGAGTCCTTCTGCCGTGGCGGGCTCGTATCGATTCCGATTGATCTCCTGCTCGGCCTGCGCGAGATATTTCTTTGCAGCGTTCAGGATGCGCGGCGCGAAACGCTCAACCTTCGCTGCGTCTGCT
>JBJMWN010000408.1:0-4836 GCA_045810085.1 Povalibacter sp. | reverse complement strand
ATCGGATAAGGTCAATCGGTCAGGTCGTAGAACGCGGCCCATGGCTGGCCTTCTTCTTGTCATCTTCCTTGCTCTGCTTGTCCTTCTTGTCGCTCTTCTTGTCCTTGTCCGAGTCGCCCTTCTTTCCTTCGGCGAGCTGGTAACGACCCAGCTCGCCTTTCACGTCACGCAGCGAAATGCTTCCTTCCAGCGAGTTCGCGAATGCGCCGACGAAGGCGTTCTGCAAGACACTGACGATCGCGTCCAGGATGCTGGTCTTTGGATTCTCGATCGTGCCTGAGAAGGGAACGCGAGCGGCGACCTGTTCTTTGTCGTCGTTCTCGAAAATCTTTGCGCCGAAGTCGACGAGTCCCTCCCACATTTTCTTGAGAGCGGGTTTGTTCTCGTCCTCCATGCCGTGCATATCCACGTTCTGCATGAGTGGCTTCGCATATCCCTTGAACTTACCGTCGGCAGCCGCGACTTCGAGGTACAACTGAAAATCACCTTTTGCGGCGTCGGCCTTCAGATACTGACGCAGCCACGGATTCACCTGGGGCAGCTTCACCCTCTCCACCGCGAGATTCACATCGAAGGTCGGCGTCGGTGCGAGCGGATTGACACTGCCATTGACCCTGGCTGCTCCATCCTTCAACACGTTTGCCGACATGTTGAAATTTGCGAACGTCTCTCTGTTGTCTTTCACCACGTTGGTCAGATTGGAAACGGTTCCCGAGACATGGTGGGCGACGAGTGCATCGCTCTCCTTGATGCCGGGCGTGCGAAAGGTAATCGTCCCGTCCTGCACCGTCACGGTGTTGATGCGGATCGGCAGCAGTCCCTTCAGCTGGTCCTGCCAATTCACTTCTGTACCCAGTTGCTGTTCTTTCTTGTTTTCGCTCTGGATGAGATTGATCTGCGGCTGGATGAACTTGGCTTCGGCGACAACAGCCCCCTTGAACAAGTTGCGCCACTCAACGGAGAAGTCAGTACGCGGTAAGTAGATGAAGGGAGTTTCGTTGTTGCCCTCGCGCTTCATAACCCGCAGTCCGTCGATTACATAGGCGCCGCGCCAGATTGCGAGATCGACGTCGTCCACGTGCCCATGATAGCCCTCGAGCGCAGCGAGCTTGCGATTGGTGTAATCGAGGATCAGCGTTGGCAGCGCCGCTCGGATGACTACAGCGAGTACGACGACGATGGCAACGATCAGCAGAATGCGATTGCGGCGAAGCACGATGAGATCTCCAGCTCTTGCTGGCCTAAAACCGCGCTCGCGCTGGGTGGGTTCCGATTTCGATTGGATGTGAAGTTCTCTTCTGCTCGGTGACTGCTCCCATGCGGAACGTCCATGCGCGTCAAGCCGTTTTGCGTACACAGCCGGCGAATGCGATGTCGGACACTTCACTTCAAACGGTAGGATGGTTATGGCGCAACTGATCAAGACGTCTGCATACGTACGCCGAGATGCGCGCAGCAAGGGTTCTTCTTCGGGGCCACCTTCGATCGCACGCGATCAGCATTCGGAGCAGGCGATCTGGTCGAAGCTGAGTTCCGCGCACACCGTGGAATCACTCGCGAAGGCGTTGGACCGCGAACTCGAAGGGGACATGCCCACTCGAGAGCGCACCATCGAGGGCGCAATGCGACGATGGCTGGATCAGGATCTCATCGAACTGGCGACAGATAGTTAGAGTGACTCGTCCGCGCTCGCATTCTCGTCGCGAACGAACGCGAAGCGATCACGGATGTGCTCGTTGAAGAATTGCCCTTTGGAGAAGCTCGCTTTCATGCGAGCAGCGAGTGTTGCGGGAACGCCCTCGTACACATAGCAGCGTCCCGAACGGAACATGATCGTCAGGCGTTCCGTCGCTTCGTCATAGCGGAACCAATGGATGACCGTCGAAGGCATGCCAGACCGGCCCCTTCGCCTTCACGCTGACTTAAAGAGTCGGCGTGCTCGCTGTGGCGTGCGTTTTCTCATAGAGCTCCTGGCATCGAATACACCTTTCAGCGGTGGGTTCGGCCTGCAGTCTGCCCATGGGGATCTCCAGATCGCAGTCGATGCAGGTCCCGTAACTTCCATCGGACAGCCGCGCGAGAGCCGAATCGATCCTGCGGATCTCGTCCGCATCACGATCGATGTCCGCAAAGTTCAGGTCAACGATCAGATTCGAGAACGAATCGTCTTCAACGTCACGCGCACGCTCTGCGATGTTCGCATGCGTCTCATCGGCGGAGCGCTCGAGTACCTCGCGGATCTCACCGCGCAGCTGCTGTGCGCGCTCGCGCAGTCGTGCTCTGAATTCCGTTGCCTGAGAAGGTTGCAAGGTAGGCATAGGCGTCAGTGTCATCAGTGGATGATGAGCCTAATGCGTCATATCGCGCGGGGTTCCTTCGGCCGATCTCGGGCTCGCTTGCAAACTATCGGGGATCGGACGAATCTTCAGAGCCGTTGGTCATCACTGGCATCCTCGTGCGGAAAACAGTATCTATCAGCGTCGCTGCGATCCTGCTGCTGTCAAACATCTGCGCATGCGCCAGCGAGTCCACGCTGACCATAGAGCGCACCGCAACGCTCCGGGCATTGTTTCCCGAAAATCAGATCGAGAAGCTTGCCGGCATCATGCCGCCTGACCGCGAAGTGCACTGGGACCTTCATGTGCCTGAGGATTCGGTTCCGCACGGAGTGCTCGTTTTCGTGAGTCCGATGACCTCGACCGCATTGACAGCCGATTGGGCAAAGGTGCTCGACCAACACAATTTGATCTGGGTTGCCGCACGCGACTATGGCAATCCGGTGCCAGCGAACCAACGTATGCTCGCTGCACTGATGGGCTTGACACTCGTTCAACAGAACTACGCTGTCGACTCCAGCCATGTCTACATTGCAGGCATGTCGGGTGGTGGTCGCGTGGCCAGCATGACAGTGACCACATTCCCGCAACTTTTTACAGGCGCGCTCTATATCGTCGGCGTGGATTTCTGGAGCACGAAAGACCCATCGCTGCTCGAGCAGATCAATCGCAGACGCTATGTGTTTATGACGGGCGATAAGGACTTCAACAGAAGCGAGGTCCGACTGGCATACAAGCGTTACAGAGATGCAGGCGCCACGCAGAGCTTACTGATGGATCTTCCCCACTTCGGTCACGAGTACCCGCGAGCTTCCCAGTTAGACAAAGCGCTGCAGTTTCTGGCGGAAACCTCCACTCCGGACAAGTAGCGAGGCCGTCGCTGATCCGCGTCGGGCGCGTCAAACGATCGGCGCATATCTGCACGTTGACACTGCAAGATGTCGATTGCGTCACACATGCATTCGCGATGTGTCCCCGCAGAGAGACAACACTCATCCTTCTCCTCACTGATCACTCAGGTGCTTGCCTGCTCGCTGCATGCGAAGTCCTGCGTATGCCTAACAAGAACAGGCGCGTAAGCCTGATTGTCCTACAGCGCTCAAGACTGTTTACTGCACCCCATCGAGACGGACTTGAAACACAAGTGTCGTTTCGTATTCGAAGGGCAAACCCGCCGTAAGGCGGGGACGCAAAGCCTCCGGTCTTTGGCAACAAAGATAGCGGGGCTGCCGGATAGAAAGGTGCGGCCACCAGACCCCCTCTATTCGTGATTGAGCTCATCGGTTTTCCGATGGCGGTCAGCGTCCTTTTTGCCCTGGTTCAGCAGCAACCAGCGTCCGACGTGCAAAGCACGCGGGGGCAGCGGGGACGACATGACCGAAGCGCTCAAGATTCGAACTGGTTTCGTGGCAATGACAGTGTTGATGATCGCCACTCTTTCCGGATGTGGCGGTGGCGGAGGCGGAGGCAAGTCGCCTGTTGCGTCGTCAACGCCCACGCCGACTGTGACTCCTACTCCCGCCCCGACAACGCCCTCGCCGTTCGATCCTGTTCCAGCGCCCACGACGCCCGAGCCAGTAAAAGAGCCAGCAAGCCCGAGCCCGGCACCTGCCGCACCGACGCCTGCAGCACCAGCACCGGCGGCTCCCACGCCTGCAGCACCGACGCCTCCGGCTCCGGCACCGACTCCAACACCCCTAGCCAAGAACGGCAACACGCTTAACTGGACTGCGCCCACGCAGAACGCAGATGGCACGAGTGCCAGCTCGCTCGCAGGATTCACGATTGTCTATGGTCCATCGAAGACCATGCTTCACGAAAGCATTCGAGTCGAGAATCCCAGTATCAGCAGCTACGTGATGGAGCGCCTGCCCGCTGGGACCTATTACATCGGCGTGAAGGCATTCACGCTGGAGGGCTCCGAGAGCGACGTATCGAATGTGGTGAAGATGGTTGTGATGTAAACGATCGGCCGCAGAGAATTCAACGCCTGCTCGAAATCGCTTGGACTGTAACGGCTGTTTCGGTCCTGCAGCCGTTAGGAGCGACGACTCGGACGTCCTGTCACGATCGTCTTTGCTCAGGTCAAAAGGCGTGACTTTTCCCCCTCGCTCGCCACCTTTGGCGGCGGGCACATCCATGTGCCGAATACGCGGCCTGGTCACGATCACTCGTTACAGGCCGCTAGGGAACCGGGCAAGCGGTCGACAGCGTTGGCGTCAATCTTTCGCGCGAATCAATGGCAAGGTGACGATGAACTCGCTGCCTTGCCCCACGCCTTCGCTTCTTGCCTCGATCCTCCCTCCATGCAATTCGACGAGGCGCTTGGCGATCGTCAGACCGATGCCCAGCCCGCTCTGTGAGCGATCGAGCGACTGATCGGCTTGCATGAACAAGTCGAAGATTCGCGGCAGAGATGCCGGATCCATACCGATCCCTGGGTCGCGTACGTGTAAGTGAGCCTCGCTCTCTTCCACTTCCAGCAGCAGATGCAGCACCG
>JBJMWN010000407.1:0-3646 GCA_045810085.1 Povalibacter sp. | reverse complement strand
TTAACGTCGCGCGTAGTCCTGATCCTGACCCGGCTGAGCGCGATGGTTTCGCTCGCTCGTGGGAAGGTGACACCGCTTATATTTTCATCCTGCGAGAATCGAATGAGCTGCTCGGTGCAGTCGCAATCTCCTGTCGCGACGGTTCCGGTGGCACGCGTCCTTTTTCGCTGATGCTGGGTTTGTTGCGGCCTGCATTGCAGGTTCTGAGTCGCGAGCTGGTCACTCAGTGCAACGTAGGCGACGTTCAGAAAAATCTCGCCTTGCGTGACAGTGATCTCGCGTTGCTGTTCGAAGCAAGTGGCAGCGACGAACACGCCGACGATCAGAATTTCGAACAGCTCCTCCGGAGTTGCGTAACTCACCTGGATTGCGCGCTCGGCGCACTGTTCGTTCCAGATCACAAGATCAACGTGTCTTACTCGGTAAGCGCGACGAATCGGACGCGGGATGCCGATTTGCTGGAACGCACGCAAAAGCATCTGTTCGCGTGGGCGCAAGTGCAGCGACGGACACTGACGCTCAATAAAGCGCCCCCTGCCAGTCCGCTCGGAACGCTGCCTTACAAGATTCTCGCCTGTCCGTTGCGTCATGGCTCGCAACCGGTCAGTGGAGTACTCATGCTCTTTCGACCGCATTCCGCCGCGGACTTCGAGCTGCGGCAGGTGCGCATCCTGGAGATGATGGCGCGTCGCATCGCGTACGTTCTACAGAACGCCTACGACCCCGCGACCGGCCTGCTGACTCGACCTGCATTCGAACAGCGCGTGCTTGCAACGCTTGGGACCGGTGGCGCCAGTGGTTGTCACTGCGTTGGTTACGCCGATGTCGATCGACTGCATGTGGTCAACGAGAACCATGGGATGCACGTGGGCGATCAGGTGATCGAACGGATCGCGGATAACATTCGGACCAGTCTTCCTCCGAACGTCATTGCCGCACGCATTTCCGGTGATCGCTTCGCCTTGTTCTTTCCGAATGCATCGTTGCAGTCTGCGGAGACCTTTCTGAGCGGCGTTTGTCGGTCCATCGAGAAGCTCGACTACCGATACGAAAGCAAACGGATCGAGCTTTCCATGAGCTTCGGTCTCGCAGTAGTGCCTTCAGAAACACGATTTCCACTGTCGCACGCAATCGCAACTGCTGAGGTCGCGTGCAAAGCTGCTAAGGATCGGGGTCGCGGTCGCGTTGAGCTGTATCAAGAGGCCGACCAGAGCATCGTCAAGCGCTATGAAGATGTCACGCTCGTGGGTGATCTGCGCGACGCGATCGCCAACGATCGCTTCCGCATGGAAGCTCAGCCCATCATTCAGCTCAACGGCAGCGGACCTCCGCGACGCTTCGAATTGCTGTTGCGCATGATCGATCTCTCTGGCGAAAGCATTGCGCCGGAGAAGTTTCTGGGCGCTGCCGAGCGATACCAGCTTGCGACTGACATCGATCGGTGGGTTGTGCAGTACGCACTGGAGATACTGTCCTCCGCCGCTCCGGCACTGAACGGTCTGGGTGCTCACTTTGCGATCAATCTTTCCGGGCAATCTCTGGGCAATGAAGACTTCCCTGCGTTCCTGGAATCCAAGCTGCGGGAATACGATCTGCCGCCTGGTTTGTTGTCGTTCGAGATCACCGAAACGGCCGCGGTCGCAAACATCGTGCGCGCCGAGATGCTCATTCGTCAGCTGCGCGATCTCGGGTATGGCATCGCACTCGATGATTTCGGTCGCGGACTCTCCTCACTCACTTACCTGAAATCGTTGCCCGTCTCCGATCTCAAGATCGATGGTGGGCTGGTGCGTGATCTGGCCGGACCCGACTCAGCAGGGACTGGCCGTTCTCAAGCGATGGTGACGGCGATCGTGCAGCTGGCACAGGCGATGAAGCTCAAGACCACAGCGGAATGCGTAGAAAGCAATGGCATTCTGGCCGCTGCGACGCAGCTGCATGTGGACTATGGTCAAGGCTTTGCGATTGGCCGCCCACGTCCGCTCGAGGTCGTGCTTCAGGAAATGCTGCGGGGTGCACCCGGTGTAACCCGTGTCTCAGGATCACCCTTGATGTCTCGGCTGGCAGGTTAAGTTGATCGAGGCAGTACGCACGTTCAGGGTTTACCTGTGCCGCGTAGCCGCTTCGACCGCGACGCTCCACCTGTACTATTCCAGGCGCGATCCTGAATTCGCTGGATCACTGGTCGCGCCCCCATTCGCTTCGGTCCGCATCTAGTGGCTGCAATGAATCGAGTTCCAAGACCGTTTCGTATGTTGCTGGTTCTGGGAACCGGCGTGCTGCTGGGCGCAGGCCTATCGATTGGCCCGACCGTGAAAGCGGAACGCGACATCCCGCCCAGCGCGCCTGCCGCTTCTAAAGAGCAGAATCCCGTGAACTGGCAAGACGCCCGCCTGCTTGCCGAAGTGCTCGAGCTGATTCGCAACGATTACGTCGACAAGATCCCAGACAAGAAACTGACGGAAGCTGCGATTCGCGGCTTGATGTCCGACCTCGATCCACACTCTGCGTTTCTGGACTCCGATGAGCTGAACGAAATTCGAATCAGCACCGCTGGCGAATACTCGGGCGTCGGCATCGAAGTGGAACTGGAGAATGGCGCCGTCAACGTGGTGAATCCGATCGAAGGCGGGCCTGCTGCGGTTGCTGGAGTGCTCGCGGGCGACACGATCCTCGCGGTCGATGAGGTTCCAGTGAACCTCGACAATCTCAACGACACGATCGATCGCATGCGTGGGAAGCCCGGCTCAACCGTAAAGATCACGATCGCTCGGCGACCGACCGGCAATTCGATGGACTTCACACTGGCACGCGCGAACGTTCAGGTGCATAGCGTCAAACAGCGCATGCTGGAACCGGGTTACGGCTACGTTCGAATCTCTCACTTCAGCGAGACCACGACGCCTGATCTTGAACAAGCGATCGCAAAGCTGAAAAAGCAGAGCGCAGGCAAGCTCAACGGAATGGTTCTGGATCTGCGCGACAATCCCGGCGGACTGCTCGAAGCTGCCATCGGAGTGTCGGATGCATTTCTGAATGACGGCATTATCGTGACGGCGGACGGACGCGCTGCTGACGCTCGATTCGAGATGGACGCACAGCCGGGCGATGACACCGATGGTGCACCGCTCGTGGTGCTCGTGAACGGAGGCTCAGCATCAGCATCTGAAATCGTCGCTGGCGCACTCAAAGATCACCATCGCGCGACGATCGTCGGCCAGCAAACCTACGGCAAGGGTTCGGTTCAGACGGTCATGCCGCTTTCGGATGGTCATGCCATCAAGCTCACGACCTCACGCTATTACACGCCCTCGGGTATTTCGATCCACAAGATCGGCATCCGGCCCGATGTCGTGGTCGATAGTAAAAATGCGGACGCGGAACCCGGTACCGACACAGTGCCGAGTGATCCGGCTGCAGATGAAGAGCTGAAGCTGGCTCTTGGCATGCTTAAGGATGGCGCTACGCAGGACCACCCGCGTACGATCCGACAGAGTCGATTGCCTTAGGATCTCCATGCCATCTGCGACCCCCGCGAATCAGCCGACGCAGGGTTTCGCAACAAAGGCGCTTCTATGGCTGGAAGCGTTGGCGTTGGCGATCGGCGTTGCTCAGTTCGCGTTCGCGCCATCCACAGTCACGTTCC
>JBJMWN010000406.1:0-5998 GCA_045810085.1 Povalibacter sp. | reverse complement strand
CCAGAAGCATGGGCACTGATTCAAGGCCCAGATATTGAGCGCTGAGCCCGCACAGCGAAGGCAACGTTGCTAGGCCGATCGCTGCCATCGATATCTGCAGCCCAACAGCATTGGCGGTGTGTTGTGGACCCACGCGCGCAGGCGTCGTCGCGATCAACGAAGGAAAGATCGGACCGGACGCAAATCCGACCAGCGTGATGGCTGCAGTATCGATGAACGGATGAATGTGCACTGCCAGCACGATCATGCTCAGAAGCGCTGCACTGATGCACACACCGATCACACGCGTCGGCCGCACTCCCACCGGAAGAAACGCATAACCCAGGCGACTGCCGAACAAGCCGAACCAGTACAACGTCACGGCAGTGCCCGCCGCTGCCGTCGCGACATGACGCGCCTCAAACAAGAGTGAGAACACCCACGCACCCGCCGCCACTTCGCAGCCAGTATAGATAAGAAACACGATGAGCGAGAGTTGAACCTTGCGGACTTGAAGCGTCTCGAGCAACTTCGCTGGGCGTTGTCCCTGATGCACGTGACCTGCCGGCGGCCACAGCGATCGAGTGACGATGAATGCGATGGCGAGCGTCACTTCCACTGCGACAATGATCCAGTAGCCGCTCTTCCAGCTGCGCCCGGTCGCGAGTGTTGCGGTCATCAAAGCAGGGCCGCCTGCCGCACCGACTGCATAGAACGCATGCAGCACGTTCACCACACGCGCTGAATATTGGACGGCTGCGTGAGTGTTGATTGCTGAATCGATTGCTCCTGCGCCGAGTCCTGTCAGCAGACCCAATGCCACCATCACCGACCATGACGGCGCCAGCGTGTAGCCGAACAATGCTATTGCAGTGACGAGACAGGACACCGCAAGCAAACTGCCGATGCCGAGTCTGTTCAGGATGGCGCCCGACGAGGTGCTCGCAATCACCGAACCCGTCGTGGCCGTGATGAACAGCGGGCCGAGTGCATCGATGGGAACATTGAAGTGAGCGCGTATCGAGGGCCATGCAACGCCGATCACAGCGTCCGGCAGCCCGAGCGCAATGAAGCCTACGAAACTCAGAATCAGAAGGAGCAGTCGCCGGCCATGCATCTCGAGGTCACTGCGAGTACGAAGCGGCGCAGAGTAGCAAAGGGTTTTTGCGCGTGCGACCGCGCGTTTTCGGTGATGCGTTAGGTTTGCAACTAGCGCTCAAACATCGATCACTGCCGTCGCAGGCTCCAGTGGCTTGAACGACCATCGGAGAATGGCCCAGCCCAGAGCGGAGCACACCGACATCACGATCGCCATCGGGCGCGGACCGCTGTCATCGAGCATCCCCAGGAACGCGGCGGCGACCGATCCCAATCCAAGTTGCAGGAAGCCCAGTAACGAGGATGCACTGCCGATATTTTTCGAGAAAGGCTCGAGCGCCAGCGCCGCGGCATTTGGATACGTGATGCCGGCGCATAAAAGAAAGCCAAAGAGCAGTGCGACCGTGCCATACAGCCCAAAGCCCACGGTGAGAGTTCCGGCGAGCAGCACAGCACCCACGATCATCTGCACAAGCAATGCATGATGGAAGACCGTCTTTCCAGATGAGTTCCGCAGCAGCAGATGATTCAACTGCCCGCCTGCGATCATGCCACCCGCAAGCGTGGCGAAGAGAAGTCCGAATTGATTTGCACTCACGCCGAAGCCTTGCATGAACAGCGCTGGCGACCCGGCAACGAACACGAAGAGTCCCGCGAACGAAAGCGATCCTGAAAATACATAAACTCGAAACTGCGGCTCGCGCAACACTTCAAGGAAGGTCCGCAGGATTGGCTTGAGCTTCAGGCGAATGGAATGATCGGGTTCGTAGCCCTTCGGCAGAATGAAGGCAACGAGCGCAAGATCGATCACGGCCAGCACAGCAAGCACACCGAACAACGTCCGCCAGCCGAATGCACCGACCAGCACGCTGCCAATGCTCGGAGCCAGCAACGGCGATGCACTCAACACGAGCATGAGCAGAGAAAAGATTTTCGCGCCGTCCTTCGCCGGAAAGTAATCGCGCACCATGCTGATTGCACCCACCGACGCAGCACATCCACCGAGCGCCGAGACGAATCGAAAGAACAGTAGCGATTCGAAAGAATGCGCGGTCATGCATCCGGCCGTCGCGATCAGATACAGCGCGAGTCCTACATAGATCGGCGGCTTGCGGCCGAACCGATCGAGGAGCGGCCCATAGAGGAGTTGGCCGAGTGCAAACCCGATGAAGTACACGGAGACAGTCAGCGACATGCGCGCGACCGGCGAATTCAGATCCGCAGCGATCTGCGGAAATGCGGGCAAATACAGATCGATGGTAAAGGGCGTGAGCGCGTTCAGAATTCCCAGAGTGAGAATCAGAAAAGCAGTCTGAGTGCGAGAGCGTGGAAGAAGCATCGCCTGGAGTGTTCAAGAAAGGAACCGTACGATAACTGAAAGTGTCCGGCTCGTTGGCACTGGATGCGCGTTACGCGTGCTAAGCAAGAGACGATCGATGCCTTCCGCTGCGAATGAACTAGCCAGCTCATGCGGCTTTCAGGAAACGAAATGAATAATTGCTCTACGCTGTAGAGCCCTCACGCGAGAAAAGTTATGTCACTGAGAGTTCGCCCGGTTGAACACGCCGACTTTCCCGGATGGCTGCCCCTTTGGGACGGCTACAACACGTTCTATGGGCGCGTGAACGAGACTGCATTGCCGCTCGCGATTACACAGACCACGTGGAATCGCTTTCTCGATCCCGCAGAACAGGTGTTTGGGTTGGTCGCCGAAGTTGATGGCGAGATTGCCGGTCTCGCCCATTATCTTTTTCATCGAAGCACGAATCGGATCGAGCTCACGTGCTACCTGCAGGATCTGTTCACTGCGCCGACGCTTCGAGGCCGCGGCATTGGTCGAGCACTCATCGAAGCCGTTTACGACAGAGCCAGCGCTGCTGGCATCCGCCGCGTCTACTGGCACACACAGTCGAGCAATGCGGATGCGCGCGTCCTATATGACAAAGTCGCCCAGCACGTCGGCTTCATCGTCTATTCGCATGATGCATGAAAGTTGAGTCGAGCTCTCATGCATCAAGTGACATAGCTCGAACCGGGACCGTAGTGCGCACGATCAAGCCCTGCGGCAAGGAAAACACGCGACACGGCTGATTGCGCGCCGCACGGACGTGCCTGGACCGGTAGGAATATTGCTGCCCGTGGAGTTACTCATTGTCGGCGAATCCTTGCACGACCAGCATCGCCGCGAGTTAATGGTTCAATAGATGCGCAGCGAGAGTCGCCGACGCGTCAGCGAGGGATCGTCATGCATAAGCTGCGTTGGCCGATCTGTCTGGTCTCGGCTCTTCTGGTCTGCTTCACTCATCCACTGAAAGCGCAGACCGTTCTGACACCAGTCTCGCAGCTCTCTCAAGGAGCAGGCTGCTTCTCTCTGCGATGCTTCATCTGGATAGGTTCTTTCGAAGACGCAACCGCAGTCACCGTCAATACAGGCGGCGGAGTCGCAATACATACGCCCAGTAACGGCGATCTCTGGAATGTCCAACAGGTCATTACCAACCCGGACTATCCCGATCCACCAAGCCCCTATTCGATCGTGCACTTCGGTCCGCCCGCATTCAAAGCTCAATCGCTACTGATCGGAGGCACCAGTCCGCGCTACAGCTTCAAGGATGTCGTTTACGTGTATGCGCCAATCAATGGACGTTGGACGCATTTGCAAACGCTTGCACTGCGGCGCCCTGCCGACTATGACCGGACACACATTGCAAAGATTGCGACGGATGGAACGACCGCGATCGTGAGTGGAACGCGCGTCAAGGATGCCATCGACGAAGAAGCGTTCACTCAAGTAGACATCTATCAACGCAATACGAATGGCACGTTTTCGCGTCGCGGTGGATTCAAACCTCCCATTCCCGCCGACCGCTTGTGGTCCAGCTCCATCGAGGTCGACGGAAACGTCATCGTGATTTCAGATCCTGGCGCCGACAACGAGAGCGGCAGAGTGCATGTGTATGGTTACGACGTCGGGCGAGGCTGGCGTTTGAGAGTGACGCTTGCCGCTGCGCAATGGCAGGCGGGTGCACGGTTCGGTGAACACATCGCGCTCGATGGCAACACGATTGTGATCGCCGCGCCCGCGGAGACGGATCCACGGCCCGAATTCACCGGCGCCGTTTATATCTATCAAGGCTCGGGAAAGACCTGGCCATTGCAGCAGAAACTGCGGGCCATCACCGATCCGAAGGTGATGGGCTATCAGTTCGGCAATGGCGTCGATGTATCGGGTGAGCGCATGGTCGTAGGCAAGTACATCAACGACTTCTCAGGATCGATCCCATCCCATGCCTATATATATGAGAGGCGCGCATCATGGGTCCCGGTGGCTGAACTGGTCGACCTGCAGGAAGGAATTTTCAACGTAGACGTCCATCTGTCCGGAGACATCGCGATCGCGAGCGGCACCGACTGGTCTTACGGTCGACCCAATTTCGTATTCGATCTGCCAGCCCTGGGCACGCTGCCCGCCGTCGAATAGCTGCGTTCCCTGCAAACATTTATTACGCAGCCACCGCAGTGCCAAGACAGTCGAGCGAATTTCGTCGTCTCCAATCATTCAATCCAATGCGATGTTGAGCGACTCAACAAAACACGACATGTTCTGCAGAGAATTCTTGCTGATTTGAAAGCAAGAATCGAAGTTTCTCCCACGGAGGAACGATGGAACATGAACGTGGTTCAATCAGAACCGAGCGCAATGGACGAAAGCACGTGGACTACGCCAACACCTCGCCGGCCGGAGGCTTCGGACCGCTCAGCGCATCGCTCGCACCACTCGGGCTGATTTCATATCTGGCATTCGCAACCCCTGCGCTCGCAGTCGAGCCCTCAACGACTTCAGATGTTGCCCGCCAGTCGTTGGACGACGCATGGTGGACAGGACCGATCGTTGCGGCGGGCGCGGGTACGATGCCTCAAGGTCACGTACTCGTCGAACCGTACGTTTACGATGTGATCCGCCAGGATCGTTTCGATACGAACGGAGATCGACACGCCGTGCCGCGCTCAGACGGCTTCGGCTCTCTCACCTACATTCTTTACGGCGTGACCGATCGTTTTACTGCGGGACTGATTCCGACGTTCGGATACACCGATGCGAGTGAAGGATCCGACAGCTCTGGCGTTCAGACGGGCGATGTGACCTTACAAGGCCAGTACCGCCTTTCGAAATTTCGCGAAGGCAGCCATGTGCCTACTGTCTCATTGGTCCTTCAAGAGACGCTGCCGACCGGCAAGTACGATGAACTCGGCGCACATCCGAATGACGGATTCGGCAGCGGCGCCTACACCACCACGATTGCACTTTATTCGCAGTACTACTTCTGGATGCCGAATGGACGAATCCTGCGCACGCGTTTCAACGTATCCCAGGCCTTCTCCAACACTGTCGATGTCGAAGGCGTGAGTGTGTACGGCACCGGCGACGGATTCCGCGGCGAAGCACGACCGGGTGACGTGTTCACGGCAAATTCTTCATGGGAATACAGCATCACACGCAATTGGGTGTTCGCGCTCGACTTCGTTTATCAGCACGATGCGAGCACCTCTGTCACCGGGTCGGATGCGACTAATGGGATCTCGGAACCTGTGAATGTCGACTCTGGATCTGCATGGCGCTTCGGTGTCGCGCCCGCAGTGGAATACAACTTCAACAGTCGCATCGGCGTGATTGCAGGTGCACGCTGGTTTGCCGCTGGCAAGAATACGAGCGCCACTGTCACGCCAGTCATGGCTGTGAACATGGTGTTTTGAAGCCGCAAGAGATGCCGAGAGCGTCGGAACTGTTCGACTGAAGTCGAACCCACAAAGGAAAGGGATCGACTCTTTACCCTATGGGTTGAATTCCTGTGGGTTGCATTCCCTGTGGGTTGCATTCCCTGTGGGTTCGACTTTAGTCGAACTTCTAAGGCATCTGCTG
>JBJMWN010000405.1:0-3540 GCA_045810085.1 Povalibacter sp. | reverse complement strand
GGACGACTGCGGACGAACATCGGCACCGTTTCGACCCTCGACAATGCTGTCGCCGCCTTCAACCCGACCGAGCGACGGCCGGGGAAGACGATCATCCGCGTTCGTCCGTGAGCATTTTCGGATGGTGATCGGTTCTGCCCTCCGCTTTGGATCACCGCCGACTTTTGGATCGTAGCGATCGTCTCGACGTGTCTGTCAGCAAACCGCGGTCCTCGCCGAGGCGATCACCGGACGTGTAGCACACGTCGTGGATGGCGATACGCTCGACGTACTGCTCCAGGGTAAGCCCATTTTCAGCAATCGGCCTATTGTGTTGAAAAACAGTACCAATATCAGATGCGCGTTGGTATGCTCGGTCAGCTGTTTGACCGGAGCGAACGAGAATGATGGGGCGACAGAGCGGCAATCAAGACCGACTGTTCTATTCCTTCAACCTCAACGAACATGTTCCACCTGATCATCTGTTGCGCGGCATCGATCGGTTTCTCGATCTAAGCGAGCTGCGCAAGCACTTAGTTGGTTTCTACAGTCACACTGGCCGGCCATCGATCGATCCCGAGTTGATGATTCGGATGCTCATGATCGGCTACTGCTTCGGCATTCGGTCCGAGCGCCGCCTGTGTGAAGAAGTGCATCTGAACCTCGCCTATCGCTGGTTCTGTCGGCTGGGCCTTGAAGACACTGTGCCGGACCATTCGACATTCTCGAAGAATCGGCAATGGCCGATTTCGAGAGAGCGATGCATTTCGCTATGTGTTTGAAGCAGTCGTGCAGCGCTGCATGTCCGAAGGCCTGGTTGGCGGAGAAGGCTTCGCGGTTGATGCGAGTCTCATTAAGGCTGACGCGAACCGCAGTCGTGCCGTGTCAGGTGTCGAATTCGCTTACTGCGAGTTTGACGCTCAGAGCTCGACGCGCGCAGTACGTGAATACCTGCAGGCATTGGATGCGACCGCTGCGCCGGAGGCACTGCCGAAGTCAATCTCGCTAACTGATCCGATGGCGCGCTGGACAGCGGCCGGTGGTCCCGCGTTCTTCGCCTACTCGACGAATTACCTGGTGGATATGCAGGCTGGCGTCATCGTCGACGTGGAGGCGACGCCCGCAATTAGAACCGCCGAAGTGGACGCGACGCGAGTGATGCTGGAGCGTGTCGAAGAACGCTTCAATGTAAAGCCGGATCGGCTGATAGGTGACATGGCCTATGGCTCAGCGCCGCTCCTTGGCTGGCTGGTGGAACAGAAGCAGATCGAGCCACACATTCCTGTATGGGATAAATCGGCTCGTCAGGACGACACGTTCAGTCGTGACGACTTCGTGTTTGATGCTGAGCAGGATCACTACGTATGTCCCGGCGGCAAGCGCCTGAGGACTACCGGCAGGGAAACGACGGAGAAGACGCTGCTTTACTGCGCGAGCACTCACGATTGTGCGGGGTGTTCGCTGAAACCGAAGTGCTCTCCCAATACACCGTTTCGCAAGATCGCACGCAACGTCCACGAGTTTGCGCGGGACGTGGCTCGAGCCATCAGCAGAACGGATGAATATCTGCAATCCCGCAAGGATCGAAAGAAAGTCGAGATGTTGTTCGCTCATCTCAAGCGCGTGCTGAAGCTGGACCGGTTGCGCTTGCGCGGGCGCAGCGGGGCACGCGATGAGTTCCTGTTGGCAGCCACCGCTCAGAATCTGCGACGAATGGCGAAGTGGTTAAGCAAGGGAGCTGCAGAAATGGCAATAACCGGCTGAAGGAGCGCGAAAGCCGATCTGACCGGGCCAAAAATCCGCGGCCGATTGGCTTTCCACCGAAATCGTGGGACAGCAATGCTCAGCTGCGCGAAATCACGAGTTCTTCAACAGAATAGGCCAAAAGCGGAACTTCAGGCGTAACTTTCCCCGACGATTGACACCTTCGCTTGGGAGGTAAGGTGTTAGTACGCGACCAGGAGCTGCAAAAAGGCCAGCGGTTCAGATCGTCCGCATCAGCTGTGGGAAGAGCAGGTGAAGCAGCAGGCCGCGACAGCCGAGAAAGCCAGCGACGGCGATCCATAAGCCCGCATTCCCGTAGAGTGGCATTAGCGTGTAGAGCAACATCAGGAACACCCCGAAGGACACGACCACCGTGTTGCGCATGACCTTCGTGTGCGTGGCCGCCAGATACACGCCGTCATAGGTATACGCCCATACTGATATCAACGGCATGAGCACCGGCCAGAGCAGATAGCCCGCCGCAGCAGCGCGCACTTCGGGGATGCCGGTCATGAGCGCAATGATGCTGTGCCCGGCTACAGCATAGATTATTACGTTCATCACTCCGACGATGCCCGCCCACAGGAACACCACGCGCATGCCGCGCCGGAACGCTTCGCGGTTACGCTGACCGAAGGCCTCGCCGAGTATGGCCTCCGCGGCGTGCGCGAAACCGTCTAGGGCGAACGACGTGAAGATGAGGAAATGGTGCAGCACCTGATTTGCGGCGAGTGGCACATCGCCGAGCTCGGCGCTCTTCGCCATGAAGAATGCGAGCACCGAGACCACACACAGCGTGCGCAGCACGATGTCGGTGTTGATGGAGACCATGCGGATGAGCTTGGCGCGATCGAGCAGCGGCGCGCTTGAGCCGCCGTCCGGAAGATTTCGCAAGGTCCGCTGCACGTACCAAGCGCCGAGCAGCAGTCCCGCGCACTCGGAGATCAGCGTCGCGGCAGCTACGCCGGGCACACCCCACCCATAGCCGAAAACAAAAATGAACGCGAGAACGATGTTAAGAGCGTTGGTACAGATCTGAACGACGAGCGGTGTACGCGCATCCCTGAGCCCGTAGAACCAGCCGATGATTGCGTAGGTGCAGAGCACCGCCGGCATAGCCCATACCCGGATCAGGAAATATTCGCGCGCGTAATGTTTCACTTCGGGGCTGGCGTCGATGAGCCAGAACGCGAACGCGATGATGGGAAGCTGCAGCGCGATCACGGTTATGCCGATGACCCCGGCGAGCAACAGCGCCCGACCGATCATCGCCCGGACCTCCGCGTAATTACCGGCGCCTCGCGCCTGCGCCGTTGGTCCTGTGGTGCCCATGCGCAGGCAGTTGAACAGGTGATAGATGAAGTTGAAGAGCATCGCGCCGATCGCAACAGCGCCGATGTAGTAGACCTCCGGCAGATGCCCGACCACCGCCGTGTCCACTGCGCCGAGCAGGGGCACGGAGATATTGGCGAGGATGATCGGACCCGCCATCGACCATACCTGCGCGTGGGTACCCGGCCGAGCGTTTGCTCGAGTTTTGATCAGGCTTCCCCGGTGTTCGAAATGGCGCCGGCGACTGTCGATGTCGGCTACAGACTACAAGCCACTCGACTAGGAATATAACCGTACTACGTCGATGTAAGGGTCAGACGCTGCTCTCCCGACTGCCGCTCTTGGCCGATTACGGATCGTCAGTTTCCGACCCAAAGCGAAGTTCGACGGCTCGTCCGCGCGCAGCGATTTAAACCTTGAGCACTTTCGTGTAGATGTCGCGGAGCCATATGTTGCCTGACTCGC
>JBJMWN010000404.1:0-4988 GCA_045810085.1 Povalibacter sp. | reverse complement strand
CCTCATGTGGTCATCGACGGACCCACTGCGATTGGTGCTGGCAACAAGATCTTTCAGTTCGCGTCCATCGGCGCCGCACCTCAGGATCTGAAATACAAAGGCGAACCCACTCGACTTGAGATTGGCGATCGCAATGTCTTTCGCGAGAACTGCACAATCAATCGCGGCACGACTAAGGATCAGCTGGTCACGCGCGTGGGGAGCGACAACCTCTTTATGGCTGGCTCGCACGTCGGCCACGATTGCGTCATCGGTTCGCATTGTGTCTTTGCCAACTACGCGACTTTGGGCGGTCACGTGGAGCTGGGGGATTGGGTTCACATGGGTGGATTCGCAGGTGTGCATCAATTCTGCAAAGTCGGCCCGCACGCATTCATCGCCAACAACACAGCCGTGACGCGCGACGTGCCGCCGTATGTCATGGCCGTCGGCCGTCCGGCGGAGCCTCACAGTGTGAATGCCGAAGGCCTCAAGCGTCGCGGCTTCAGCGCCGATCAGATCCGCAACATTCGACACGCTTATCGCATCCTCTATCGTTCGAAGCTCAAGCTCGCGGATGCGACAGAGGAGCTGACCAAGCTGGCAGCCGAGCAACCTGAGATCAGCGCCTTCGTTGCGTTCCTCAACGACACCACGCCGCGCCGGGAGCGGGTGGGAATCGTGAGATGAAGGAGCAGTCAGCGAGCACGAAAGCGATCATCTCCCGCTCTGGCCGATAGCCAGTGTCCAGCGGCCAGTCTCCATTTTTCGTCCTAGTTGCCGGCGAGACTTCCGGCGACAACCTTGGTGCCAGGCTCATTCACGAGCTGCGCAAGCAGTGGCCCAACGCGCGGTTTGCCGGTATCGCCGGGCCGCGAATGGTGGAAGCGGGCTGCGAAGCGTGGGAACGGATGGAACGCCTGTCCGTGATGGGCTTGATCGAGATCGTTCCTCATCTGCCACGCCTGCTGCGTATCCGACGCGAGCTGCTCGAGCGAATCGAAGCTGATCCACCGGATGTGTACGTCGGCGTCGACGCCAAGGAATTCAATCTGCGACTTACGCCGCGCCTGAAAGAACGCGGCATTCCGGTCGTGCAGTACGTGAGCCCACAAATCTGGGCATGGCGTCAGGGAAGGGTACGCACGATCGGTCAGGCCGTTGATCTCGTGCTCTGTCTGTTGCCTTTCGAAAAACAGTTTTACGACGCTCACCAGGTCAAAGCCGAGTTCGTCGGGCATCCGTTGGCTGATCAGATTCCCGCAGAACTCGATCCGCAGGTCGCTCGCGTAACGCTGGGTGTGCGCGCAGGAGGTCCTGTGATCGCACTGCTGCCGGGAAGTCGCGGCGGCGAAGTTGCGCGCCTCGGACCTGACTTCGCTGCGACAGTGGCATGGCTCAGCAAACGTCGTCCCGAGATCGGTTTCATTGCTGCGATGGCCAATGCTCGTGTCCGAAGTGCGTTTGAGCAGGCGCTCGCTCGCGCTGGTATGTCAGATCGAGTCCAGCTGTTCGACGGTCGGGCGCAGGAGGTGATGGCCGCGAGCGATGCGATCCTGCTGGCTTCCGGAACCGCAACGCTCGAGGCAACGCTGGTCAAGAGACCGATGGTTGTCGCCTATCGTTTGAGCTGGCTGACAAGTTTTCTGCTCAAGCACCTGAAACTGTTCAAGGCGCCATTTTTTGCTCAGCCGAATCTATTGGCGGGACGTCAGGTGGTTCCTGAGTATTTCAACGACGAAGTCCGAGCCGATGTGCTGGGACCTGCACTGATTGAACAACTTGAACGTGCCGATCGGGCTGAGCTCGTGCACACTTTCGCCCGCATACACGAAACGCTCCGGCGCGATGCAAGTGCACGCGCTGCAGATGCGATCACCGAGTTGCTGCGGTCACGCGGCACACACACCGTAGCGGGAACGGTTCGATGAGCACGAGCCAGATGGCACTGAAACTTTTTGGGAAGGGGCGCGGTAAAGCATCGCTCGATTACCTCATTGCGGGTGTCGATGAGGCAGGTCGCGGCCCGCTCGCAGGTCCAGTCGTCGCTGCCGCTGTCATCCTGGATCCGAAGCGGCGTCTGCGCGGCATTCGTGATTCGAAGGTGATGGAAGCGGAAGAGCGCGAAGAAGTGGCTGTGCGCATTCGTCGTCATGCGCTCGCCTGCTCGGTCGCGTGGGCCGATGTCGAAGAGATCGACTGCCTCAATATTCTGGAAGCGACGTACCTTGCGATGCGCCGCGCACTGATGGGATTGAACGTGTGTCCGGCTCACGTGGAGATCGATGGCAATCGCTGTCCATCCTTCGCAGGAATGGGCATGTCATGCACGTTCGAGGCGATCATCGACGGCGACGCGTTACGCACATCAATCGGCGCGGCTTCGATTCTTGCGAAGGTGAAGCGCGACGCAATGATGGTCGAGCTCGATCGTCTCTATCCTCAGTACGGCTTCGCGGGCCATAAAGGTTACGGCACTCCACAGCATTGCGAGATGCTCGAAAACCTGGGTCCTTCGCGCATTCATCGTCGCAGCTTCGAACCCGTTCGCGTTGCCGCGTTACGTGTATCGGCTGCCTGATTCGCGATGTCGTTCGTTCACCTGCACCTTCACACCGAGTATTCGCTGGTCGACAGCGTCGTTCGGATCACGGCTGAAGGCGAAGGGCAGGTCGGTCTGATGGACGTGGCTGCAGCAGCAGGCATGCCGGCCGTCGGCCTTACAGATCAGAGCAATCTGTTCGCGATGGTGAAGTTCTATCGCGCGGCTCAGTCTGCCGGCATCAAACCAATCATCGGGGTTGATCTGCTTGTTCGAGAGCTCGGTGATCGCGTTGATCCGACACGATTGGTGCTGCTGTGTCAGAACAACGTGGGTTATAAAAATCTCACTCGACTGGTGAGTCGCTCGTATCTCGAAGGCCAGCAGAAAGGTCGTGCCACGATCGATCGAAGCTGGCTCACGCCAGAGAACATGACGGGCCTGATCGCACTCTCGGGAGCCGGAGAAGGTGACGTCGGCCGAGCCATTCTGGGCGGACGCGATGCAGACGCTCGTGCGTTGCTCGAACATTGGCTGTCGCTGTTCGGCAATCGGTTCTACATCGAGTTGCAGCGCATCGGTCGTGAAGGCGAAGAGAACTACATTCGCCGAGCTTTGACGCTGGCGGTCGAGTACGGAATTCCTGTCGTTGCGACCAACAACGTGCGCTTTGTGCGTCGTGACGATTTCGAATCGCATGAAGCTCGCGTATGCATTCACGAAGGCATGCTGCTCGAGGATCCGAAGCGCCCGCGTCGCTATACGCCGGAGCAATATCTCAAGTCACCCGAAGAGATGGCGCAGCTCTTCCGCGATGTGCCTGAGGCGCTCGCGAACAGCGTCGAAATCGCGCGACGCTGCAGTCTGGAGTTGTTGCTCGGTAAATCAGTGCTGCCAGCCTATCCCGTGCCTTCGCAACTGAGCACGGAGGAGTATCTGCGCGAGGAGGCTGTGCGTGGTCTGGCGATGCGGATCGAACGTTTAAGAGCTCAGCCTGGCACCGCGCGTGTGATCCCGAATGAGGAATACGAGTCGCGACTGCAGATCGAACTCGGTGTGATCTGTCAGATGGGATTCGCCGGCTACTTTCTGATCGTCGCCGATTTTATTCGGTGGGCTCGTGAGAACGGTGTTCCCGTGGGACCAGGACGTGGGTCGGGCGCCGGTTCGTTGGTTGCCTATGCATTGGCGATTACCGATCTCGATCCATTGCAGTACGACCTGCTGTTCGAGCGCTTCCTGAATCCTGAGCGCGTGTCCATGCCCGACTTCGACGTCGACTTCTGTATGGATGGCCGCGATCGAGTGATCGAGTACGTGGCTGGCCGTTACGGTCGCGAACGCGTCTCGCAGATCATCACGTACGGCACGATGGCTGCGAAGGCCGTGGTGCGCGATGTCGCTCGCGTCTATGGCATGAGCTACGGCTTTGCCGATTCGATTGCGAAGCTGATTCCATTCGAACTCGGGATCACACTCAAGGACGCTCTCGAGAAGGAAGAAGAACTGCGGCGGCGTTATCAGAACGAAGAGGAGACTCGCAACGTTCTCGATATGGCGATGTCACTCGAAGGCTTGGTTCGCAACGCCGGAATGCACGCCGGTGGTGTCGTCATCGCGCCGTCGGTGCTCACGGATTTCGCGCCGCTCTTCTGCGATGAGAGTGGCAGCAGTGTCGTCACCCAGTTCGATAAGGACGACGTTGAAGCGGCGGGTCTGGTGAAGTTCGACTTCCTGGGATTGCGCACGCTCACGATCATCGATTGGGCCGTGAAGATCATCAACGTGCAGCGCGAGCAGAATGGCGAGCCGCCGTTGGATGTGAACGCGCTGCCTATGGTCGATGTGCCTGCATACGACCTGCTGAAGCGATGCGAAACCACGGCGGTGTTCCAACTCGAATCGCGCGGCATGAAAGATCTGATCCGGCGACTGCAGCCGGACTGTTTCGAAGACATCATCGCGCTCGTGGCGTTGTTCCGGCCCGGCCCGCTGCAATCCGGCATGGTCGATGATTTCATCGCACGTAAACACGGCAAGACGACCGGTCCGATCGACTATCTGCATCCCGATCTGCAGCCGGTGCTCGCGCCGACGTATGGCGTGATCCTGTATCAGGAACAGGTCATGCAGATCGCACAGGTGCTCGCTGGTTATTCGCTCGGTGGCGCAGATCTCCTGCGCCGAGCGATGGGCAAGAAAAAGCCAGAAGAGATGGCCAAGCAGCGGTCGATCTTTATTTCCGGTGCGACACAACGCGGCGTGGCCGAAGAAACCGCTGCGCACATTTTCGATTTGATGGAAAAATTTGCCGGCTACGGTTTCAACAAATCGCACTCGGCGGCTTACGCCTTGCTCTCGTATCAAACGGCATGGCTCAAGGCTCACTACCCGGCGGCATTCATGTCCGCAGTGCTGTCCTCGGATATGGACAAGACCGACAAGGTCGTCACGTTGATCGATGAGG
>JBJMWN010000403.1:0-7786 GCA_045810085.1 Povalibacter sp. | reverse complement strand
TCGTCATAGAAAGTGTACGAAAGCGTGATGCGGTCGACCGAGCGCGGAATCGCAGGATCCACCACGAAGCGGACGGCCATGGGGCGCGCTTCGTTGACCGCGAACTTCTGCGGCGTAAAACAGAAACATTCGGTCTTGCGGAAATAGCCCGCGGCCTGGCCGGGCGCAATGTTCGGCACAGCCTGCGCCACGGTGTCGCGGCCGGTGAGGTTGTGCGCCGTGAACTCCGTCGAGTAGAGGCGGCCCGGATGGATCTGCATCGAGGCGACACCCGGCCGGAATTCCCAGTTGCCCACGGACGGCAGGTCGGCCACGAAGTCGATCGTGATCGTGCGGCTGTCATCGGGCGCCTCGACCGACAGGCGTTGTTGCGCGAGCGCCTTCTGATTGCCAAAGCCCGTGATGTCGCACAAGACGTCGTAGAGCGGAATCAGCGCGAAGCCGAACGCGAAACTGCCGAGCGCAAAGCCCAGAAGTTTCAGCGTCAGTTTTCGATTCTCCGCGGCGCGCTGCATGGTCAGTTCTGCGCCGCCTTGAGGATGATGGACCCGACGAATATCGCGAGCGCCACGATCCCAAGGACGATCGCCGAACGGCGCGCTTTTGCACGCCGCTCGTTGATCTCATCGGGCGTCATCACGCTCATCGATCAATGCTCCACGCCGCGGGCCACGAGTTCGGTGCTCGGCGGCGGATCCCAGCTGTGGTACGGCGGCGGCGAGGTGAGCTCCCACTCGAGGCCGGTGGCGCCTTCCCAGACGCGGTCGGTCGCTTTCACGCCGCCCTTCACACACTTCCAGATGATGTACGGCAGCAGCAGCTGCGAAAGCCCGAAGCCGAAGCCGCCGAGCGACGACACCATGTTCCAGTCGGCGAACTGCGTGGAGTAGTCGGGAATGCGGCGCGGCATGCCGGCGAGACCCAGGAAGTGCTGCGGGAAGAACAGCACGTTCACAAAGATCGCCGAGAGCCAGAAGTGGATCTTGCCGAGCTTTTCGTCGTACATGCGGCCGGTCCACTTGGGCAGCCAGTAGTACACGCCGCCCATGATCGCAAAGACCGCGCCGGGCACGAGCACGTAGTGGAAATGGGCCACCACGAAATAGGTGTCGTGATACTGGAAGTCGGCCGGCACTACGGCAAGCATCAGGCCCGAAAAGCCGCCGATGGTGAACAGGAACAGGAACGCCAGCGCGAACAGCATGGGTGTTTCGAACGTCAACGAGCCCTTCCACATCGTCGCGGTCCAGTTGAACACCTTCACGCCGGTCGGGATCGAAATCATCATCGTCGACAGCGTGAAGAACAGCTGGCCGGCGAGCGGCATGCCCACCGTGAACATGTGGTGCGCCCACACGATGAACGACAGGAATGCGATCGAGGCCGTCGCATACACCATCGCGTCGTAGCCAAAGAGCGGCTTGCGCGAGAACGTCGGAATGATCTCGGAGACCACGCCGAACGCCGGCAGAATCATGATGTAGACCTCGGGGTGACCGAAGAACCAGAAGATGTGCTGGAACATCACCGGGTCGCCGCCACCTGCAGCCTGGAAGAACGTCGTACCGAAGTAGTGATCCGTGAGCAGCATCGTCACGGCACCTGCAAGCACAGGCATCACGGCGACGAGCAGGTACGCGGTGATGAGCCATGTCCAGACGAACAACGGCATCTTCAGCAGCGACATGCCAGGCGCGCGCATGTTCATGATCGTGACGACAACGTTGATCGCACCCATGATCGATGAAGCACCCATCATGTGAACGGCGAAGATCAGCATCGGGAACGAGGTGCCGTTCTGCAGTACCAGCGGCGGATACATCGTCCAACCACCGGCAGGCGCACCGCCCGGCACAAACAGTGTTGCCAACAACAGCGTGAATGCGAACGGCATGATCCAGAAGCTGAAGTTGTTCATGCGCGGCAGCGCCATGTCGGGCGCGCCGATCTGGAGCGGCACCATCCAGTTCGCCAGACCTACGAAGGCCGGCATGACCGCACCGAAGATCATGACCAGCGCGTGCATGGTCGTCATCGAGTTGAAGAACATCGGATCGACGAGCTGCAAGCCGGGCTTGAACAGCTCAGCGCGGATAACCATCGCCATCGCGCCGCCGATGAAGAACATGATCAGCGCGAACACCAGATACATGGTGCCGATGTCTTTGTGATTGGTTGCGTAAAGCCAGCGACGCCAGCCCTTCGCGGGGCCGTGATCGTGATGCTCGTCTGCGTGATGATCGACAGCGTCGTGCGTATGAACCGTGCTCATGAATCTACTCCGCCTTCGCAACGACCGGAGTCGCTGCCTCATTGACCTGCGCTGGCTGCGCGGCCGGCGCATTCTCAGCTCCACTTTGCTGGCTCTTCAGCCAGGCTGCGTAGTCTTCCTTGGATTTCACTTCGACCACGACCGGCATGAACGCATGATCACGGCCGCACAACTCTGCGCACTGCCCGCGAAACACACCCGTTTCCGTGGCCTTGAACCACAACTCGTTCACGAAGCCCGGGATCGCATCTTTCTTCATGCCGAACGGTGGAACCCACCACGCATGAATCACATCACCTGAGGTGAGCAGCACGCGCACCTTGGTGTTCACGGGGACGACCAGAGGCTTGTCGACACTGAGCAGGTAGTGATCGACCGTGTTGGGATCGATGCCCGAGTGAAGCTGCCGCGCCCGATCGCTATCGCGCGCAAGCGTCGAGAAGAAGCTCACATTGTGATCGAGATATTCGTACTGCCATTTCCACTGGTAGCCGGTGACTTTGATCGAGAGCTCCGAATTGCGAGTGTCTTCGATGCGGATCAGCGTTTCAGCGGCGGGAATGGCCATGCCGACGAGAATGGCGACTGGAATAATTGTCCAGACGACTTCGGCCTTGGTGCTGTGATCGAACTTCGCGGGGACTGCGCCTTGCGAATGCCGAAACTTGACGATCGAGTAGATCATCATGCCGAACACGGCGACGGCGATGATCACGCAGATCCAGAAGACCAGCATGTGCAAGCCGTGAATGTCGCGGCTGAGTTCGGTGACACCGAGCGGCATGTTCAATTCCCAGGCCGCCAGCGCTGCCCCGGTCGGCAGACACGACGCGGCAGAAGCCGTGAGGCCGGCCGCGGCGTATTTCAAAGTCTTCGACATTGTCGCCAATGCTCCCATTGCTTTCGTTTTCGCTGCTGTCCGCACGCGTGGCATCGCAAATCATCCGCGACGCACAGGACAGCACTGCGCCCGCAATCGCACCCCACGCCCAGTTAGTTGAGCGCGGGTGACTCGTTCACATTCCCCACCAGTTGCTTGAGACGCACCGCAAGACCGCGGCGCTCGTCCTCTGTGAGAAACCTACCCACTTCGCAGACGCGGCCGTGCGACTCGAGTGTGAGTCGGCTGGGGTGCAGCGTCGTTGACGGGGCGTGGAGTTTAACCTTCGCCCAATGACGAGGAAATACCGAAGTTTGCCGCTGATGCCTGATCCATCGCTCTATCGTCACAGATTCGCTCGAGATCGTGATGGTTTCCCGCTCCTGACCTTTGCGCATCGAAGCGTGCACCGCCCAAATCAGTACCCCGATCTCGAGTCCGGCGAACGGAAGCACAGGCCAGAAGCCCTGCCAAGTGAAGAATGCAGCGACGCCGAAAGTATTTGCCGCCACCGTGCCGACAAAGATGCGGGCAGTGCGGGGCGTGAGCGAACAGCGCGGCGAGAGCACGAACCGGCGCTCTCCCCCTTCGAGAAGGACGGCGGATGGCGGGCTCAAGTGCGGCCCGATTGCGACGCCTGGATTCATGAAGGCCTGAATGGGAGGGAGGCTGTCGGAACGACAGCTCAGATCTGATGCTAGCGGACGGGTTGCAAGCGGCGCAACGCTCGGAGCGACAAGGAAATTTCCGACAGGCTGGCGGAAGTTCGGGCGCCCTAGGACTCGTTTCCGCCGCTTGAAAGCTGAGATTCCTCCCGCGCTAGCTGCTCAATCCAGCCTTGTGAGCGAGCTAGAGAGATAAGCCAGACTTGGCAGTGGCGGCACGCGCGTGAGCAACACGGCGCAAGCGATTTAGTTTTTCTAACTATCGACGTCGCCGCGCAATGCTGCTGAAAGGCACGACCGCCTCTCCCTGCGGACGGGGCTTTGTCGATTCCGCCGTCCATGCATGGCCGTACACGACCTCCAGCGTCACTGGCCACAGGCCGTCGCGCCGATGCGTTGAATGAGACTCTTCGAACAGTCCCGCCACGCGACGACTCATCAAACCCTGCCGTCGACCGAGACTCACATTGGTGGAACCGGTCGAGCGCAACTCAGCGAACAGCGACTTGGAATCAGCGTAGGTGATGGTCAGACGTTCGGTATCCATGACGGGCTCGGCAAACCCGGCACGCATCAGCGCGTCGCCCCAGTCATGCATGTCGATGAACCGATGAACGTGGGTGTAGTTATCGACTTGGCGCCAGGCGGTACGGATTTCCTTGAGCGTGTCGGGGCCGAGCGTTGCAAAGGTGAGCAGACCCTGCGGGCGCATGACTCGCCGCAACTCTTTGAAGATCGCATCCGGATCGTGTGACCACTGCAGCATCAGATTGCTGAAGACCATGTCGATGGTCGAGTCGCGCAGCGGTAATCGATGAGCATCGCCGGCGACTCGCTGGAAGGGACGGAGCCAGCGCTGCTGACGTCGTGCTCGGATGAGCATCTGCAGAGAAAGATCGAAAGCAACGATCAGCGCGCGGGAATAGCGTTCCTGAAGAGATCGACTCCCCTGTCCCGTTCCCGCACCCAAATCGAGGATGTTCTCGGGCTTAAGACGGACAACGTCCAAGCGCTCGAGCAGACGTGCGCGGATCTCGCCATGTACGGCCGCAGCGCCATCGAAGGTTGCCGCAGCCTTATCGAAGCCGCGGCGAACCCGTTTTGGCAGAAGCGTGAACTCATCGGACGGCGGTGCAGACATGAGTCGCACCTTAGAGGAATGAGCCGTGCGAGGGGAGTCGCTGAGGAGCGATCAGATCACTGGCCAAACTCAGGCGTTTGCCTCAGCGCCCGCGCATGCTTGCGTTGCCGCTGGGTTCATGAACGCTTGCTCGCGTCTCAGGCCGAGCTTGGCGAAGAGAGCGGCATCGTGGTCTTCATCCGGATTCTCGGTCGTCAGTAACTTGTCTCCATAGAAAATGGAATTCGCACCGGCCAGGAAGCACAGCGCCTGCGTTTCTTCACTCATGGATGAACGACCCGCCGATAAACGTACATACGAGCGCGGCATCAACAGGCGGGCCACGGCAATGGCTCGCACGAACTCGACACCTTCAACCTTGGCCGCTCCATGCAAGGGTGTGCCCGGTATCTGCATCAGCTGATTGATGGGAACGCTTTCCGGATGAGCGGGCAGGGTCGCAAGCGTGTGCAGGAGTTGCGCGCGATCGGCTTGCGTCTCGCCCATTCCTAAAATGCCACCGCAACAGACTTTAATGCCGGCATCGCGCACAGCACCGAGCGTATCGAGTCGGTCCTGGTAAGTTCTTGTCGTGATGATCTCGCGGTAATAGGACTCTGACGTGTCGAGGTTGTGGTTGTAGTAGTCGAGCCCGGCATCCTTCAAAGCCTTCGCCTGATCCGACGTCAACATCCCGAGCGTCGCGCAGGTCTCCATGCCGAGCGCGCGAACGCTGCTCACCATCTCCGCGATCTGCGCCAGTTGCTTGGGCTTCGGGCTGCGATAGGCAGCGCCCATGCAGAAGCGTGTCGCTCCATTCGCCTTGGCTTCTCGTGCTTTCTCGAGCACCTCGCCCAGATCCATCAGCGGTTCGGATTGCAACCCGGTATTGAAGCGAATGCTTTGCGAGCAGTAGGCACAATCTTCAGGACAAGCGCCCGTTTTGATCGATAGCAATGTGCTGACCTGGATTGCGTTCGGATCGAAGTTGGCGCGATGCACGCGCTGGGCGTGATAGATCAGATCCGCGAACGGAAGCGCAAACAGGGTGCGCACTTCATCGATTGTCCAATCGGTGCGCACTTCACCCAGGCGTCCGAAATCGATCGGTACACCCTTTTCGGCGTTCGTCATCAGCAGTTCCTCGCGGAATGAACAGTTAAGTCGCGCATGGCTCACAACTGCGCGCGCAGAGTATTTCTACGTTGAACAGAGGCTGTCAACCAACATGGAAATTTCAGGTCGACGTACAGGTGTATATGCGAGGGCTCTGCTTGGTCGAGTATCAGCTTGCATCTGGCCGCCGACCTGCGTGTTGTGCGGGGGTTCTGGACGCGCCCCGGCAACCGACCTTTGTGCCGAGTGCGAAGCAGATTTGCCGTTGAATTTACCGGCATGTGCGATGTGCGCTGAACCTCTGGCGGGGAATTCCTCGGTTCACTTGCTCTGCGGCGAATGCATCAGACGCAAGCCAAAGTTTGATCGTGCGATTTGTGCGTTTCGCTATGCGTATCCTGTCGATCATCTGGTTCGCGGTTTGAAATACCGCAACGCTGTCGCCTATGCCCGTGTGCTTGGCGATCTGCTCGCGACGCAGATCGCCAAGCGATGTAATGATCTGCCAGATTTCATCGTACCGGTGCCGTTGGCCGATCAGCGTTTTCGCACCCGCGGCTACAACCAGGCGTTGGAAATAGGGCAGCGACTCGAGCGCCGCTTAGGAATTCCGATGATCACTGATGCTGCCACGCGAACGAGAGAGACAAGCGAGCAGGCTGGACTCGATCAGAAAGCACGGCGCAGAAACATTCGCGGCGCGTTTGCGATAGCACGAAAACTCACTGCAGCGAACATCGCGATCGTCGACGATGTGATCACAACCGGCAGCACGGCCAATGAGCTTGCGCGAGTGCTCAAGCGAGCGGGAGCGAAACGGGTGCAGATCTGGGCGGTGGCACGAGCAGGGCGCTAACGAGAAGCGTGCCGCTCCAAGAATTACTTGAACAGGTATTCGAGTGCGATGCCGACAAAAATCGCCATGCCGTAATAGTTGTTGTTGACGAACGCTTTGAAACATTCCTCGGGCTTGCGCTCCCGGATCAGGTACTGCTGATACAGCGCGAAGATCGCAGCAAAGGCCAGACCCAGCCCGTACCACGAGCCCAGTTCCAACTCGCGCCCCGCGAGCCACAGTGCAAACAGGCTCATCAGCTGCATGATGCCGATGATGAATCGATCGGCATCGCCGAACAGGATCGCACTCGAACGGATGCCGAGCTTGCGATCGTCTTCGCGATCCACCATCGCGTACATCGTGTCGTACGCCATCGTCCACAACAGTCCTGCAATGAAGAGCAGCCACGCCATGCGAGGCAGCGCACCCGTGTGTGCCGCAAAGATCATCGGGATGGACCACGTAAAGGCAGCGCCCAGATAGAACTGCGGCAGCGGAAAAAAGCGCTTCATGAACGGATACGTCATGAGCAGGAACGCGCCGACCAACGCGAGCATCTGCGTCAGGTGGTCCAGTGTCAGAACCAGACCGAGCGCAATCAGTCCCAGGCTCACGCAAAGCGCGAGTGCCTCGATCGGATCGAGCTGTCCGGTCGCCAGCGGACGATCGCGCGTACGAGCGACTTGTCCATCGAAGTTGCGATCGGCGAAATCGTTGATCGCGCATCCCGCCGAGCGGGTCAGTATCGTGCCGAGCACAAACACCAGAAATACATGCTGGTTCGGTTTGCCGGCTGAAGACAGCCACAGGCCCCACAGTACGGGCCACAACAACCGCCAGATTCCGATCGGCTTATCCAGGCGCAGCAGTCGCCCATAGGCTTTCGTTTTCGAAG
>JBJMWN010000402.1:0-3419 GCA_045810085.1 Povalibacter sp. | reverse complement strand
ATGGCGAGGCCTGTGAGCGAGCAACAACGCATCGGCGATACGCTCGCGCGTCTCAACATGACGATGGGGGTCTTCGTCATCGATGGCGGCGACAACTGGAAGGTGTCGCTTGCCACGGGCGCGCGGGAATTCCGAGAATCGTTTCTGAAGACCTGCCGCGACGCCATCGAGGTGGGCAAGCGAGTCAATGCGCGCTGGGCGACGGTGGTGCCTGGCTACTTCGAACGCAAACTTCCCATCGGTATTCAGACGGGGCATGTGATCAATACGCTGCGCGCGGGCGCTGATCTTCTCGCGCCTCACAATCTCACGATGGTGCTCGAGCCGCTGAGTGACAACCCTGATCTGTTCCTGCGCACATCAGATCAAGCGTTCGCAATCTGTCGTGCCGTGAATAGTCCCGCGTGCAAGATTCTGTATGACATGTATCACATGCAGCGAAACGAGGGCGACATCATCCAGCACATCGATCTCGCCTGGGATGAGATCGCTTACTTTCAAGTGGGTGACAATCCGGGACGCAAAGAGCCGGGCACGGGCGAGATGAACTATCGAAACATCTTCAGCCACATTCGCGGCAAAGGATTCGATGGTGTAGTCGGCATGGAGCATGGCATCGCGAAACCTGGCAAGGCCGGTGAACAGGCGTTGATCGACGCGTACGTCGCGGCGGATTCATTCTGATCGCAGCTCGTGCATACACATTAGATACTCGGCGAGTCTTCTGTGAGCTATGCAATTGCTGGCTGTCCAATCGACTTCATCGCGCATGGACCCAACGAGTTGGTCGTTCGCCTAGCGCGTACGACGTGAACGACTGCCGCATCCGAGCAAGCCGCCGCTAAACTCCTCCGCCCCATCGGTACTGCCACGCGATTCCCGCGGTATCGAAGTCGCTTCCCGTGCGCGTCGCAACGCCCGTGCTCGCATGGAACTTGATGGAGTTACGACGGTTCACCGGGACTGCCAGCGTCACACCGAACCGCGTGTTCTCTTTCAGGTCTGCCCCCCGCACGCCGTCGACAGATGTGCGCCCCCCGACGTAATACGTCGCACCGAACGACACCCACATTTTTGAAGGAAAGCTGTACACCATCGAGCCTTGAGCCGAGTAGATCGGCTCCTGCGTGCGCTCGTGGCCGCCGAAATAGTTGTCGTTGTCGCTGTAGAAAGCCGCAGCCGCCGTGAACTCAGCGATCCATCTACCGAATGCCTTCGTGACTCCGATCTCAGGCTTTGCCGACCAGCGGTTGGATCCCAGATTGATAAGCTTGTCCGCCTCGTAACGCCCGAGCGGCGCGCCGATCTGCAAACTTACGCCGACGATGAGATCCTGCTGATACGTCTGCATCTGCGGCAACGTAAGCGCGGGCGCGCCAAACAGATTGACGTAGATCCGCAGGCGCGGATCCGCCCAACCGCTGGTGTCGCGTTGTCGAGGCTCGCCCGCAAAGTTGGCTGTGCCCGACAACGATGCATAGGCACCCACCAAGTCGAACTTTGCAGATTTACCGCCGAGCGAGAACGAGCGGGCGTACGCAACGAGCTCGCTGTGCAGATTGATGGCAGCATCGTCGAGAGGGATGGATGGGTCGACCACGACGCCACCTTCGCTGTACGCATAGCCTGCGATCAGAAAATTCAAACCGACGGGCGCGTTCGAATAAGCACGCGGCTCGAGCTCCTGTGCAGACGATACGAACGGAATACCCAGAAAAAGCAGGATCACGAATCGCGCCAGCGCAGCAAGACGTAACACTGAAGGCTCCACAATTCTTGTAGCCATAACTCCACCGCAGACGAGCATTCAGATCTTCGGTGTATTTCCCATTGGGTTTCAGGCGGAGGCCATCGTAGCCGACACTGCAAGCCAAAACGATGTGTGGCTTGCCACGCGAGTGGAAGTTTGTGCGAACCGGGATCCACGCAGTACGTACTCGGGGCAAATCAAGGCTGCGTTTAGCGCAGAGTCCGCGTTGGAGTCGGGACAATCAGAGCGAGGCGGCGAAAGAACTCCCGAACTCTTGGTGGAACGCGATGCTCGGCACGACAGCTCACCTTCGTCACGGTTGCCGTCGAGACAGGCACGAGATACGTAATCCTGAAAGATGCATGTCGGCTTCCCGATAGGTGAACCGTCCTTGATTTCGTAAAGGTTCACCTTGCAAGGAGTGTGAAACGATGCGGGTCATGATTTCGCGACGAGTTTCGATTGTCGGGACAGCGATGATTGCGCTAAGCGCTTCGTCAATCGCGGGCAATCATCCAGCTGCACTGCCACCGCTGCTGCCGGAAGCAGAGGAGATCCAGTCAGCGCTCGAAGGTGCGCCAGCTCACTTACGCGAGAGAGCGGGCGTATTCGTTTTGAAGTCCACCGGGTATGTGCGTGCACGAGAAACTCGTAACGGCTTCACATGCCTTCTCGTACGAGAGTGGAGCAGGAGCTTCGAGCCGACATGCTTCGATGCCGAAGGGACAGCGAGCATCCTGCCAGTGATACTGTTCCGAACCGAGCAGGTTGCGAACGGCACGAGTGACGCGGGCATCCGCGCGGCTGTTGCAGAAGGTTATCGAACAGGAAAATTTCGAGCGCCCCAGCGAGTAGGCGTCGCCTATATGCTGTCGAAGCGCAATATCGTCGTGCTCGATCATGAGACGAAGAAAGTGGGCGGCGCGCCTCCGCACCTCATGTTCTATAGCCCCTACATGAGCGCCGAAGATTTCGGCACAACCGCGGATTTCGCATCACACTTCGGCGTAGCCGACGAAGGAACGCCGACGGCGATGATCATCGTACCGGTTGAACTCGGAGGTGCTGAACATGCGCACAAGAGTGATCCGTGACACGCGAGCACCGCTAAGAGGAATAGATCTTGCGATTACATGCAGACACATTGGATCGAAGGCACAGGCATGACCGACATCGCCCACGTACCAACTCTGTGGCGGAATCCAGCAGATTGCTTTTTGCTTGGTCGGCTTGATCGAACTTCTCCGCGAGGACACTCATGAAATTGTTTTTCAGCCGTAACCCGAATCCGCGGCTTGCGGTGGCCGTTGCGCGTCATCTCGGCGCGCCGGTGGAGTTCGAGCACGCATCACCATTCGCGCCAGGTCAGGCGGAACGCTTTCGGCCGCTGAATCCCAATCTGTCGCTTCCCATTCTGGTGGAAGGCGGAAAGAGCTTGTGGGAGGCCGATGCCATTGCTTGCCGGCTCTCGCGCCACATGCATTCTGATTTTTGGCGCACAGGTGATGACGAGCCGGACATGATTCGCTGGATCAGCTGGGGCAAAGCCAACTTCATGCATGCCTGCGACATGGTGCACTTCGAACGCGGCACCAAGCAGCGCTACAAGTTCGGCCCGATCGATCCAGTTCAGGTCGAGGAAGGGCTGCGCAGGTTTCGCACATCAGCT
>JBJMWN010000401.1:0-34812 GCA_045810085.1 Povalibacter sp. | reverse complement strand
GATGTGCCGCGCCCAGATGCATGCGAGTGAATTGCCGAGATTGCCCGCGGGAATGATGAAATTGGCGCGGCGTCCATTCTGACGCCACAGCTCAAGCCCGGCCCAAGCGTAATAAACCATTTGCGGCAGCAGTCGCCCGACGTTGATGCTGTTCGCAGACGACAACTGATGCGTCTGCGCGAGCGCGGGATCCAGGAACGCCTCTTTGACCATGCGCTGACAATCATCGAACGTGCCTTCGACTACGAAGGTTCGGACGTTGCCACCCCAGCAAGCAAGTTGCTGCGCCTGCCGCTGTGAGACCAGCCCCTTCGGATAAAGCACCACGACATCGACCCAAGGCCGACCATGGAACGCAGCTGCAACAGCTCCTCCGGTGTCGCCGGAAGTCGCAACCAGAATGGTCAACTTCCGATTCGCACCTCGACGGATTCGCTCCAGTGACTCTGCAAGGAAACGAGCGCCGAAATCCTTGAATGCCGCCGTCGGACCATGAAACAGCTCGAGCACCCACACAGGTGCGGGCGCCTGCGGGATGGGCTTGAGCGGCACCGGAAAGTCGAACGCTGCACGACAGATCGCACCGAGTTCGGTGGCCAGCACCGGATCCTGAGCAGCGAATGGCGCGATGAGTCGCTCCGCCACTTCAGCAGGTGTATGCAGATCTTCGAATTGATGCGGAACGAAGTGCGGGAACTCTTCGGGCACGAAGAGCCCGCCATCCGGCGCAATACCCTGCGCGATGGCTTCGCTGAGCAACACGCGCTGTTGCGAGTTTCGTGTACTGACGTAGTGCATGGCTTTAGTCGACGATCCGCGCGCCGGCAGGATCCAGCGTCGAAATCCAGGCGTCTGTGCCTAAGTTGTGTGCGGCGAACGCGGCCACCATCGAATCGCGAATCGCCTCGGCATCGGGTTCTTCACACCACGCGAATACGGTCGGGCCTGCACCTGAGATGGAACATCCCAATGCGCCGTGAACGATCGCCGCTTGTTTGACCTGCTCGAATCCGGGGATCAGCACTTTGCGCTGCGGTTCGATGATCACGTCCTCGAGAGACTCGCGAATCAAACGCAGATCTCCAGTGAAACAGCCGGTCAGAAAGCCCGCAAGATTCGCTGATTGCCAGATCACGTTCGACAGATCGATCGAGCGATTCAGGATTTCACGTGCGGCGCGAGTGGACAGCATCATGTGAGGATGCACGAGCACACAACGCACAGACGCAGGCACCGGAATCTGTTTGACGTTCGGGTTATCGATGCCGACAGTGAGCACTAACCCACCAAATAAAGACGGTGCGATGTTGTCGACGTGCACGGCACCACTCGCCACCGCTTCGCCTTTCATTGCGAATTTCAGCAGCTCAAGTTTGTCGAGCGACTTCGGCAACAATGCGTTTGCTGCAACGACGCCGGCCACCGCGCTAGCTGCCGAGCCGCCCAGGCCCGAGCCCAACGGAATTCCCTTTTCAATGCTGAGCTCGATTCCGAAATCGAGCTTCAGATCTCTGACCATGCTCAGCACAGCCATGCCAGCTGTGTTCTTCTCGGGTTCGCGCGGCAGATCGGACACCAGCCCGCTGATGGAAACTATCCGTACCGTGGGTGTATCGATTCGACGAGCCGTCACGCGATCGCCGATGGTCTGGAAGCTATGCCCCAGCACGTCGAAGCCCACGGCCACATTGCCGATGCTGGCGGGGGCGAAAGCAGTCGCAGAAGTCTTCATCACAGTTTCGCGCCCAGATACGCACACACTCTCAACAGATCCGCAAAGATGCCGCCCGCTGTGACTTCAGGTCCGGCTCCAGGACCCTGCACCACCAGCGGATTCTCGTTGTAACGGCGCGTCAGAAAGCGCACGACGTTGTCTGTGAGATTGATGTTGGCGAACGTGTGAGAACGCTCGAGCTCAACCAATCCCACTGAAGCCTTTCCGGTCGCTGCATCCAACGAACCCACGTAGCGCAACACTCGATTGCGACTGCGCGCGCTCTGCAGACGCTGAGCCATCGGAGCATCGAACTCAGGCAGGCGTTCCAGGAACTCATCCGGACCACACGCAGCCAACGCGGCTGGCACGAGGCCTTCCAATTGCACGTCTCCCAACTCGAGCTTCAGTCCCATCTCGCGACCGAGAATGATGAGCTTGCGAGCGAAGTCGATGCCCGAGAGGTCATCGCGCGGATCCGGTTCGGTGTATCCCTTCGCTTTCGCAGCACGAACGATCGCGGAAAACGAATCAGAGCCGTCCCAAACGTTGAACAGATAGGCCAGCGTTCCCGAGAGGATTCCTTCGATGCGCTGGATCTCATCGCCCGTGTCGCGAAGATCACGCAGCGTCTGAATGATCGGCAAGCCGGCACCGACGGTGGCTTCATACAAATAGTGAGTGCCGCCCTGACGCTTCGCATCGTGCAGACGCGCGTACAGATCGAGACTGCCGCTGTTAGCTCTCTTGTTCGGTGTCACCACGTGAATGCCTGCAGCCAGCCATTCTGGATAACGAGCTGCGACGTCTGCGCTCGCCGAACAGTCGATGATCACGGCATGAGGCAAATGATCCGCGTGGATATGGTCCGCAAAGCGAGACAGATCGGCGGCTTCGCTACTCGAATTGAGCGCGTCACGCCAGCTCGCGAGCTTCACTTCGCCTTTCGCAAGATGCATGCGCTTAGAAGCCATCAGTCCACGCACACGCAGATCCACTTTGAGCTCTTTTGAAAGGCGCCCGATCTGCGAAGCCATCTGATCGAGCAACGCGCCTCCGACGACGCCAGGACCGATCAGCCCAATCGACACTGTGTGTGGCGATAGATAGAAGCTCGAATGCACCGAGCGCAGAGCACGAGAGGAGTGCTTGCCATCGATCACGACTGAGATGTTGCGCTCGGAAGCGCCCTGGGCAATGGCTCGCACGCTCACAGCCGCACTGCCGAGAGATCCAAAGACTTTCGCAGCCACGCCGTGCGAGCCGGCCATGCCATCGCCCACGACAGCAAGAATGCTGCAACCGGTTGCGACTTCGACACTTTGGATCTGACCTTGTCTCAGCTCACTCTCGAAGGCTTCGCGGACGACCGCTTCGGCACGCGTCGCTTCAGCTTCGGGAATTGCGAAGCAGATTGAATGCTCTGAACTGCCTTGCGAGATCAGGATGACGGAGATGCCATGATCACGAAGCGCACCGAACAATCGATGCGCCGTTCCGGGCACACCGATCATGCCTGCGCCTTCCAGATTGACGAGCGCACATCGATCGATAGACGTAATGCCTTTCACGGCCAGCTGCGAAGTCGGATTCGCACAGATCAGAGTGCCCTGCACCTCAGGTGCGAAGGTGTTGCGAATCCAGATCGGAATGCCCTTGAGCACCGCGGGCGCCATCGTCTGCGGATGGATGACTTTTGCGCCGAAGTACGCAAGCTCCATCGCCTCGTTGTACGACAGCGAATCGATCACCTTGGCATCTGGCACCAGACGCGGATCTGCACTGAGGACACCATCCACATCTGTCCAGATGATGATCTCTGCGGCATCGAGCAAAGCGCCAAAGATCGAGCCCGAGAAATCGCTGCCATTACGGCCGAGCGTCGTCTGCACGCCTTTGGGATCCCGAGCGATAAAGCCCGTGATGATCAGTGTCATCGCTTCCGCTTGAGGAACAACACGCTCAGTGTTCTCACGCGATACTTCCCAGCGCACCGCAGGTCCGAGCGGGCCCCACTCGACCGACACGATGTCACGTGCGTCGATCCATTCGACTTTTCCAGGGCGCTTGCCGCGTGCACGCAGATACGCAGAGAACAGGCGTGTCGACCAGATCTCGCCATAGCCCGCAATCAGATCTCGGACCATTTGCGAAGCCGCGCGTATGAGCTGCACGGTGTGCAGGATGCCTGCGATATCGCTGCAATCCTTCTCGAATGTGCTGAGGAATTGAGCACGGGCATCGCCACTCAAAAGCGTGTCCGCGATGACCTGGTGGCGCTTGCGAATCTCATCGATCCGACGCTCGATGCCGTCGTCCTGCCGTTCAGCGGCAGCAACGAGGTTGAGCAGTGCATCTGTAATGCCGCGGCACGCGGACAGCACTACGCCGAGCCGTGGATTCGGATCCTCTTCAAGAATCCGGGCCACGCGTTCCATGCACGCTGCATCGGCAACGCTGGAGCCACCGAACTTATGAACTCGCCACCGATCCACTGCTTGTCAGTCTCTTGTGTTTGTCGAAAGTCCCGTGCGATCGCGCAGACAGCGCAACCGCCGCGCAGCACTTCACTCCGTGCACGTCGATACACGGGCGCCAATTGCGGACGTTCCGGGAATGCGCGGTCGTTGGAGGGCCGACACTCTACTGACAGCCCCTCGCAGCAGCAAGCGCAGCAGATGACTGAATCGACAAACGGAGAAATGGACCCAGGTCGTTGATCCGCTGGGAAAGCTTCGGGATCAGCCTTCGAGTTTCTTGGCGGTGGGATCCAGACGACCAAAGGCGATGACCGTGCCTGTTCCATCGTCCTCGCCCGCGGCCATGGGGAAGCCGGGCCGAGCGAAGCAAATGGTTTCCGCGGGATCTGGATGAGTTGCGGCAACGGCGAAAGGATTGATGTAGGTCATCTTGGCCGGGCCGACCTGGATCACGTCGCGATCCTTGAGCACTCGGCGTGATATCCGTCTGGAGTTGAGGAGCAAACCATTGGTACTGCCGAGATCCAGAAGCAGGTCCTGACCATCATGACGGATGATCAACGCGTGATACCGGCTTACGAACACGGAATCAATCCGCACGTCAGCTTCCTCGCCGCGGCCAATCAGGATCCGATCGGCAGTCATCAAGTTCTCGCGATCGGGCAATCCCTGCATCGACACCACAATGCGTCCCGGGGGCGAGGTAGCGGGCACTGACTTGGGTTCAGCGGTGGTCGGCGCACGTGCAGCAAGCGACAGTGGCCAATTCAAAGCGGACATCGCTTGATCCAGCGTTTCAGCCGTTACCGCTGACTCGGCGTTTGCCACCGCAAACGCGAGCGCTTGCCCGCACAGCTGATTGATCTTCAGGGGCACGCCACCCGTCGCCTGGTACAGGCGCGACATGAGCGTGTATGGCATCAGTTCATCGGGATTGCTCGCACCCGCTGCACGCAGGCGATGCGCCACGTAAGCAGCCGTTTGATCCTCGGAGAGCGGACTTAGCGAAAAGCGCATCACATCGGGGCCGAGCAAGCCGATCATGCGAGGTGATTCAAGTACGTGGTTCAAGGTCGGCTGCCCCAGGAGCAGCACCTTTAGAATGCGTGCGCCCTCCACCTCCATCGCAGCGAGACACCGCAATTCCTCCAGTACCGACGGATGCATCTGCTGTGCATTCTCGACAGCGAGCACGCACATGCGCCCCATCGAGGCCTGGTGAACCAGGAATCGCTCGAGCATCCGGCGCCGATCGGTCTTGTCGTTCTCTTCGAGCGCAAAACCGTACTGCCGCAAGACCTCCAGCAGAAACTCGCGAGGGCCTAAATTCTCGCGGCTCACGCCAGCGGCGACGAACCGCTCATCGAGGGTTCGCAGTAATCGACCCATCAGCAAGCTCTTGCCGCAGCCGTGATTGGCGGTGACGACACCCAGGCGGGCGCGTGTCCACAGCAGCTGCCCCATGAACTCGAGCGCACGCAGGTGTTGATCGCTCGGGAAGAAAAATTCTTCGTCGATCGAGTCATCGAAAGGCGCACGCCGCAGGCCGAACGGATACGGCGCAAGGGCAGCGAGCTGCTCATTCGAAACGGCAGTGGTTCCGGAATCAGGCATTCGACGATCCAGCTCCAGTCTCAAGATTCATGCGCAAGTACGCATGAGGTCACCCGCCAAACCATTTTCTATCTTGTGCTACGCGGAGCCGTTCGAGCCATCTCAGTCAGGCTTTGGATGGGCACGCACGTAGTAAGTTCTCTCGACAATAATCGCTGCCACCCCTTCATACAAGCTCAGCAGATTTCCGCCCGGACGCAACTGCAGCAAAAGGGTTTTTCCAGGGAAAATCGCTGACTTTGCTGCATGCTGAATGACTGTGATCAGCGACAGACGTCGGCTCGGGAGTGCCATCGCGTGACGGCGAGCGCAGCGACAAGATTGGTGGGTCGGGAGGGATTCGAACCCTCGACCAGCGGATTAAAAGTCCGATGCTCTACCGACTGAGCTACCGACCCACAGAACTTGAGCTGCTGGCGCGGAACGGCTGACCAGAACGGCCGCCGTGGCTTATGGCTTAGGTCGACCGGGCACCAGCTCCAGGTCACCGCGAAAGGGCGCGCATCATACCGAAACGCGCGTGGGAGTTCATCGAAAGTAGCGCGTGGGATCGGTGACCCCCGCAGCCTCGAAACCTTCGCGGCGCAGGCGGCATGCATCGCATCGACCACATGCCCGGCCTTCGCCGTCAGCTTGATAGCAAGACACTGTCGAACCGAAATCGACGCCCAATCCGAGGCCACGTCGAATAATTTCGGCCTTACTGAGCTGGATGAGCGGCGCATGGATCCGAAACGGAGCTCCTGCTTCGACACCGGTGCGGGTAGCCAGGTTTGCGACTCTTTCGAATGCCTCCACGAATTCGGGACGACAGTCTGGATAGCCCGAGTAATCGACTGCGTTGACGCCGATCCAGATTTGATCGGCTCCCAACACCTCTGCCCAGCCCAACGCCAGGGACAACATGACGGTGTTGCGAGCGGGCACGTAGGTGATCGGAATTCCGCCCTGAGGAGACTCGGGCACAGCGAGCTCAGGATCGGTGAGAGCAGAACCTCCGATGCCGCCCATGTCCACACGCATGACTCGGTGTTGGGCGGCTCCAAGCACGTGTGCCACACGACTCGCGGCTTCCAGTTCCGCACGATGCCGCTGCCCGTAGTCGACGCTCAAGGCGAAGCATTGAAGTTGCTCAGAACGCGCGATCGCCAACGTGGTGGCGGAATCCAGACCACCGGAGACCAGAACGACTGCTTTCATCATGGAATTCGACTCGGGCGCGTACGGACGCGCACTGCTTGAACGCTAAATCGTCACTACCGTCCCGGGGTGTCGCCCCACAGGTATTTGTGCAGCTGAACCTGCAGCCTCACAGGCAGTCGATCATCGAGAATCCACTGCGCGAGATCACGGGGCGAGACTTGCTGATAGCTGGGACTGAACAGGACCGTGCATGTCCGATTGAGTCCGCGCTGCGTAACCAGTTCGCGAGCCCATTCGAAATCGGAACGATCGCAAATCACGAACTTGATCTGCTCTTCGGTTCGCAGCAGTTCCAGGTTCTGCAAGCGATTGCGAGCGGATTCCCCGCTCGCAGGTGTTTTGACATCAACGACTCGAATGACTCTCGGATCCACCTCGGCAATGTCCATGGCACCGCTTGTCTCGAGAGACACTTCGTATCCGCCATCGCACAACGCTTTCAGCAGATCGATGCAGCCCTTCTGCGCCAGAGGCTCGCCTCCCGTCACGCACACGTGTCGAGTGGCATACGAGGCGACTCGATCGAGCACGGCGTCCACGCCGAACCACTCTCCTCCGTGGAAAGCGTAAGCGGTATCGCAGTAGTGACAGCGCAGCGGGCAGCCGGTGAGCCGCACGAACACGGTGGGCCAACCCACGCTGTTCGCCTCTCCCTGAATAGACAAAAAGATCTCAGTGAGCTTGACGCGTGAGGACTTGGTCTCAGCGACAGCCTGAGTTGCGGGGGCGATGACTGCGTCGTCGTTCATGAGAGCAAAGACGAGCGCGTGGCGAACGAGGGATGAAAGCTAATGTGAAGTCCGCAACGGACTTCACCTGCTCTCGGAGTCCATCTTCGCGATGCGTTGGCTCGCCAGGCGGGCTGCAGTGGTATCCGCATACTGCTTGACCACCTGATCCAGCGCCGCACGTGCTTCAGGGAAGTTCTTCAATTCATAGTTGCAGTAGCCGATCTTCAACAGTGCATCCGGAATCTTGCGAGAGTCCGGATACTTCTCGAGGACTGTTCGAAAATCACGTAGCGCATCAGGGTACTGCTTGCTGACGTAATGCGCTTCACCCAACCAATACTGCGCGTTATCGGCGAGCTGGCTGGTGGGAAATGTCGTCAGAAACTGTTTGAAGGCAGAGGCCGCTTCCGGGTACTTGCCGTCTTTCAGCAAGTCGAATGCGGCCTGGTAGTTGGCACGATCGTCACCTTGCGGCACGGGCAGGCCGCTCGGATTGGCCGGCCCTGCACTCGCCGCAGCCGCTCCGCCGCCTTCGAGCGAGGCGACCCGACGATCCAGATCGCCATACATCTCGCGCTGCTGATCCTGACTCTTCGTCGCCGTGTGCTGCAGCTCTTCGAGCTGCCCACGCAGCGCACGAACTTCGTTCTGCGATGCTTCGATGCGTTGAGACAAGTCGAGCAGACTCTGGTTCGCAAGTACGCGCTCAATGCGCAGCAAGCGACCATCGAGTTCACTCAACTTCTGCACGACCGGATCCGCTTCGGGCGGCGTGGTCGCGCAGCCGGCCAGCAAGGCCAGCGTGCCAAACGCAAACGAGCAACGCAGAACTGTGATCATCGGCCCGGCACCATCTCTACACGTCGATTCTTCGCGTACGCGGATTCATCGCTGCCCTGCACGGCTGGACGCTCCTCACCGTAGCTCACCGTCGTGAGCTGCGTTTCGTTCACGCCCTGTAACAGCAGCGCTCGGCGCACAGACTGAGCACGTCGCTCGCCCAGGCCGATGTTGTATTCGCGTGAACCGCGCTCATCCGAATGACCTTCCAGACGCAGCTTGCGAGCAGGATTGGCATTCAGGAACTGCGCATGAGCGGTGACCATCGGTACGAACTCCGGCTTGATTTCAGCGCGGTCGTAATCGAAATAGATCACTGTTCCAACGCGCTGCAGCGCTTGAATGGCCTGCTGATCAGCACCGAGATCCTGTCCAGAAACATCCGCACCTGAAGTGCTGCTCGTGGTCGCGCCCGCATCGCTTGGGGTCGGACCTGCATCTGGAAGTGTCTGCGGCTTCTTCGGGCAGCCGCTCAACATGACTGCACTCACCAGGATCGCCAATAACTGCACTGCTCGCATTCAAATCTCCTGCCGGGGAATGTCCCGTTCGATACTCAAGAATTCGATTCGAGACCGTGCTCGAAAAATAGCGCGAAATTCTGCCATAAGCGTGCCGTCCTCACCATGTGACGCGCGCATTTGCAGCCTCTATTTTGCGAATGGCGCCCAAACAGGCTCCCGAACATCGCCCGTACTCGCGGCAAGCTTCTGTTGCACACGCCCGTCGGTTGAGACCGTGGCCAATATGCCGCGTCCGCGATCCTGCGTCGCATAAATCAGCGTTGCCCCATTCGGCGCGTAACTCGGGCTCTCGTCCTGCCGACCCTGTGACAACACCTGCACGGCCTTGGACGCGAGATCGATGCTAGCGATCCGATAATTGCCGCGGTCGAGATACACCACGGCCAGCTGCTTGCCGTCCGGCGAGATGCGCGGGCGGGCGTTATAGGTTCCTTCGAACGTCAGACGTGTCGCGCGATTCGGTTGGCTCACGTCGATCTCGTAAATCTGTGGGCTGCCCGCACGATCCGAGTTGAAGTACAGCTTGCGTCCATCGATCGACCACACCGGCTCGGTATCGATGCCTGGATCGAATGTCATACGCGTCAACACCTGGCTCGACAGATCGAGTGTGTAGACATCGACGTCCCCATCCTTGCGAGAAAGCGTCAACGCGAGCACCCGACCATCGGGTGACCACGCGGGCGCACCGTTGATACCAGCACGCGCCGAAACGCGACGCCGCTCGCCAGTGCTCAGGGTCTGCACATAAATGGCTGAGGCTTTGCTCTCGAACGAAACGTACGCAAGGCTCTGACCATCCGGAGACCACGCCGGCGACATCAACGGTTCGGTGGAGTTCGCAATGACGCGCTGATTCTCGCCATCCGCATCCGACACGATGAGCCTGTAGCGTTGCTGGGGCGGTGTTCCTTCTGCGCTGATGAAAGCAATCCGCGTGGAAAACGCGCCCCGGATGCCGGTGATCTGTTCGAAGATGATGTCCGCAATGCGGTGAGACATGGCCCGCATACCGGCGGTGTTGGTACTCAGACGCTGGCCCGTCAATCGCTGGCCAGTGAGTACGTTGTACAGCTCGAATTGAGCGGAATAGCGATCGGCACCTTCCGGCAGCAGCTTGCCTACTACGATGAAATCGCTCTTGAGATAGCGCCAATCCTGGAAGCGAATCTGATCACCGGCGCTGGGCCGATCGATCATGTCCTTGCGATCGAGCGGCGCGAAGCGGCCACTTCGCTGCAAATCCGCCGCGACCACTTCAGAGACATCGAACGGCGCGGCACCTGCAGATTCCCAGCCAAGGGGCACCACTGCGATCGGAACCGCGTTTTCCTGGCCGCGCGTGATCTCGATCACCAGCTGCGCCTGCGCTCCGAGGCTCACGACGAGCAGCGCGAACGTGCTCAGGATCTGACGGGCCAATCGTTGCATGCCTACTCTCCTTCCAATCATCTGATTCAACTTTGCATGTGCGAGCGTGAGAGTCACTGTGCGTGACTCAATCCGCGGGTTTGAAATTCAAAATAAGATTGCGCTGAAACAAGCGGCGATCCGGAGGTGGCGGCAGAGGTGATGAACGCAGTACGGCCGTCTCAATTGACTGCTTCACGGCCGCATCGCCATTGCACTGTTCAACCTGCGCTGACAATACAACTCCGTTCGGCGACTGCACGACTCGAACCCTGCACTCGAGGCCCGATCGGGCGGATGGAGGACGGGTCCAATTGCGCTCGATGTGCTGCTGGATGAGAGCCGCGTACTGGCTGTTCAGTCCGGCACTTTCGGCTTGCATCACACCTTCTTCTTCAGCGAGCTGACGCTTCAACTCGTCTTCACGAGCGCTTTGGATGCGTGCATCTTCAGCCGCTTTGCGCTTTTGTGCTTCTTCCTTCTGTTTGCGTTGGATCTCAGCAACTCGTTTCTGTTCGTCCTCTGCCTTCTGCTTTCGGTCCGCATCGAGCTGCTGCTTGCGCTCGGTCTCCTGCTTCTCGCGGGTCGCCTGCTCCGCCGCAACTCGTCGTTGCTCCTCTTCCTGCCGACGTTGCACCTCTACCTGCCTCTCCTGCTCTGCACGTTGCTCGGTCTCCTTCTGAACCTGCTGCTCCTGCTCGCGACGTTGCTGCTCGGCCGCTGCTTGTTGCTTTGCCAGTTGCTCCTGTCTCTGGCGCTCACGTTCTTGTTCCTGCTGGCGCTTCGCCGCAGCATTGATCTGCGAAGAGTCCAGCACGACCGCTTGAATTGCGAGTTGCGGCTGAGGCGCATCCAGTGACATCTGCACCATCGTCAACGCAAAAATGCCCGCGAACAGAGCATGCAGGAACGCCGCTCCGATCAGGAATCGCCAATTGAGTTTCAGGTATTCGAGCATGTCAACGAACGTTTCGCGCCGAGCTCAGCGCGACTTCAGGCAAGGAGGTGCGTCCATCCCGCGAAATCTCCTGAACTCAGGTCGCTGGTTTTTTCTTCGCACGTTGCGCATCTGCAGGATCCGTGATGAAGCCAACTTTCTCTGCGCCTGACTGTTGCAGCAGAACCATGCCTTGCACCACGCGACCATACGGCACGCTCTGATCTGCTTTGACCAGCACCGGCGTTTTGGGTTCGCGACGTAAAACCGTAGAAACCCGCTGCACCACTGTCTTCTCATCGATCGGGGTATCGTCGTTCTTACCGATGTTCAGATAGAAGCGCCCTTCCTTATCCACACTCAGGATCAAGGGTTGTTGATCCTCAGAAGGAATAGGTTCAGCGCCTGCCTTGGGCAGATCCACCTTGATGCCTTGAGTGAGCAGTGGTGCGGTGATCATGAAGATGATCAACAACACCAGCATCACGTCGATGTAGGGCACGACGTTGATCTCTGCCATCAACCGCTTGCCACGTCGATTCGAGTTCATGCATGTGCCTCAGTGGCGACACGGGACGAGGCGGCATGTCGCTGCAGAATGGAAGACAGCTCTTCGACGAACGTGTCGTAGCGCGTCTCAATGCGCGACACCTGGTCGGCATAACGGTTGTAGGCCACCACCGCTGGAATGGCCGCGAACAGACCCATCGCCGTTGCAATCAGCGCCTCAGCAATACCCGGCGCCACCATCGCGAGGGTGGCCTGCTGCACGTTTCCCAGCCCATGGAACGCACTCATGATGCCCCAGACCGTTCCGAACAAACCGACATAGGGACTGGTGGATCCAATAGTGGCCAACATCGCGAGGCTGTGTTCCAGCCGATCGCTTTCCCTAAGCAAGGCCACCCGCATGCCACGACGAGCGCCTTCCAGCAATTGCGCTGCTGGGATGCCGCCTTGCTGACGCAGACGTGAGAACTCGCGGAATCCGGATTCGAAAATACTTTCCATGCCGCGAGTCACGCGGCGGCTCTGATCGATGGCTTTGAACATTGCGGACAGGTCTCCGCCCGACCAGAACACTTCCTCAAACCGATCTGCATCGGATCGCGCACGTCGCAGCTCAGAGCGCTTGCGCAACATGATCGACCACGAGACCAATGAAGCCAGCAACAGCAGCCCCATCACGATCTGCACGATCAGGCTGGCATTCAACACCAGCTCTAACGGCGACAAATCACCTGTCATTACCCTCTCCTGCGATTACTGATCCTGACGCTCACGACTGAGCAGATTCTCTGGCAACGCGCGCGGCCTGAACTTTTCGGCGTCCAGACACGCCACCCTCACACGACCTGTCACCAGCAACTCGGGCGATCCCTCAACCTCGCGGGTCACATCCTGTTTGAAGGTCCAGCTCGCCTTCGTCTGTTTTTCAACTTCGCAACTGACGTGCAACAGATCGCCATATCGGGCCGGTCTGTGGAAATGAGTCTCTGCACTGACGACAACGAAAATGATCCCTTGTTCCCGTTGCAATGGACCTTGCTCGATTCCCTGCGCTCGCAGCCACTCCGATCGCGCACGCTCCATGAACTTGAGGTAGTTCGCGTAGTACACGATGCCGCCTGCATCGGTGTCTTCCCAATAGATGCGAACCGGAAGCACGAAGGGCATTCGTTGATCAGGGGCTATCATCGGCACTCGCCTTTAAAACAGCTCACCGGTGGTGCCACCTCGCTCGGGCACTTTCAGCCCGAAATGCAAATAAGCACTGCGAGTTGCAACCCGACCTCGAGCGGTTCGCATGATGAAGCCCTGCTGGATGAGGAATGGCTCGATCACATCTTCAATGGTGCCTCGCTCTTCGCCCAGGGCAGCGGCCAGGCTCTCGACGCCGACAGGACCACCATCGAACTTCTCGATGATCGTCAGCAACAGTTTGCGATCCATGACATCGAAGCCTTGAGGATCGACATCAAGCAGATCCAATGCTGCCTGCGCCACCTCATCGGTCACACGACCATCCGCTCTGACTTCGGCATAGTCACGTACGCGACGTAACAAGCGATTCGCGATACGCGGGGTTCCGCGAGATCGCTGGGCGATTCGCAGGGCGCCACCCTCTTCCGTTTCCACGCCAAGAATGGAAGCCGAGCGCTGCACGATGCGTTGCAGCTCCGCCTGATCGTAAAACTCGAGCCGCTGCACGATGCCGAAGCGATCTCTCAGCGGAGATGTCAGCAGACCGGCCCGGGTCGTGGCGCCGACCAACGTGAACGGTTGCAGATCAAGTTTGATCGAGCGTGCGCCCGGACCTTCGCCGATCATGATGTCGAGCTGAAAATCTTCCATCGCGGGATAGAGAATCTCCTCGACCACGGGGCTCAGCCGATGAATCTCATCGACGAACAGAACATCGTTGGGCTGAAGGTTCGTGAGCAAGGCTGCAAGGTCGCCTGGTCGTTCGATCACGGGTCCGGAAGTCTGCTTCAGATTGACCTGCAGCTCGTTCGCGATGATGTTGGCGAGCGTCGTCTTGCCGAGGCCGGGCGGGCCGAAGATCAATACGTGATCGAGCGCCTCACCGCGCTTGCGAGCGGCTTCGATGAAGATTTGCATCTGCGTCTTGACCGTGGTCTGTCCCACGTAGTCGGCCAGGCGCTTGGGTCGCACGGCTCGGTCGTACGCCTCTTCATCGGTTTGCGCGCCGGCGGAAACGATTCGACTCACATCGGTCATAGCTCGCGCTCACAGCGGTTCAAAGGGCGCGGCACTGAGATGATCGGCGCGAGATTCATGGCTTATCGGGCAGCAGCTGCTTGTAGGGCGCCACGAATCAACTCCTCCACTGTCTTCACAGCAGGATCGACTGATTTCAGCAGTCGCGTGATCTCGGAGGGCTTGTAGCCGAGAGCCACGAGCGCGCTGAACGCCTCAGCCTGTGCGCCGTTGACTGTCGCTGGCGCACCATCTGCCGTCGGCAGCACGGCTTCGAGCGCGGCAAAAGTCTTAACGCGATCTTTCATTTCGATCAGCAGGCGTTCCGCGGTCTTGCGGCCGACACCGGGAATGCGCACCAGAGCGTCGGCATCCTGAGCCTCGATGCACAGCAGAAAGCTCTCGACGCTCATTCCAGATAAGAGCGCCAGCGCCAACTTCGGGCCGACATTGGAAACTTTGATCAGCTCGCGAAACAGGCGCCGCTCACGTTCAGTCCCGAATCCGAACAGCACGTGAGCATCTTCACGAACGACCAGATGCGTGAACAGACTGACGTCGACGCCCGTCTGCGGCAGGCCGTAGAACGTGGACATCGGCGCTTCGACTTCATACCCCACGCCACCCACATCGATCAGCAGCTGAGGTGGATGTTTCGCGGTCAGCCGACCGCGCAGGAATCCAATCATCAGCCGCCACCTGCTGCAACGACCAGGGCCTGAACCTTGCGGGCGTGCGCATGACACAACGCGATGGCCAATGCGTCGGCGGTATCGGCCCCCAATGGACCGGAAAGATTCAATAGTTTTCTGACCATCAACTGCACTTGCTCTTTCTGCGCACTGCCTGTTCCAACCACCGCAAGCTTTACGGCGCGAGGAGCATATTCGAAGACTCGCGGGCACACGGCGAAAGTTGCGCTCAACGCGGCGCCGCGCGCCTGACCGAGTTTCAAAGCGCTGTCCGCATTGCGATGCATGAACACGCCTTCGATGGCCACCTCATCCGGACGAAACTCTCGCGCGAGTCCTTCGACCGAGATAAAAATCTCCTGCAACCGTTCGGCGAGACTCGATCCCCTGGTGCGGATGGTTCCACTCACGACGTGAGTAATGCGACCGGCGCTCGTCTGAACGACGGCATATCCGGTTCGCAACGAACCCGGATCCAGCCCTAAAATGCGAACTTGCTGCGAAGGCGCCACTGGCTGAGTTGCAGATCCTTTCGAAGGACGCATCACAGCTACACGGCCATTCGCATCCGGCTCCGCCAGACCCAGCTCCGCAAGACTTCGCGCGCGCCTCAGTCTGCGCAAGGATTTTCCCCACCTGCATGGCTCAATTTCGAAGCCCTATGATACGGCAAAAGCCCACGCTCCTGATGTCCGATGCAGCCCGTCGATAGCAATACCACTCGATCACTGACCGCTGGAGCCGCATTGCCGGTCGGCGTGCGCGAGGAGATCGAGCGCAGGGGTGCTCGATCATCTCCCAACGCACGTCGCGCGATGGCGACCGCGGACATCGTCGCAGGCCTCACCGACGACGAAGACATTTTGAAAGGCGCGGCACTGCTGCCCCTGCTGGAGGCCGCCGAAATCACGAATGAACAGGCGGTCACGATTTTTGGCGACACCGCCACACGAATCGCGGCCGAACTCGTTCGCGTGGGCACATTGGGACTCGCCAGTTCGCGCACCGCCGATGCGGGCCTTACGGCTACTCAAGCCGAAGCACTGCGCAAGATGCTGCTCGCGATCGTGACGGATCCGCGGCTCGTCCTCATCAAGCTGGCTGCGCAACTTGCTTTGCTGCGCGAGAGCAAAGACGCGCCGATGGCAGAACGTGAGCGCATCGCTCGGGAAACACGCGACATCTATGCACCGCTCGCGAATCGCCTCGGTGTATGGCAAATCAAATGGGAACTCGAAGACCTGAGCTTTCGCTATCTCAACCCTGAAGATTACAAGCAAGTGGCTGGATGGCTCGCATCCAAGCGCGTCGATCGCGAGCGCTACATCAATGAAGTGATTGCGCAGCTCGACAGCGAACTGACCAAAGTCGGTATCGAGCACGACGTCGCCGGTCGGCCGAAACACATCTACAGCATTTGGCGGAAGATGCAGCGCAAAGGTCTGTCGTTCGATCAGCTCTACGACATCCGTGCAGTGCGAGTATTGGTGAACAGCGTTGCTGACTGCTATGCCGCGTTAGGAATCGTGCACAGCCTGTGGCCTTATATCCCCGGCGAGTTCGACGACTACATTGCGACACCCAAGGACAACTTGTATCGCTCGCTGCATACAGCCGTGATTGGTCCAGGCAAGCTGCCCGTTGAGATCCAGATTCGCACGCGTGAGATGCACGAACACGCTGAGCTTGGTGTCGCTGCGCACTGGCGCTACAAAGAAGGCGGCAAGCGTAATCCGGCCTACGAACAGAAGATCGTCTGGCTGCGTCAGATCCTGGAACCCGCTGACCGTGAAGCTCAGGAAACCAGTGATGACTTTCTGGAGCGGGTGCGCTCTGAGATCTTCGAAGATCGCGTCTACACGCTTTCACCACGCGGTGAAGTGATCGAACTCCCTCGTGGCGCAACTCCACTGGACTTTGCGTATCACCTGCACACCGATCTCGGTCATCGATGTCGAGGTGCGAAGGTTAACGGCCGGATGGTGCCGCTGAATCAGCCGCTCGCGAATGGCGATCAGGTCGAGATCATTACAGCCAAACAACCCAATCCGAGTCGCGACTGGCTGGTGCCCTCACACGGCTATCTCGTTTCACATCGCAATCGCAGCAAAGTTCGCGCGTGGTTCCGCAAGCTGGACGAAGAGCAGAACCGCCAGCAGGGTCGACAGATCCTCGAACGCGAGCTGCAGCGACTTGCGATTCACAGCGTCACGCTTGCTGAGCTAGTCGCGGAGTTCAAGCTCGATACGCCTGAACAGCTTTACCTGGCAATCGGTGAAGGCGATATCACAGCAGCACAGATTGCAGGCGCGATGCTCAGACGCGTGCGACCGCAGGAGCTCCCCTCACCGATTCCGCGCAAGCCGACGGTCGCAACCAAAGCTCCCGAAGGAATTACGATCGATGGGGTGGGCGATTTGCTATCGCACTTCGCCCGATGCTGTGGGCCTGTTCCGCCCGAACCGATCAGCGGATATATCACCTTGGGTCGGGGTGTGAGCATTCATCGTCACGACTGCGCGAGTCTGAAGCGCCTGCAACAAGCGCATCCCGAACGCTTGATCCCGGTCGAATGGGGAACGGGAACCGACCGCGCGTTCCCAGTCGATGTGAATGTCCGGGCATTCGATCGCCGCGGACTGGTGCGCGATATCACCGGCGTGCTCGCGGATTCCAAGATCAACATTCACGCCATGAACACAGTCACGAACGACGGCGACGGCATCGCCGATATCAACCTGCGAATCACAGTCCAGGATCTGGAAGAACTCTCCCGCGTTCTCGCTCGAGTACAGAGCCTGCCCAATATTCTGAGCGCGCGGCGTAAAGCCTGAGTCTCAGACCGGCGCGCTCACGGACTCCTCGAGCGCATTTCCGCCGGCCGATCGCAGCTGATGCAGTTCGGCACTGTCCCACACTCTTGCGATCTGGCCATCGATCAACAGAGCCGCCCTGTCTGCGTAATGCTCCACGATGTCGAGGGAATGCGTTGCGAGCAACACTGAACATCGATCTCGCTCAATACGCTCACGCAGATGCCGCTTGAGAATCAGTGAGCTGCCCGGATCGAGTCCGTTGAACGCTTCATCGAGCACAATGAGCCGAGGCTGTCCGATCAGTGCGAGCAGCACGCACAACTTCTGGCGAGTGCCCAGCGAATAGGTATCCACACATCGACCGATGAACTTTGTGAACGCGAAGCTTTCGCTCAGTTCGAGCACTTGCGCATCGATACCGCTCAAACCCTTGGCGTAGGCGTAGATCTGCAGGCACTCACGTCCAGTCAGCAATGCGGGCAGCGCTTCGGGCTTTGCCGCAAATCCGAGCGCACGTTTGGCGAGTTCCGGATCAGTTCTCACCGATGTCTCTCCAATCAACACATCGCCCGAGGCAGGCTCAACCTGAGTACTGATGCAATCAAGCAGCGTACTTTTGCCTGCACCGTTGGGTCCCAACAAACAGAACCATTCACCTGCTTCGATGTGAAGCGTGACCCCACGTAGAACTCTGTGCTGGCCATAGGCCGCGTGAACGTTGTCGATCCGAAGTGCCAGACTCATCGCCGTGTCCTCATCGATGCGTCGCGCGACGCACATGCCATGCACTCAGCGCCAGTAACGATGCCATCCCCCAGCCATGCTGACGCAGCTCGATGCCGATGGAGGCGAGTACCAGCAGCGCGATCTTCGTCCGGGACTGCTGCGTACAGAACGCATCGGCGAGGCTGACGCAGAGGACGCAGGAAGCTAAGGCAAGCCAGAGCGCCAACAGATACACCGCTGTGGTCGGGGCCAAGCCCATTGCGACCGCAAGCACCGCAGCAGCTACGCTGCCGATCGCTTGATGGACGAGCACGCGTCTCGCCAGTGGCCAGGCGAAGCTCATGAACTTGATGGGCGTCGCCTTGAGCCAACGGGAGGCAACTCGACTGACATGCACTGTCGCCTGCATCAAGGTGACCAGGTAGATCGCCAGCAACCAGGCACTCACGACCGTCAGCCCCACGAGCATCGACGAGCCGCCTTGCACGGCAAACAATGCAATGACAAGCGCGACTCGCGCGTTTTCAGGTCTCTGCCAACTGAGCGCCTGAGCGATTGGCCATCGGCTGAGCGCCTGTGCCGAAACCACATCAGTTGTTCGGGCCTTCGGTGCATAGCGCGAATCTTCACGAACGTTTTGCGCCTTGCTTGGTAAATAGCGCCCAAGCAACGATCCGACGATGAATGCAATGGCTAGCAGAGCGCAGACGGAAAGCGCGTCATGGACACGGCCCGCAGCGATTGCAAGGAGCAACGTGCTGGAAAGCATCGCGAACAAATGCAGGAGCACTGCTGCAAACGTCCGCAGGGTTAGCCAGGTACTGACCTGAGAAATTGAAATGGGCGCTGCAATCAACCATGACCGCTGCCACTGATCCTTCTGCTCACGGCGCACACGTGCAGTCAGAAGGACTGCATGCACGAACGCAAGTGCCGCCGCTGCCCATCGATACTCGGTCAATACCGTCAGTAGCCAGTCAGCGCGAACGCTTGCGATGAATGATGTTGCCAGCACCAGCAAGCCGGCGGCGGCCGCAATCATTGCGACGGCGATGAGTGGAACTCGTTGATATCGCCGCTTGGCCGTCAGCCAACCTGCCCGTAGCAACGGATTGCTCATTGGCTGCATAGATCAGCTTCGGCGGCGCCACGCGCGCAAGGCGTACAACGTGAAAATGATCGCAAGCGTCGCGAGCATGGCCCACAGCTGAGTGATGCCGCCTTCCGCCTTGTTGCGAACGGTTTCAAATGAAAGCCAGACGATGGCGATGCAAGCGAGAACTGGCACGAGAGGTCCGCCGGGAATGACGAACGGATCTCCATCGCTGCGCACGTTCTGTCGACGCAGCAGCAAGGTCGATATGGCACACAGGAAATAAAGAGAGAGCGCTGCAAGATTGGAAAATTTTGTCAGCCATTCGAACGTGCCGAGCAGCGCGATGGTCGCGACCAGCACGCCGTAGGTGCCGATCGCGACGTTGGGCGTCTTGAAGATCGGATGGACGCTCGTGAGCTTGGAAGGCAGAAAGCCATCGCGACTCATGGCGAACAAGCCTCGCGGCTCGGACAACATATTTGCCGTGAGATAACCAAACATCGAAACCACGGCCGCCGCAATCATCAGCGTCCGCGCGAGAGGACCGAGTGCAACACCCGCCGCAGCGGCCAACGGCGTGCGACCGGTCTGCGCCAGATCCATTCCCATGATGCCGAGCGCGACGAACTGAATCGCGAGATAAAGCAGTGTCACGCCGCCCAACGCCAGCAGAATCGCCAGTGGAACAGTGCGCGAGGTGTTCTTCACTTCTCCGCTCGGAACCGTGGCTCCCTCGATACCCGAGAACGCAAAAATCATGATGCCGGCTGAGCCAAGCACGGTGCTCACATCGGGCACGTTGGTCCAGGTCAGGTTCGAAGACTTCACGAAGAACGCGCCGATCCCGACGAACAGCAGGAGCGGCAACAATTTCACCAATGTGATGAACTCGAGAACGCGAGCTCCCTTGCGAACGCCACGCATGTTGATCAACACCAGCGTCGCGACAAGTACGACGATCAGTCCCTTGGATACCCACAGCGGCGCAGTGATATTGAAAAGCGCGAACGCCGATTGAGCGAATCCGTTCAAGATCCCGGAAGCGGCGAACAGACCGGTTGTGAACACCAGACATCCGGCGACAAATCCAAGCATCGGTCCCATCGCTGTTTCGACATACGCATACGAGCCGCCCGTCGCGGCGACGCGGCTGCCGTTCTCGGCGAAACACAGAACGACCAGCGCCATCACGATCGCGCATGCGACATACGCGAGCGGTGCGGCAGTTCCCAGTGCGATAACCGCGGTCGCGGGCAACAGAAAAATGCCGCTGCCGACGGTGTAGTTGAAAATGTTCGCGGCGAACTGGCGAATGCCGAGCTCACGGGACAACAAGGCATCCGGATTACCGGCGTGGGGTGCTTGCATCGCCATCTGCGCAATCGCCCTCTTCTTATAAGTGAGTGCGTACCGACGGTAGCATGCCACTCGACGGCTGAGTAGCGATGAGCGAGATCAGTCTGCGGGAGGCGAGTTCACTGCGAGTTGCGTGAGCTCATCTTCGGTGACAGCTGCATTCGCGAGGATGTCTCGAGCACGCGCGAGATATCCGCTCGCAACCTGGACGCGAAAGGAAACGGCCAGGCCCGGGACAGGAACGTTCGACTTGATGCGCGAAGGAATAGATTCAGATTGCAACAGGCCGAACACGATCTGTGCCGCGGCCTCGTTGGTCGGTTCAGCGACGGTCTCCCAATCCGGATCGGTGCTCATCAGCGGTTCGGAAAATCGATTGCAATCTTGTCAGCGTTCAACGCAGCTTCATGGACAGCTTCAGACAACGTTGGATGCGCATGGATCGTACGCTGCAGGTCTTCGGTGCTGGCTGAATACTCCATCGCCAGTACGCATTCGGCGATCAGCTCACCCGCCATCGGTCCGATGATGTGAATGCCCAGGACTTCGTCATCGTCCGTTGCCGACACGACTTTCACGAACCCAGCGGCTGCTTCCATTGCACGCGCGCGGCCAGCAGCTGCAAACGGGAAGGAACCCGTTTTGTAAGGCCGCCCGCTGCGTTTCACTTCCTCTTCGGTGAGACCGACCCACGCAATCTCCGGTGCCGTGTAGATCACCGAAGGAATGACCTTGTAGTTCACTTCGCCGTACTTGCCTGCGATCAGGTCCGCAACAACGACGCCTTCCTCTTTGCCCTTGTGCGCGAGCATCGGGCCTCGAACCAAATCGCCAATTGCCCACACGCCAGCGGCTGCAGTTCGGCACTCGTGGTCAACTTTCACGAACCCACGCTCATCGACTTCGACGCCGGTGCCCTCGCCCAGCAGATCCTTCGAGAAAGGACGACGGCCGATGGCAACGATCACGGTGTCGACCTGGACTGTCTGCTCGCCTTTCGCATCCGTATATTTCAACGTTACGCCGTCCTTGGATTTGTCGGCGCCGCTCACCTTGGCTCCCAACCGAATATCCAGTCCGAGCTTTTTGAAGTGCTTCAGCGCTTCTTTCGAGACCGCACCGTCGGCCATTGGCAGGAAACTCTCGAGCGCTTCGAGCACCACCACTTCAGAGCCCAGCCGACGCCATACGCTACCGAGCTCGAGGCCGATGACGCCCGCGCCGATAACACCGAGGCGTTTCGGCACAGCAGTCAGTTCAAGCGCACCCCAGGAGTCGATTACCTGCTGACCATCGAAAGGCAGGCTGCGCAATTCAGTGGGGCTCGAGCCCGAGGCGAGGACGATGTGCTTGGCCGTCAGCTCTTCTTTCTTACCGTCCTTGCTCGTGAATTCCACACGATTGCCCGAGAGCAACTTGCCGTGACCCTGCAAAGGCGTCACTCCAGCAGCCTTGAACAATGAAGTGATGCCGACGGTGGACTGCTTCACGATCGTAGCGCGACGCTTCTGCATCGCTGCGAGATCGACTTCCACGTTGCCGACCTTGATGCCGTGAATGGCGAATTCATGCTGAGCGCGGTGCACGAGCTCAGAGGATTCCAGAAGTGCTTTCGAAGGAATGCATCCCGCATTGAGGCACGTGCCGCCGAACGCAAATGAGCCATCTCTGTTCTGCCATTCGTCGATGCACGCGACCTTCAGCTTGTTCTGCGCAGCGCGGATCGCACACGGATAGCCGGCGGGACCGCCGCCGATGACGATGACATCGTATTGAGACATGAAGACTCCGAAGGAAGCGGCCAGCAATCAGTCATTGCTGGCCAGAAACTTAAAAACAAGATGAGCGGTGGAAAACCGCTACGGAACGCCTGCAACCAAGAAGGTGCGCACGGAACCGCAGCTTCTTCTTACAACTGCAGCAGCAAGCGCGCGGGATCTTCCAACGCTTCCTTGATCGCAACCAGGAATTGCACCGAGTCGCGGCCATCGACGATGCGGTGGTCGTACGTGAGCGCCAGATACATCATCGGGCGAATCTTGATCTCGCCATTGATGACCATCGGGCGGTCCTGAATCTTGTGCATTCCGAGAATGGCAACCTGCGGAGGATTGAGGATCGGCGTCGACATCAGCGAGCCGAACACACCGCCATTGGTGATGGTGAAGGTTCCACCGGTCAGTTCATCCATCGTGATCGAGCCGTCGCGCGCTTTCGCCGCGTAGCCGCCCACCGCTTTTTCGATGTCGGCGTAGCTCAATGCTTCGGCATTGCGAATCACTGGAACCATCAGGCCGCGATCGGTGGATACGGCAACGCCGATATCGTAGAACTCGTGATAGACGATGTCGGTGCCATCGATGGACGCATTCACGGCCGGGAATTTTCGCAGCGCTTCGATGGAGGCTTTGATGAAGAAGGACGAGAAGCCGAGCTTCACACCGTGTGATTTCTCGAACTTGTCTTTGTAGCGAGCACGAATCGCGTTCACTTCGGTGAGATCCACCTCATTGAACGTCGTCAGCAGCGCTGCGGTCGATTGTGCCTGGAGCAGGCGCTCAGCAATGCGAGCACGCAGACGCGTCATCGGTACACGCTGCTCGTTGCGAGAACCGACCGCGGTGGGCAACTGCACGGCGGGTGCTTTCGCCGCAGGAGCCGACGGTGCAGCAGCAGGCTTCGCAGCCATGTGCTGGATGACATCGCTCTTGCTGACGCGGCCATCGCGACCGCTTCCCGCGATCTGCGCAGGGTCCAGCTTGTTTTCTTCCACGAGACGCTTCGCTGAAGGTGCGAGTTTCCCGCCAGCAGCAGCGGCGGCCTTCGCAGCTTCAGGTGCAGGAGCCGACTGCGGTTGCGCAGCGGCGGGCGCTGCCTTCAATGCAACAGTGCCTTCTGCTGTTTCGAGAATCGCCAGCACCTGACCCGCAGTCACAGTCGTGCCGTTCTCGACTTTGATTTCCTTCAACACACCTGCAGAGGGTGCAGGAACTTCCAGCACGACTTTGTCGGTTTCAAGATCGACCAGATTCTCATCACGACCTACTGCATCGCCTGGCTTTTTGTGCCAGGCAACGAGCGTCGCATCGGTGACTGACTCGGGCAATTGCGGAACTTTGACTTCGATGCTCATTGGATCTAGTTCTTCCTATTGGCGGCGGCCTTCAGGCGCGTGGTTTGCCGCATGGATTCTTCGGTACTGGTTGAACGCAGCGCTGCGTCCACGAGGCCTTGTTGTTGTTCCACGTGCATCTTAAAGATGCCGGTCGCCGGCGCCGCTGCCGGTGCTCGACCCGCGTAAAGCAACTGATGTTCTGGTGAGAGACGTTCCTGCAGACGATGCCGGATCTGATACCAGCCGCCCTGATTCTGCGGTTCTTCCTGGCACCAAACGATTTCTTTCGCATTCGAATATTTGCGAAGGATGGCGCCGTACTCCTCGGCAGGAAACGGATACAGCTGCTCGATGCGCACGACCGCGACATTGTGAATACCGTCTGATCGGCGTGAATCGAGCAGATCGAAATACACCTTGCCCGAGCAGAACACGACACGCGTGACCTTCTCTGCCTTGATGTCGTCTACTTCATCGATGACGTTGCGGAAGCTGCCGCGCGTCAGATCTTCCAGCGAGGAGACTGACAGCTTGTGACGCAGCAGGCTCTTCGGCGTCATGACGATGAGCGGCTTGCGAAATGGCTGCAGCATCTGACGGCGCAGCATATGGAACATCTGTGCCGGAGAGGATGGCACGACGACCTGCATGTTCTGCTCGGCGCAGAGCTGCAGGAAACGTTCGAGTCGCGCGGATGAGTGTTCCGGACCCTGACCTTCGTAACCGTGCGGCAGGAACAACGTGAGTCCGCACAGGCGTCCCCACTTCGCCTCGCCCGAACTGATGAACTGATCGATGATCACCTGCGCGCCGTTCGCGAAGTCGCCGAACTGGCCTTCCCAGATCGTGAGGCAGTTCGGTTCCGTCGTCGAGAATCCGTATTCGAATCCCATCACGGCTTCTTCGGACAGCAACGAGTCGATGACCGTAAAACGAGGCTGGCTTGGCGCGAGATGTTCAAGAGGAACGTAGGTCTCGCCGCGACTCTGGTCGTGCCAGACTGCATGACGATGGAAGAAGGTGCCGCGACCGCTGTCCTGGCCGGTCATGCGCACCTCGTAGCCTTCAGTCAGCAACGATGCGTACGCGAGCAATTCAGCGAAGCCCCAATCAAGCGGCATCTGACCCGCGATCATTTTCTCGCGGTTCTGCACGACGTTCGCGACCTGACGATGCAGAATGAAATTGGATGGAAAGGTCGTGAGCTTCTCACCCAGTTCGCGCAGCTTCTCAATGCGCACGCCGGTAGGCACCGGCTCGCTCCAATCGGCACGCTGATATTTGCTCCAGTCGACCGTGTGCTTGTTGCCGATCATGCCCAGCGCATGTTTGGTCGTGGACTTGCCTTCATCGAGTGTGCGGCGATAAGCGTCCACCATCGCATCCGCTTCAGCCATGGTCATCACATTCTCGGCAACCAGCTTTTCCGCATACTTCTGACGCGGCGTGTGCTGCTGACGGATCTGCTGATACATCACCGGCTGTGTCGCTGCAGGTTCATCCGCTTCGTTGTGACCTCGACGCCGATAACAGACCAGATCGATGACGACGTCCTTGTGGAACGTCATGCGGTATTCGAGTGCCAGACGCGTGACGAACAACACCGCTTCAGCATCATCGCCATTCACATGAAAAATCGGCGCCTCGATGATCTTCGCCACGTCCGAGCAGTAGAGCGTCGAGCGCGAATCGCGCGGATCGGAAATCGTGAAGCCGACCTGATTGTTGATGATCACGTGGACCGTGCCGCCCGTGTAGAAGCCGCGAGCCTGTGAAAGCTGCAGCGTCTCCATCACCACGCCTTGTCCTGCAAATGCGGCATCGCCGTGTATCAGCACGGGAATGACCTTATCGCCTACCGTGTCGTTACGACGCTGCTGACGCGAACGCACCGATCCTTCAACCACCGGGTTCACGACTTCCAGATGCGATGGGTTGAATGCCAACGCAACGTGCATGTTGCCGCCGGGTGTGCGGATGTCAGTCGAGAAGCCCTTGTGATACTTCACGTCGCCCGAACCCTGCATATGGTTCGTGTCGTACGTGCCCTCGAATTCCGAGAACATGACCTGCGGCGACTTGCCAACCACATTGACCAGCACATTCAAGCGGCCACGATGGGCCATGCCGATCACCATCTCTTCGATGCCACCCCGGCCGCCCTGCTGAATCAGATCGTTTAGCAAGGGGATCAGCGCATCGCCACCTTCCAGCGAGAAGCGTTTCTGTGCCGGATACTTCGTCGCGAAATAAAGCTCGAGGCCCTCGGCTGCGGTGAGATCGCGCAAACATTCCTTGCGCTCCTCAGCACTCAAACGCTGCTTGATGCGCCCGGATTGGAAACGGTCCTGAAGCCACAGTCGTTCGGACGAGTTTGAGACGTGCGCGAATTCAGCGCCGATCGTTCCGCAATAGATCTGTCGCAACTGCGAAATGATGTCGCGCAGCTTCATGCGCTTTGGAATCGCCTCGGTGCGACTTCCGGTATAGAACTCGGTGTCGAGGTCGGCATCGCTCAGGCCGAAGTGCTGCAACTCGAGCACCTCGGGGATCGGGCGACGCATCAAACCGAGTGGATCGATGTCGGCCAGCAGATGGCCGCGATTGCTATACACCTGAGCCAAGCGCGCTACCGCGGCCTGCTTGACTCCGTTGTCAGCCGACGCACCTGTGCCCGCGGAAGCAGCAGCAACAGGACGTACGTCCCATGCCCGCTTGGCGAGTGCATCGCGAATGGGTCCGTGGGCTCGATCGCTGGACGCGGCCAGGCCTGCGAAATACTGGCGCCACTTCGGATCTACCGAGGTGGGATCGCCGAGATACTGTTCGTAGAGGGATTCGACGTATGGGGCATTTTCGGCACCCGGGACCACAGATCCCGGCGAAGGGTCGAGCTTGGCTCGCCCGGCATCGCTCTTAGAGTCGCTCATTGCGCTCGCAAGTTCCTATTCGGACTGGAGAAGGAGGCTGGGTAAAACACAACCAGCACGTGGAAGTGACGGAAAAAAAGGAGCGGTAGTTTAGCCGAAGGGCGTCCCCAATGAGAATCGCAGGGACGGCTAAGCTGCTGATTGGTTCACATACAAGGCATTTTCAATGGCCATCGTCCGCAGCCCAGAGCTTTGGACGAAAGCCAGCGTGCGAACCCGATGCGATCGGCTCGACCTATTCATGCCCCGCTATCGAGCCTGACCGAGACCTTCTTCGATCCGGCGGACCATCTCGACGAGCTTGGGCCTGACTTCCGTCATCAGGTAATCCACCGATACCTTGAAAGCCGGGGCGCCACAGTTGATCGCCATCGGGGGCAAGCCATTACCGGGACGAAACCCGCATGCGATCCCGTTGACGTCGGGTTGCCAATCGCCGAACGAGCCGCAGACGCCTGATTCGGCCCACATCGCGAGTGACTTCTCGATGCCCTGCTTGATGCCGGGCCAGGCGAGATGATCGAGCTCGCGAACCTGCTCCATCAGATCTGCACGCTCGCTGTCAGCGCACACCGCCAAATAAGCTCTGCCGATGGCCGACGTCGCGACTGGCAAGCGCATGCCCACTTCGCTGTTGAGCGACAGCACCGCGTTGCCTTTACACACTTCGACGTAAACCATGCTGAGGCGTTGACGCGCACCGAGGGAAACAGAGGTGCCGGTTGCATCGGCGAGCTCCTGCATCAACGGGCGTGCGAGGTCGCGAACCTCAAATCGTCCCAGGACCGCGCTGCCCAACGCGAGCGTGGCGGTGCCAAGGCGATACTTTCCAGACTCCTTCACATAGTGAAGATAGCCGAGCTTGGTGAGCGTGTAGGTGAGTCGCGAAACCGTGGACTTCGGTAAGCGACAGCGCTCTGCGATGTCCTGGTTGCCGAGCAAACGGCTGCCGCTGCGAAAGCACGACAGCACATCCAGACCGCGCGACAGTGCCGTCACGAAGTGACGATCCTGCTTGATGCGTGGCGCGGAAGGTTGCGAGCTCGTCTGCGTCCGAGTGGTTTCAGATGCGGGTGTTGCCATGGAAGTAGTTTTCGTGTCAGTCATTGCAGTTGAGATGAGTTGCGAGCCAGTTCAGCTTCCTGCAGCGCGCGCCATTGAACTTTGCCAGTCGCCGATTTCGGCAGCACATCGACGAATTGCACGATGCGCGGATGTTTGTAAGCCGCCATGTTCTGGCGACTCCATTCGATGATCTCCTGCTCCGTCACAGAGTTCTTGTGAGATGCGCGCAGTACGATGACCGCCTTGACCGTCTCGCCTCGATGCGCATCTCGCGCGGCAATCACGCATGCTTCCTGGATGGCCGGATGCTGATACATCTGTGCTTCGATCTCCGCAGGCCACACCTTGAAGCCCGAGGCATTGATCATTCGCTTCAGTCGATCAACCAGGAAGAAGTAACCCTCATCGTCGATGTAGCCGAGATCGCCGGTACGGAAGAAACGTTTGCCATCGAGCTCGATGAACGCCGCGCGCGTGGCCTCCTCATTGCGCCAGTAGCCCTGGAAAACCTGCGGACCATGGGAAACGATCTCGCCCACTGTATTCGGTGGCAGCTCGATCAACGTATCGGGATCGACGATGCGCGAATCAGTATTGAAGATGGGAATGCCCAGACACTGACGCTTAGGTCTATCAATGGGGTTGATGTGCGTCGGCGCAATGGTTTCGGTCAGACCGTAACCCTCGATGTAGGGCGCGCCCACCAGTTGCTCCAGACGTTCACCGACTGCGGCGGGCATGGCCGCACCACCGCCGCTGACCTGGGTCAACGACGAAAGATCGTATTCGCCGACTCGTGGATTCGCCAGAAAGTCGATGACCATCGTTGCGATTGCAGTCCATGACGCCGGTCGATAACGCTGGATCAGTTCCGCGGCGACGTCGCGATCCCATCGACACATCAGCACGATGGTGCTGCCGTGATACAGCGAGCCGTTCATACCCCCTTGCATGCTTGTGACGTGAAAGAACGGCAGCACGCTCAACTGTGTGGTCTCGGGTGTCGCGCCGAACCACAGTCGATTGGCCACGAGGGTGTGCATCAGATTTGCGTGCGTGAGCATGCAGCCCTTCGGTCGACCCGTCGTGCCCGAGCTATACGGGATGACGCACACGTCCTTCGGCCCGGTGGTGATCGGAGTCGGCCGCGCTCCTGACCCCAGCACCTCATTCCACATCTCGACTTTGTTGTCGCTGATCGACTGGCGCGGCGCGGTCACAGCCTCGGGTAGGCGTAACGTGGTCGGCCGTTTGATGTGATCGGAATAAGCAGCGACGACCACGTGATCCAGCAGTTCGGCGACGAGTGGACGCAGCTGCGGGTAGACCTCCTGCGCGACGAGCGCAACTCGAGCACCGCTGTCGCGCAGGTAATAGTCGAGTTCGGCGGTGACACTCATCGGACTGACCGGAACCACGATCGCATCTGCTCGCATCACGGCGTAATACGCGATCACGAACTGCGGGCTGTTCTGCATGACCAGCAGAACACGATCGCCTTTGCGGACGCCGCGTTCCTGAAGCGCGCCCGCTAGTCGTACGACAGCCTCCTTGAACTCACCAAAGGTGATTGGCGTGTCGTAATAGATGATGAAAGGCTTGTCTGGATAGCGCGCCGCTGCAACTTCGGCGTTGTAGAACAGATGAGTTGCCGGTGCAGTAAAATCCCGCGGCAAGCCTCGCGGCCAGAATTCAAAATGTTTGCTGGACATCCTCAAGGACCCCCCAAAGTCCTTTGCGATTCCTTCGCGATCCCGCTAAGTTCCGCAATGCGGTTCGCGATTCCGCGACGGACGCTATCACACCCTGCTCGCTCAAACCAACAGTACGCATTGTGTGGGAGCTTTATGTCTCAGAGGCAGCAACTTAGCGTTGCAAGTTCCCAGACCACCTTTCTATGATCATGCCTGCAGTGGAATTCAAAATTCCACTTTGCAGAACCAGGCACTGAGGACTTTCCAATGGATCTGAACTTCACGGCCGCTGAACTGGCATTTCGCGACGACGTTCGTGAATTCCTGAACTCGAGTCTTCCCGGTGACATCAGCGAACGTGTGCGCAAAGGGCAGAGCTTTCGGGCACAGGACTACACGCGCTGGCAAAAGGCACTTCACGAGAAGGGATGGGGCGCACCGTCGTGGCCGCCACAGTTCGGTGGTGCCGGTTGGACGCCCGTGCAACTTCATATCTTCGATGAAGAGTCGGCGGCCGCCGGAGCACCTCGCGCGATTCCATTCGGCTTGAAAATGGTTGCGCCTGTGATCATGGCGTTCGGCAGTCCCGAACAGCAGCAGCGTTTTCTACCTCGCATTCTGAGTGGCGAAGATTGGTGGTGTCAGGGCTACTCGGAGCCAGGCGCAGGCTCGGACCTGGCCTCACTCAAGACGCGCGCTGAACGTCGCGTCGATGCGCAGGGCGAGCACTACATCGTCAACGGCCAGAAAACCTGGAACACACTCGGTCAGCACGCCGACTGGATTTTCTGTCTGGTTCGCACCGATCCGGATGCGCCGAAGCAGCAGCAAGGCATCTCGTTTCTGTTGATCGACATGAAATCACCGGGCATCACGGTGCGCCCGATCATCACGCTCGACGGCGCGCATGAAGTGAACGAAGTCTGGTTCGAGAATGTACGGGTGCCCCTCGAGAATCGAATCGGCGAGGAACACCGCGGTTGGACCTACGCAAAATTTCTTTTAGGTCACGAACGAACGAACATCGCGGGCGTGGGCCCATCCAAACGCGCTTTGCATCGACTGCGCGAGATTGCCTCGAAGGAACTCAAGGACGGACGGCCACTCATCGAAGATCCGCTGTTCGCAACGCGCATCGCACAGATCGACATCGATCTGATGGCGCTGGAGATCACGAACCTGCGCGCGCTGTCAGCTGAATCGGAAAAGCGCGCGCCCGGCCCCGAAGCATCGATTCTCAAGATCAAGGGCACTGAGATTCAGCAGGCTTTGAGTGAGTTGATGATGTACGCACTCGGGCCCTATGCCCTGCCCTTCGAACCTGAGTCCGAGGAGCTGGATCGAACCAGCGTGGCAGGTCCGGAATATGCGAATGGCTTGTCAGCGACCTATCTCAACTTTCGCAAAGTCACCATTTACGGCGGATCGAATGAGATCCAGCGCAACATCATCGCGCAGATGATCCTCGGACTTTGATCTCGCCACTCTGCTGACAATTCCGCTCACGTCGTCTCGTTCAGGAAACGAATCATGGATTTCAATTTCACCGACGAACAGCAACTGCTGGTGGATAGTGTTCGAAGGTTCGTGCGGGAGAACTACGCGTTCGAAGCACGGCGCGAGATCCTGCGGTCGCCTGAGGGATGGAGCCGTCCGATCTGGAATGAACTCGCCGGATTAGGCCTGACTGCATTGAACGTTCCCGAAGCGCACGGCGGACTCGGCGCAGGGCCGGTCGAGACGATGTTGGTGATGAATGCGCTCGGTGAAGGTTTGGTGCTCGAGCCTTTTCTCAGCGCCGCAGTGCTGACGCCCGCGCTTCTCACGCAGTTGGCTGACGAGAACGCCTCGAGCGCACTGGCTTCGATCGCTGCGGGTGAGCGCATCGTAGTGGTAGCACATCAGGAACCGCATTCTCGCGGTGACCTGCGAAACGTGGTGACGCGGGCAGAGCGACAGGCAGACGGCTATGTGATCGATGGGTACAAGGCCGTGATCACGCATGCGCCGACAGCAGATGAGTTGCTCGTAACCGCTCGCATTCGCGGCAAGAGTACGGACGCAGACGGCATCTGTATATTTCGCGTCGATCCGCACGCCAACGGTGTGACACTCAAGTCGTATCGAACGATGGATGGCCAGCCGACCGCGGACATCGCGTTGAAGCACGTCCATGTGGATATGAGCGATCGTGTCGGTCCGGAGGATGGCGCGTTTGCTGCGATCGAAGCTGCGCATCACATCGCGCTCAGTGCTTTATGCGCCGAAGCAGTCGGCATCATGAAAGCGGTCATGACTGCCACGGTCGAGTACACACGCTCGCGCAAGCAGTTCGGACAACCCATCGCGAAGTTCCAGGTGCTGCAACATCGCATGGTCGACATGTTCATTCAGAGTGAGCAGGCGATGTCGATGAGTTACCTCGCGGCGATCCGCTGCGTCGACCCGGACGTTACTGAGCGTCGACGCGCGTTATCCGCCGCGAAGGTGGTCATCGGTCAGGCAGGGCGTTTCATCGCTCAGCAATCTGTGCAGTTGCACGGCGGGATGGGCATGACCGATGAGATGCTGGTCAGTCACTACTTCAAACGACTCACCGCGATCGATCTCACACTCGGTGATTCCGATCACCATCTCGCCCGGTTCGCAGCCCTGAGCGCGTAAAGTTTACGACGCGAGTCCTCTCGCGTTTTTGAACATCGAGGCAACCAACCCGCCCTTCCATGGGTTTGTTCGGTATGCCCAAGCGACGTGCTTCTGACGAAGTCGACACTCTCATCATCGGCGCAGGCGCTGCAGGACTCGGCGCGGCCGCAGAACTCGCATCACGCGATCTCCCGGTCACCGTACTCGAAGCACGCGATCGCATCGGCGGAAGAATCCTGACCGGCCGCGACAGCTTGACGCCCATACCGGTCGAGTTGGGTGCGGAATTCATCCATGGACGATCCGAGTCGGTCATGCGCTGGCTGGCCGCATGCAACCAATGTGCGGTCGATGCGCCGCAAGCGCGGTGGACGCTCAGCAAAAACAAGCTCCAACCCGGAGACACACTGTTCGATGAGATGCGGTCGCGCCTCGACAAGCTCGCCGTGCGGCAGGACATGCCCTTCGCACAATTTCTGCAGCGACATTCGAGGAGTCTGCCTCCCGCTATTCGCGAATTCGCGCGAACGCTCGTGGAAGGCTTCGACGCAGCCGATGCAAAGCGAGTCAGCACGATCGAAGTGCTCAAGGAATGGAGCGGAAGTGCAGCAGCCGACTCGGAGACGTTCCGACCATTGACCGGCTACGACACGTTGATGAATGCGATCCAGCATTCATTCAAACCCGATCGTGTGCACGTGAGGCTTGGCGTTTGCGTCCGACAGATTTCCTGGAAGCGCGATTCGATCGACATCGATGCCGTTCAACATGGCCGACCGATTCGTGTGCACGCACGACGAGCGATCGTGACTCTGCCACTCGGTGTGTTGCAGCTCCCTGCCAGTTCGCCTCACGCCGTTCGCTTCGATCCTCCGCTGCGTCAGAAGCAGAACGCGCTCAGCCTCCTCGCCGCCGGACCGGTGATCAAAATGATTCTGCGATTCTCGCGACCGTTCTGGGATGAGCTGGGCGAATGCAAATACAAGGACGCCGCATTCTTTCATGCGCCTGACGCTGCCTTCCCAACCTTCTGGACTTCGCTCCCCATCCGGACCTCGGTTCTGGTGGCATGGTCAGCGGGGCCTAACGCGGATCGTTTATCCGGCGCTCGCCGCGAGGATCTGCTCGAGCACGTCTTCGAAACGTTGCGCAGACTCTTTGGTCGGCGTGTGAACTATCGCGCGCTCCTTGAGGGATTCGCCTATCACGACTGGCAGCGCGATCCATTCGCATGCGGTGCGTACAGCTATGTGCTCGCGAACGGCAGATCAGCTCGCGCCACGCTTGCACGTCCACTCGAGAACACGCTGTTCTTCGCGGGTGAAGCGTGCGACACGCAAGGTGAAGCGGCTTCGGTGGGTGGTGCGCTAGCAAGCGGGCAACGAGCCGCGAGTCTCGCGATAGAGAGTCTCTCAACAAGCGAAGGCTGATTTTATGGCCGACATCCGCATCGGAATTTCGGGATGGCGCTACACGCCCTGGCGCGGTGTCTTCTATCCAGAGGACCTGCCGCAACGCCTCGAGCTTCACTATGCCTCTCGAATTCTCTCGAGCATCGAGATCAATGGCTCTTTCTATTCGCTCCAGAGACCAGAATTTTTCGCGCGCTGGTATGAGGAAACGCCTGCCGACTTTGTGTTCGCTGTCAAAGGTCCGCGCTTCATCACTCACATGAAACGCTTGCGCGATGTGGAAACTCCACTCGCAAACTTCTTCGCATCTGGCGTGTTCAATCTGCGCGAGAAGTTCGGACCCATTCTCTGGCAATTTCCTCCGCAGTTTCGTTTCAACGCCGAAAAATTCGAAGCCTTTTTCAGACTGCTTCCACGTGATACAGGAGAAGCACTGCGACTTGCACGACGCCGCGACTACCGTCTGAAAGGTCGAGCCCGACTTGCGATTGACGCAGAACGGCCGCTGCGACATGCGGTGGAGATCCGCCATGAAAGCTTTCGCGATCCGCAGTTCATTCACTTGCTACGCAAGCATGGCATTGCATTGGTGATCGCGGAGACGGCGGCTCGCTGGCCCATGCTTCAGGACGTCACGACCGATTTCATGTACCTGCGGCTGCATGGAGACAAGAAGCTTTATGTGAGCGGCTATAGCGATCGAGCGCTCGAACGCTGGGCCGAACGCATTCGGGCCTGGCACGCAGGAAGTGAACCGCTCGATGCGGACAAGGTAATCGCAGCAGCACCGCCCTCTTCTCGTTCCCGTGATGTCTTCTGCTATTTTGACAACACGGATGTGAAACTGCGAGCACCCGTCGATGCGCAGAGTCTCGCGCGGAAGCTGGGATTGCAGAAAGACCTCGCCGCTTCACGAACGCGCCCGCCTCGCACGACGCATCGCGAAGGTGTTCGACGCAACGTCTGAGTCACCGCTCTCAGCTGATTTTCAGCTCGCGTATGTGCGGTGTGACCTTCGCGCCAGCACTGATGACAAGCTCACCTACTGCGATGGGCAGGCTGAACCTTCGTCGTCCTGCACTGCCCGGAT
>JBJMWN010000400.1:0-15855 GCA_045810085.1 Povalibacter sp. | reverse complement strand
TTTAGTCGAACTTCCGTCAGGCTAAAGCCCTACCCACAAGAGGAGCCACCCGCAAACCGCTGCGGCTTCTGCTTCAGTGGAACTTGCATGGCGCCAACGGCTGACCCACCGAAAGACATCCAGCAATCTTACTGAGCGCGCTTCCACACAGAGTAAGCAATGGTGCCATTGCCAGATGCGCTCGCTGGCACGGAATACGTGAGCGTGTCGTTCTCGAACACATAGTCGCGTACCTGCTGAGTGCCTTCCCAGTTAGGAAAGGAAGCAGTATCGATATCGAAGATCAGATGATGATTCGGTGCGTCGACATGCACTCGCCCGGTGTGGGTGCTCGAGCCGAGCACGGCATCGCGAAATTCATCGGGTGTACCCGTCGGTTTGGCACCTGAAGCGAATTTGCGCCGATCTGGACGAAAGATCTGCAACGAGTAGCGGCCCGCAGCATCGACCATCAGGAGTCCTTTCGCATGCTCACCATAGTTCGTGGTGCGCGTGCCGTTCGCCTGAATCTCGTAGGCTGAAGCGAGCGTCCAGGTGCCTTGCATGGCAAGCATCGGTTGCGAGGCTGAGCTCGCAGCGCTCGCTGCGAACATCGCGAGAACAATCAACATCGCTTCAGCGCTTCGTCTCTGATTCTTCATAGCGAGGTATACGTGGACGGAGCGTTCCATTCGCGATAAGCATCGGGGAAGAGTCGCTTCAAGTTGCGGATCTTCGGAAGATCATTCATGACGACGTAGGGATAGGTGGGATTGCGAGCGATGAAATCCTGGTGATAGTTCTCGGCAGGATAAAAACCGCGCAAAGAATCAACACTCGTGACAATGGGACGCGCGAACAGATGCTGCTGCGTCAACTGTGCGATGTAAGCGCTCGCTGTTTCCTGCTGTGATTTGTCCGCATAGAAGATTGCTGAACGATATTGCGATCCGACATCCGGACCCTGGCGATTCAACTGCGTTGGATCATGGGCGACAGAAAAGAAGATTCGCAGCACTTCGCTGTATGAGATCACGCCCGGTTCGAAGACGATCTGGACGGCTTCGGCATGACCCGTTCGACCGCTCCCCACGCGCTCGTAGCTGGCAGTATTCGCCTCGCCGCCCGCATAACCCGCAACCACGCTGCGCACGCCTTTGACGTGTTCGAATACCGCCTCGACTCCCCAGAAACAGCCCCCAGCGAGGACGGCCGTTTCAGTGGTCAACGCTGTGGCCGGCCTGCTCAACACTGTCGTCGGAAGGCTTGCGAGCGATGGCGCTGCAAAGGCCATCGTGCAGGCGATCAGGAAGCACGAGCGATGCGGCCTGGTTTTTCCGATCAGCTGACCCCTGTCCATTGTTCTCTCCCCTGTGCTTTCGGTTTCCCTAACGGCTGCGGTTCACAAGCTGCTGCTACATGCCAGTAGTAGACCCGTCGATCTGACGAACCATTACATCTGCTGTGTCGTGATTTGCTTGTGGCAGCGACATCGCTGAGGCTTGAGCGCATGACACAGCGCCGCACGCTCGCCCTGATCGGTCTCATCCTGCTCATGATCATGTGGGGCAGTACGTTCGTCGTGACCAAGGCGACCGCGCGTGAGATTCCGGCGGCAACGCTGGCGGCGCTGCGCTTCCTGATCGCCACGTTGGTGTTGTTACCGATCGCGTGGAAGCAGGGAGGACTCTCCTTGCTGCCGCGACCGATTCCATGGATGTCGCTTGGGCTGATGGCCCTGACAGGTATCACCGGATTCGCAATCACATTCAACTATGGCCTGGTGTACGGATCCGCAGCACAAGGCGCTTTGATCTACGCGGCGCTGCCGGCATCGATCGCACTCGCAGCGTTCGTGTTCCTGAAGGAACGGCCATCACGGCGCCGCATCGCTGGCATCGTGTTCTCAGTTCTGGGAGTCGCGCTTCTGATTGCTGCAGGCGAACGCGATGCAGGCTCACCCGATCCGCTCGCAGGTGCGCTGTGGATGATCGGCGCTGTGATTTCCTGGACCGCCTACACCGTCGTTTCGAAACGCACGAGCGGATCCGACTCGGTCATCAGCATCACGGTCGTGTCGGCGCTGGGCACGCTGATGCTGCTTCCCGGCGCCGCGATTGAGCTCGCTAATCATTCCTGGCAATCGCCCTCGATCTCCACGTGGATGGGTCTTCTGTTTCTGGGAGTCATCGCTTCAGCGCTTGCTTACCTTGTGTATGGCTACGCATTGCGTGAGCTCGATGCCAGCCTGGTCGGCGTTTACACCAATCTCGATCCGATCGTCGGCGTGCTGATCGCGGTGCTTTTATTCGGCGAGACGCTGCACTCCGGACAGATCGTGGGCGGGTTGATTGCCTTCACGGGCATGTGGCTCGCCTCTGCAGAACACTAGAACCTATCTCAAAATGAACTTAAGTAGGCACGGGCGTCGAATCCGCCACTGACCCACCGTCTTGCGTCGGAAGTTCTTTTCGCAACGCTCAAAAACATGGATGTTTTTGCGCGAGCCTACAAGGATGTATTCACGGCGTTTGCGGAAAAGAACTTGCGGCGCGAGGCGGTGCGCGCCACGGCGATTTTGAGATAGGTTCTAAGCGCATTTAATGCCATAGCCGTTGAAAGCGACTCGCTGAACCCCATTTTTGCGGGGAGCCCCGAAGCGGGCATCCCCCTCTTTCGAACTCGAGACTACCGTGCGTGTAAGCCGATCCTTTGCGATGAGCCTGGTGCTGCTCGCATTCCTGCATTTCTACATCGGCGCGCGCCTGCTGCCTGACCTCGCGCTCGGATCGGTGGGCGGGACGATTGGCGAGACGCTGCTCGTCGCCTCGTGCCTGCTGATGCCGCTTGGCATGATGGGTCGGTCGATCGAACGACAGCCGCTGGCCGATCGGCTGACCTGGGCCGGCATGCTCGCGATGGGCACCTTCTCCTCATTCTTTGTTCTCACTTTCTTGCGCGACATCGTGTTGGGCATCGTGTCCTTCGCCTCTCCTGCGCGATTCGGCTCGATCGCACACGGGTCTTCACTCACGGTTGTTGTACTCGCCACTGTGATCACACTGATCGGCCTGCTCAATGCACGTCGTCGCGCGCGAGTAGTGGACGTCGCGATCCCCATCCGCAATCTACCCGCGGCACTCGATGGATTTTCGATCGTGCAGATCAGTGACGTTCACGTGGGACCGACGATCAAACGCGGTTATGTGAATGCAATCGTGAATGCAGCAAATGATCTGAAGGCCGATGTCATTGCCATCACGGGCGATCTGGTTGATGGCAGCGTCCCGGAACTCGCCGGCGATGTTCAGCCGTTGTCACAGCTCACTGCGCGGCAGGGTGTGTATTTCGTGACCGGCAATCACGAGTACTACTCAGGTGAAGCTGCCTGGTCGCAGGAGCTGCGCCGACTGGGCCTGAAGGTACTGAAGAACGAACATGTGGTACTCGAGCATCGTGACCAGAAACTCGTGCTCGCGGGTGTCACTGACTACAGCGCGCATCAGTTCAATCCACAGCAGCGCAGTGATCCGCAGGCGGCGTTGCGTGGCGCTCCGCAGAATGCTGCCGTCAAGATTCTGCTCGCCCATCAGCCTCGTTCCGCCGCTGCGGCTGCTTCGGCGGGTTTCGACGTGCAGCTCTCAGGACATACCCATGGCGGGCAATTCTGGCCGTGGAATCTATTCGTGCCTTTGCAGCAGCCGTTCACTGCGGGACTGCATCGGCTGAATCAACTTTGGATCTACGTGAGCCGCGGCACCGGCTATTGGGGTCCACCGAAGCGCTTTGGCGCGCCTTCCGAAATCACTCGTATTCGTCTCGTGCCGCAAACGTAGCGGGCAGGCGGCGCGAGGATCGAAAGAATCCATCGCGCCGCTGCAAGAGCGAAACTTCAGTTAATGTCGCTCGCTGCTCGAACCTTGCGTTCCACTCTGATCGTCCGGCAGATCTTCATCGTCACCGGTCTCAAGCGGAGCATCGCGCGTCGCGCGAATGGTCCGGTCTCCTTCTGGAACGGGATCACCGACTTCGACTCGATCGCCCTCATCGCGATCTTCGATCAGATCATCATCCTGGCTCTGGTTCTGATTACCCTGCCATTGCCCACCACTATCTTGCGATTGGCTCGGCCGGCTCGTGTTCGGTGTTTGTCCCGAGGGATTGCGTGTGCTTGGCATGAATCACCTGTATTTACTGACGATCCTAGAAGTAACGCGCCAGTAGTCGCGAAGTGCCGGGCCAGTGCGTAGGTAAAGCGGAAATCGAACCATCACGCCACGGGCGCGCTATTCGCTTATCTTTTAATTCACGAGACACGATGAAGGTTTGGCAGAACTCGTGCCGCTGGTTCGCCATTGCTCTGCAGTTCCGTTGAATGGCTCACGAGAATGCAGCTGTGACAAATTCGCCTTCAGCCCTCGTCAAACGCTATTTGCCCTGGGTGGTTGCAACCGTGCTGTTCATGGAGCAACTCGATGCGACCATCGTGAACACAGCGGTGCCCGCCATCGCTCGCAGTCTTGGCGTCACACCGCTGAGTCTGAAAGCAGTTGTGTCGAGCTACATTCTCAGCCTCGCCGTTGGCATTCCAATCAGCGGTTGGATGGCAGATCGTTTCGGTACGCGAAAAGTTTTCGGGGCAGCCGTCACCGTATTCCTGCTCGCCTCGATTGTGTGCGGTCTTGCGGTGAATCTGCCCATGCTCGTCGCAGCTCGCATCCTGCAAGGTGCCGGCGCTGCGATGATGACGCCCGTCGGCCGGCTCGCGATCGTGCGAACGTTCGCCAAATCCGAACTGCTCGCAGCGATGAACTTCGTGATCATTCCCGCGCTGATCGGCCCGATGCTGGGTCCCACGATCGGCGGGCTGATCGTTCACTGGGCTTCGTGGCGCGCGATCTTCTTCGTGAACGTGCCTGTCGGCCTCATCGCGCTGTGGCTGATCAACCGTCACATGCCCGACTATCGTGAGCCACGACGACCGCTCGATGTCGTAGGGCTGGTCCTGTTTGGCTCTGGCACCGCACTGCTTTCATGGGTTCTCGAAGTGTTTGGGGAGCACCGTCTTGATCCCACTTCGATCAGCGTGCTGCTCGTGCTCTCCTTCGCGCTGCTGGCTGCCTATACGTTTCACGCGCGCCACGTCGCCTATCCGTTGCTCAGACTTTCGCTTTTCAAAGTACGCACGTTCAGGGTGTCCGTGGCCGGAGGATTTGCGACACGGCTCAGCCTGGGCGGTCTGCCTTTCCTGTTACCGCTGCTTTATCAGTTGGGTCTTGGGCTGCCCGCGTGGCAATCAGGATTGCTGATGATGCCGACGGCAATGGCAGCGATGACGATGAAACTGATCGCGCCTCGTCTGCTGCGTCGTTTCGGATATCGGCAGATTCTGATCGTGAACACAGCCATGATCGGCGTGACCATTTGTCTGTTCGCGACCATCGATGCGAGCAAACCTCTGGCTCTCATTGTCCTGCTGGGGCTGTGTCAGGGCTTCTGCAATTCGCTGCAGTTCACCAGCATGAACTCGATGGCCTATGCGGACATCGAAGCTCGAGACTCCAGCATGGCCAGCACCATTGCCAGTTCCATGCAACAGCTGTCGATGAGCTTTGGGCTCGCGTGCAGCTCACTGGTCGCGGGTTGGTTTCTGGGTGATCTGCCGCAGACCGATCGAGTGGCCGTCACGGACGCACTGCATGGCGCACTCATCACTCTCGGAGTGATGACGATCGTCTCGTCTTTGTCGTTCTGGGGACTGAAAGCGAACGACGGCCAGAGCGTCAGTCGCGGCAATCAGCCTGAGGTTCAGGAGATCACGCGAGAACCTGTCTGACTCTCGTGCGCATGCTCAACCGGCGCTCGCAATGTTGCTTGCGATCTTCCTGTTGCCGCCGAGTTTGTGCAGGACTTCGTCCAGCTCCTTCACGTTGATGGGCTTGGTCAGATAGCCATCCATGCCCGCAGCCAGGCACATTTCGCGATCACCCGTCATGGCATGTGCTGTGAGCGCGATTACCGGCACTCGAGTTTGCGTCAGTTGCTCGCGCCGCCGCAGCTCTTGTGTCGCTTCAAGGCCGTCGAGTTCAGGCATCTGCACGTCCATGAGCACGAGATCGAAGGCCTCTCGCTCGAGTGCCGCGAGTGCCTGCCTGCCATTGCCTGCCACGACGACGCGGTGATTGCGCTTCTGGAGCAATCGCACCATCAGCAGCTGGTTGACCGCGTTGTCTTCTGCCAGCAGCACGTTGAGCGATACTGATTGGACCGCAGCGGCTTGCACGCGAGTCTGCACCACTTGCAGCGAGGGACTGACTGGCGTCAACGCGCGAACAAGCGCTTCACGCAAGTCGTGCTGTCGCAACGGCTTCACGAGAAACTCCGTAACGCCCAACGCTCGGCAGCCTGCTTCTTCTTCGCGCTGCGCGAAGGTAGTGAGCATGGCGACCACATTCAGCGAAAGATCTGGACGCTGACGAATGCGCTGGATCAGCTGCGCGCCATCGACTTCGGGCATTCGGATATCGGTCAGCAGCAGCCGCACCGGATCGCCTTGTCGCTCGGCTGCATCCAGCAAGCGCATTGCCTCCGCCACGTCGGCAGCCACATCCACGCGCATCTTCCAATGACGCATGGGAACGCAGAGCGCGCGTCGTAAGGTTTCATTGTCATCAACAATCAGGACGCGAACGTTTTCGAGTGCTGCCGGCAGCGGCTGCGCAACTCGATCGACTGCCTCGAGCCGAATCGTGAAATGGAAATCGCTGCCGCGACCGGGTTCGCTCTCGACCCAGATGCCGCCATCCATCATCGCGACCAGTCGACTCGAGATCGTGAGTCCGAGGCCCGTACCGCCGAATTCGCGAGTCGTCGAGCTGTCCGCCTGCACAAACGGCTTGAAAATCTGCTGCTGGCGATCAGGTGGAATGCCAATGCCTGTATCGCTGACCGTAAAGCGCAGCATGCAGTCCGTGCCCTCGCGCACTTCCAGGGCCAAGCGAGCAATGACCTCGCCTGTTTCAGTGAACTTGATGGCATTGCCAAGAAGATTGAGGAGCACTTGCCGTAAGCGATTCGAATCTCCACGCAGCACCGCAGGCACATCGCACGCGACTTCGCTGACCAGTTCGAGTCCCTTTTGATGCGCACGCAAGGCAAGTGTCTTCACTGCAGCGTCCAGCGTTTCGCGCACATCGAACTCGATGTTCTCGAGTTCGAGCTTGCCCGCTTCGATCTTCGAGAAATCAAGAATGTCGTTGATGACGATAAGCAATCCGTCGGCCGACAGCTTGACTGTCTCGACGTACTCTCGCTGCTCGCGGCTGAGCTCTGTATCCATACAGAGTGTGGTCATGCCGAGAATGCCGTTCAGCGGTGTGCGAATCTCGTGGCTCATGTTGGCGAGGAATTCGCTCTTCGCGCGGTTCGCAGATTCCGCCACCTCACGCGCGTTGCGCAGTGTGTCCTGCGCGAACTTGTGCAGCGAAATGTCATTGGCGACGCCGAGAATCTTCGTCGCGCGGCCTTGATCATCGAGCAGCGGACGTTTGACTGTGTGCACCCAGCGCGTTTGTCCGTGCGGAGCCTGGTGCTCCTCATCCACTTCCTTTTGCTGACCAGAGCTCAACACTTCCAGATCGTCGCGACGATAGGCTTCGACTTGCTCTGGCGCCATGCCGATTTCCGCGTCCGACTTGCCGATCATTTCTGAAGGCTTCAGTCCATGCGCTTCGGCGATGGCACGGTTCACGAGCGTGAAGCGCCCATCCGCGTCTTTCACGAAGATGAAATTCGGACACATGTCGATGACCTGACGCAGGAACGCGCGCTGGCCTTCGATCTCCGCGGTTTGATGCTGCACGCGACGGCGCAACACGAAGACCCACAGCATCGCAAGACAGATCGAGAGCGAAAGGACCGAGAGTGCCGGCCAGGCATGGCGCAGATTCCACCAGGGTGCGGGCTTTACAACCACCACATCGTCAGCAGAGCGCAGCAGCATCCGGAAGGACGCAGGCACCGAGTTGTAGTCGCGGAAGTACAGAATCTGCCGTTGCACAGCCGTTACGCCGGTAATACGAACGATGCTGCCCTCACGCAACTCCTCGAGCGGAATTCCGCCATCGAGCTGCGCATTGAAATTCGTATAAGCGTCCTGCAGCACCACCGTCTGCTGGGTCGCGCCACTGACGTGACTGAGCACACGTGCTTCGATCGAGACCAGACGATTGTCGAGATTGCCACTCAGGATCTGCTCGGCAGTGACGCGTTCTGGAGTGGCAGGCTCGTGTTTGCCGAGCCGACGGACCACCGCATCAGAGATGACGGTACCGTGATCGCTCGGTGCGGGGTAACCGATGGCCTCGATGCGATCGCCCGGCTGTGCATCCGGGTTCAATGTCTGAACCATCGCACTGCCGGTCTCGTCCTGAACATACAACGTGGAGGGTGCACGCAGCGTCACCACACCTTCAATGCGCGAGCGCCGGCCGAAGCTGGATTTGTTCGAGAAGCGCAGCAGCTGCTGGATCGGTCGCGTTTCGATCGTGCTGGATTTCGCCGTTGAGGGATTGATGACCTGCATCGAATCCGGCGAGTAGACAAACATGCGGTAACCCGCGAGCACGCCGTCCACCGTGAACACGGTGGCGAAAACACCTTGCACCCGAACCTTCGCATCGACCAGCGATTCGAGATCGGCTGCGTCCTCGGGCTCGATGATCAACGCGTTCACGACACCGACGGGCGTGAGCAGATTGAATTTGTACCAGCCACCATTCCACGTGAATGGCCGCACCAGGCCTTCGATCTCCACCCACTCGGAATCGTAAGTACCTGAAGGCGCCTGCTCAGGATCCACTTTCTGCGCCGGCGGCATCGTGCCCTTGCCCAGGATCTCGATGCGCGGATGACGAATGACCGGAGCGAAACCGCCAGCGCCCGTCAATCCACTGATGCGCACACTCTGTCCGCGCTCGAGAGTGTCGAGCGCCTGATCGGAACAGTCGACGAAAATGGCCTCCTCACCCGACTGAATGAAGACCAGGTCCGAGCTGCGCTGAACCATCGTGAGCACACCCGTCAGGCTCACAGGAATGCCCGCAGCAGCTTGCTCGTTGGTGAGCTGACGCACACGAGCAATCTCTGTAATCGGTCGAGTGTGCGACTCTTCCTCATGTGCGATGCGCACCGCGGGATCGAGGCGCTTCACTTGAGCCCGCTGCAACGTGAGCGTGAATCGGCGGGGCGTCGGCCAGCCTGTGGCTTCGATCACATCACCTGGCGCGAATTCGCTTGCAGCCGGTGTCTCCACCGGCATCACGAGCCCGCCGTTTTCGATCAGCAGCACATGCTCGGATTCCACGTGCGCCACGCTGCCCTGAATGCGGACACGCGCACCGCCGCGAACCCATTGCGGATCCACGATCAGCGATCGCACCGACGGGGCAAGCGCGATCTGTGCAGGAGCAGCGTTCGTCACCTCCAGGTCTGCGATCGACGCAACCCAGAGGTGCGGACCGACGTTGTCCACGCGCAGCGCGGGACCTGCGAGATCTTTGAAGTCGAGCTGCAGCACGCCTGTTACGGTGACATGCGCATCGATCAGCGATTCGGCATCTGCCGCGTCCGCATTGAGAATCGTCACCGGCATGCGTTGACCGACATCAGCGAGTTCCAGCACCAGCTTGCGATCGCGCACGGAAGCAGCGCGGACCACACCGCGAGTCGTGACACGCTGAGCTTCACGCAGACCGGAGCTTGAAAACTGGGTGACGAGCGACAGAGGCTGAGCTTTGGGGAGCGTTGTCTGTCCTTTGACCTTCACAACGATCTTCGCAAGCTCAATGCTCTGCGTGCTCGCTTCGACGTCGTATTCGTTTTTCATCACCGCATTGAGCTCGATGCGGTCACCTACGCTCGGCAACGAGGTGCCTGGCGGCAGCGAGATGTGCATGCCACCGGTCTGATCCTGGAAATAGAAGCCGCCCACAGGGTCGGCAAACGTGACGATACCGGTGAGCTCGACAGGATTTCCGGCGCGCAGGCGTTTCAGGTCATTGATCGTCGCGGAATGCTGGCCGGTCATGCCTGGCCACATGAAAACGAGCGCAGACGCGAGCGCGACGGCGACCAATGCCGCCGCCACACCAAAGTGCCGACTACTCGACGGCAGATTGAATAGCGTATGACCTTTCAACGAAGCGCTTCCGGGGACTTCAACGACTCGAGTGTGCGTAATCAAGCCACCGAATCTCTGGCCCTGGTTCATAAGATGTAAAAGTCGCCTGCGAGACGCCGGTCACACTTTTGGCAGGTGCATCGAAATCCCGCGGCAGTCGATATCCAGGCTTTTTCAGGAAATTGAATACCAGCAGTAGGTTACGACCGACCCCGCGTCGCCCAGCGATGCGGATCGTGCACGGAAGATGTGACCTGGGACGACAGCACATCGGAACTTCCGGGAGGTCTGCACGTAAGGAGGTAGTTCACGAGACCCCGCATATGAAAGTGCCGAGTCCGCTTGAGCCAACTGATGCAAAACATTCTTACCCCAACGCAGGACGACATCGACTCGATGTTGCGACTGCTGGCCGATCAGGCAGGGGAGCACGCGATCTTTCTGATGGACCCGAAAGGCACGGTGCTGTGGTGTAACTCAGGCGCAGAACGCATCTTCAACGCATCCCGCGAGTCTCTCGTGGGAGAGACGCTTGCCAGGATTTTCGTGAGTGAAGATCGCGATAGAGGCATCGACGAACTTGAACGAGTGGTGGCAAGCGCATCCGCCATTTCAGAAGACGACCGCTGGCATGTTCGCGCGGATGGATCGCGGTTCTGGTCCTCAGGTGCGTTGCTTGCACTCCGGGATCAGGGAGGCCGGATCGTCGGTTACGGAAAAATTCTGCGCGATCGAACCGACTCGAAAGAGCAGCACGAATTCATGAGCAACAGCCTGCGCGAGCTGCAGGCCCGCAACGAGAGCAAGGACCTCGCGATCACCAAGATTTCGCATGAGCTGCGCAACGTGTTCGCCGGTATCAACATGGGATTGCAGCTCATCGCGCAACGTCAGGCCGGCGCAGTTCAGAGCGACGTCGCCGAACTGATGCGTCAACAGCTCGAGCTCGTACAGCGACTCACCGAAGACTTGCTGGATGCAAAGCGGCTGAACGCGTCCAAGGTCACATTAAATCGCGAAACAATCGTCCTGCAGGACGTGCTGCACGATGCCTGCATGCAGCTGCAATTGCGTTGCCAGGAAAGGTCAGTGGCGATTCAACGACTCACGCCGCCCGCACCGGTTGAGGTCTCCGCTGATCGCATTCGCTTGCAACAGATCTTTGCGAATCTTCTCGACAATGCCATCAAGTACACGCAGCCCGGCGGTCATATCTGGTTGAAGATGACGATCGAAGATCACGACGCCGTGGTCCACGTCGAGGACAACGGCAAAGGCATTCCTCCAGACATGTTGAGCCAGATCTTTGAGATGTTCACGCAGGTCGATCCGAACTCATCGAGCCGCGGTCTCGGTCTCGGACTCGCGCTAGTCCATGAACTGGTGCAACTGCACGGCGGCTCGGTCCAGGCCACCAGCAAAGGCGTGGGGATGGGAAGCGAATTCACCGTTCGACTCCCCATGGCGCATCCAGAAGGGCCGCACGCGCCCTAGTGGCCTGTAACAACCCGTTGTGTACCAGGCCGCGTATTCGGCACATGGATGTGCCCGCCGCTCGCCAAGTGGCGAGCGAGGAGCAAAAGTCACGCCTTTTGACCCGAGCAAAGACGATCGTGACAGGATGTCCGAGTCGTCGCTCCTAACGGCTGCGGTTCACAAGCAGCTGTTACATCGAACTAGATTCATCGGCGCACTGGCGTCGAGCCATCGCACTGACTTACCTTGTCGCACCGGTCGCAGCGAAAGCTCGGCAAGCGAACTCCACTCAATTCCCGAGCGGATGCATGAACACCTTCAACAGCTCTCTCTACGCGATCGCCTTCATGAGTTGCGTGCTGTGCTCTTTCGTATTTCGCAGCTCGCGACTGAACCGGCCGCACTACTCGTACCTGAGCGCTTACCTGGTCCTCGAGTCGTGCACATTCATCCTGCAATGGCTGATGCTGCATCCGACTTCGCCCGGCAAGAGCTTGTGGTTGGGTCTGCTCATGTGTCTTTCACTGCTGCTCGCGCCTTGTCTGTGGCTGTATGCGCGGCAACTGACCCACCCATCTCGAGCATCGGTCCGTTCGCTATCTGGAATGCAGGTCGCATTGATCGCTGCAGGCATGTTGCTCACCCTGCCACTGATTCAACGCTCGCATCTCGGCCCGGACTACGCAGATCCTCGCCACGTCGCGAGCAAGCTCCAGAGCCTGTTCATTCACGGCACCATGCTCGCATCGATCGCGGTGTTCCTGTGTCAGGTCCCGCATTTTGTATTGGCGTGCAGAAGAATCCTGCGTGAACACGTAGATCAGCCGTTTTCCTGGTTCGAGACGATCAAATCCAAACCGCTCGATACCCTGCGTGTGCTCGTGCTCTTGCTTGCCACCAATTGGCTGGTCGGATTACTGCGCACGTTGCACTGCCTGCTGTTGGGAAAGGACACGGGACTGGGTACAGCATTTTCGATTATCGAAGTGACGGTGACGATCTGGGCGATCTTCACACTCGTCAGAGCTCATATTGAAGACACCGAGCCGGTCGAGCACAAGCGCAAGTATGCGAAATCCTCGCTGGATGCACCGGCCCGCAGGCGGATACAACGCAAGCTCGGTGTTCAGATGCGAGAGCAGCGACTGTATTGTGACAACGCGTTGAGTCTTCGAAGTCTGTGCCAGCATCTGCGCGAGAACCCGCACTACGTCTCGCAAGTCATCAATCAAGACTTCGCGACGAGCTTCAGTGAGTTCGTGAATCAGCACCGCATCGAAGAAGCAAAGCGAATCCTGATCGATGCGCCCGACAAGACTGTGCTGACGATCTGTCTGGAAACGGGGTTCAATTCCAAGTCGACGTTCAATGCCGCCTTTCGCGAATACACGGGCATGACGCCGACGCAGTACCGCACGCAACACGCAACCGCGATGATTGGAACAGACGCGCGCACGAGCGCCTGAGCGATCGCTACTCGCCTAGACAGCCGCGCGCTTCGGCCGGCGAACGATTCGCACTTTGCCGCTCTTGGCGCCGCCGCAGAAAAACTGATCGCGCCCATCGGACTCGAGCCCTGAAATGAATGCACCGGGCGGCATCGCAACTTTCTCCAGCACTTCGCCCGTCTGCGGATCGACTCTGCGCAGCTCACTCTCATCGCCTTCCAAGGTGGCGTGCCACAACTCGTCCTCGAGCCAGGTCACTCCAGTGACAAAGCGATTGGATTCGATGGTGCGAAGAATCTTTCCGGTCTGAGGATCGATCTGATGGATCTTTCGATCGCGGTATTGGCCGACCCAGAGCGCGCCTTCCGCCCACGCCAGACCCGAATCACCGCCAGCACCGGGCGCTGGAATTGAGGCGAGAATGCGGCCGCTCTGCGGATCGATCTTGTGAATTCGATTCTCGGCAATCTGAAACAAATGTTTGCCGTCGAAGGCAGTGCCTGCGTGAGCGGCCACATCGATCGAGCGCACGGGTTTGCGCTGGTTGAGATCCAGCACATTTAATTTATCGCCCGATGCGAACCAGACGTTCTCGCCGTCGTACGTTAGGCCGTGCACGCCTTCGAAGCCTGGGAAGGGTCCAAGCTCATCAACGATCTCAGCTTCTGATTTTTTCATGACTCCATCCTATTCGCTCGGCAAAGGTGCGGGGAGTAACAAAGTCGTCGTGAATCCTGGAATGGGCGGAGTCATCCAGCGACGTGCCCGGCCGCGACCGAAGGACTGAATCTTTCCTGCGGCAGCCAGGGAATCGAGCGCCCGTTGCACGGTGCGTTGACTTGCTCCCAATGCCAAACCCAAGGCCGAGCTCGACCATGCTTCCCCATCAGCAAGAAAGGCCAGCACGGCTGCATGCTCTTCCTCCACCGGACGTGCGAGCACGACGATGTCGCGAGCACGAATGGGGCTCAGCAAAAATCCGCGCGTCGTCGCATTCACACCAGCGATCGATCCGAGCGCCTTGCGCAGCCGTCCGATTTCGACTCGCAATCTCGCACGCAACGATTCATCCGCTCGCTTCAATCCGAATGCGCGGGCCACCAGCACATCGCGCGAGACGTCTTCGGGCCAGGCTTCCGCCAATGTGCGCGCGAGCGCGAATAGAACTGGACGAGTTGCCAGCGAAATGACCGTGGCTGATTCGCGCACAACGTAGCGGCATGCATCGACCACCAGAAACTTCGAAGCGAACAAGGCTTCGACTTCCTCGAGCAGGATCAGCCGTTCCTCGCCATGCGCGATCAGCCGGGCGGCAGGCGTATTCAAAACCAACGATGCGTTTTGAACTTCTGCCATCAGCGCCGGAATCGCTGCGGTACGTGCGGCTTTCGATGCACGACTCAACGCCTCACGTGCCGATGTTGTCTTGAGTCGTCGCATTGCGATGCCTGCGACTACCAACTCGTGTGCTGCTCTTAAAGCCGGCGGCAGCGGCGTCGGATCAAATTCGGCGAGCACGCGCTCGACTTCATCGATCTGACCGACCAGCAACAGACGCTGCAGCTGCAGATAGCGCGCATGCGCCGCATTCACTTCATCGCCATGCGATTCGAGTGTCACACGAGCTGCTTCGAGCGCCTTCGTAGGCCAGCCAAGCTCGCGCGAGGCAAGCGCTATTTCAGCTTCGGCGACGACACATCGTGCGCGAGCGACCACTTCCTTCGGCCCAAACGCGCGCGCGGCATTTCGTACGAGCGCCTTCGCACGAACGAAGTCTCCGAGCTGCGCCATCGCAATGCCGCGAAGTGCAAGCGCAGCCGGGTCATTGCGCAAAGCGACGCGCTTCAATGCGCCCAGCGGATCGCCTGCAGCCAATGCGCGTGCCGCAGCCGTGATCAGCGAGTCCACTGGCTCACTCCAAACGGCTCACGCACGAATCCCGCCACACTTGTCACTCCCACCCGATCGCTCTGTGTTCCTAATCTACCTCACCACATTCACCAAGACCTCGTCTCAAGGAGATCCCATGACCACGCATACAACCGGAACACGCAAAGAATGGCTGGCAGCCCGACTCGAGCTGCTCGAAGCCGAGAAAGAGCTCACTCGGCGGAGCGATGAGCTGGCCCAGCAGCGACAGTCACTACCGTGGGTGAAAATCGATAAGGAGTATCGGTTCGATACGGAGAACGGACCCGCCTCTCTAGCGGACTTGTTCAAGGGACGTTCGCAACTGCTCGTCTATCACTTCATGTTCGGTCCGGACTACACAGCGGGCTGCCCCTCATGCTCGAGCATCGCGGATGGATTCAACGGCGTTGCTGTGCATCTCGCGAATCACGACGTCACGCTCAGTGCCGTGTCGCGTGCACCGATCGCGAAGCTTCAGGCGTACAAGCGACGCATGGGCTGGAGCTTTCCCTGGGCCTCCTCGCTCAGCAGTGATTTCAATGTCGATTTCAATGTCGTGTTCAGCGTCGAGCAGCAGCGCAACGGCGGGATCGAATACAACTATCGTCGCGAGGCGCCGATGGCCCCGTCTGCGGGTCCTACGGTCCAGGAATGGGCGCTGCGTGGCAGCGAAGGTCCGGTCGCGCAAATGGCTGCATCGTCAGGGACGGACGTAGCGACGTACACGCGCGATCGACCCGGCATCAGCGCGTTCACACTCGAGGACGGTGCGGTCTATCACACCTACTCTTCATACGCGCGAGGCCTAGATGGCCTCTGGGGCATGTATCAATGGCTCGACCGCGCGTCCAAGGGACGCAA
>JBJMWN010000399.1:0-7728 GCA_045810085.1 Povalibacter sp. | reverse complement strand
AGTAATCGGGACTGGGACTGCCGGTCGGGATGAACACGAGTCCGCTCGCACCATCGACCACGATGCGCGACCACGCGTTCGCACCGCCCGCAGGTGAGTCGGCGTCCAACGGATGGAATGTCCATCGCAGCGCACCGGTCTTCGCATCGAACGCTCGGACCTCGCCCGATGACATCTGCGCGCGACTGTTGTCTGCGACGGACGATCCGACGATGACTACATCACGGTAGACCGCGGGCGATGAAGTCACGCCGTACTCGCCATGCCATTGCGGCGGATGTCGCAGCCCGCGCGTGAGATCGATCTGCCCGCCTTCGGCGAAGCCAGCGCAGAAGTGACCTGACTTACGTTCGACACAGACGAGTCGTCCGTCGACCGTGCCTACGAACAACCGTTCGCCTAGAACCGTCGGCCCTCGGTTGGCAAAGTCGCTGTAGTCGGTATTCCTGCGAATCTTGAGATCGATCTTCCAGCGCTCACGACCGGACGCCGCGTCGATCGCTGCCACCGTCCCCATCGGGGTCGACAGATAGAGTGTGTCGTCAGCAAACGCGGGTGTGGCTTCAAAGGCTGGCGGATCGCCGCCTGGCGCCAACGCCTCTGTCGAGTCTCCGGTGTCGTAGGTCCATGCAACCTGAAGACCGCTGACATTCGATGTCGTGATCCGTTCGGCCCCGAAACATGCGACGGCTGTCATCAGACAACACGCGCTCACCACTGCTCGTCTCATAAGACCTCCGTTGAAATCTGGGTCCACGATGCCGGTGCGAACCGCGTCATTCCATGCGTAAGTGATTGTTTGCGGCCGTCGAGGGGCAAGCGGTGGTGACGAGGGACCAACCGTGACGAGTGAATCTGCGAGTTGCGTGCTGCCGCGCTCGCGATGGGACGTTCCCTACCCAAGCTTCTTAAGAAGGAGCACGACTACAATCTCCAGATGCCAAACGAATCTCATCACGCGCTCGACCGCTACGATCGCCATCGGCGGCTCTGGGAAACCTTACTGTGGGGTAGCTGGTGGCTGGTAAACGGCGCATTCAATAGCGTCGTCGCATACATGGATGTACATGAGCAGGGGTTCGCGTGGTGGGCGCCGGTCACGTGGGAATACTCGAGCGCAGTCGTCATGTTTGCGCTGCTACCGCTGCAGTTGTGGTTCGAGCGCCGTTTCCCCTTCCACACGCAGACCTGGCGTCGCGTGCTGCCCTGGCATCTGCTCGCGACCATTCCCTACTCGCTGCTGCATGTGCTCGGCATGGTCGCGATTCGACAAGTCGTCTATCACCTCAATGGCAGCCGCTACGACTTCGGATACTGGCCGGAGGAACTCTTATATGAGTACCTCAAGGACGTTCGCAGCTACGCATCGATCCTGCTGGTCGTCCATTTCTATCGTCTGCTGCTTCTGCGCCTGCGAGGTGAAGCGCGTTTGCTCAGTGCACCGGATTCAGGACCGCCCGTCGAGGCCATCGAACGCCCCAGCCGTTTTCTGGTCCGCAAACTCGGGGCTGAGTTTCTCGTCCCAGCCAGCGATATCGAATTCATCGAGGCCGCTGAGAACTACGTGAACCTTCATGCGCGCGGACGAACCTATCCGCTGCGCTCCACGATGACCGCGATCCAGGATCGTCTCGATCCCGATCGGTTCGTTCGAGTGCATCGCAGCTATATCGTGAACCTGGAGTTCCTGACCCAGATCGAGCCGCTGGAAAGCGGCGATGCACGGCTGTTGCTGAAGGATGGCACTCGCGTGCCTTGCAGTCGTCGTTATCGAAACGCACTGCGCGGTGAGTTGGTGGCTAGCTCTTGAAGCAGAAGACCAGGAGTAACCACAAAGAACGCAAAGATCACATAGGAGGAGGAAAAGAACCTGAATCTTCTGGCCGCAAAAAAGCGCAAAGAGCTCACATACGCGGAATCGAGTGCAGAACTCACGCCAGTTGATCTTCAACCCTGATCGTTTTGTGCTCTTTGTGTTCTATGTGGTTACTCTGATCTCTCTTCTCAGTGACTCAGATAAGCCCGAGCCTGACCCAACGCGGGCTGACGAGTGCCGCTGCCAGCCATGTCGATCAGTTGCTGATAGTACTTGCGAGCCGAAGCTGCATCGCCCGACGCGGTTGCCGCCTGCGCGGCGCCGTAGAACGAATTGAAACGCTGCGGATAGCGCTCCAGCGATTTTTGATAAGCCTCTAACGCTTCAGCGGGTTGCTTCTGCTCCAGGAGTAGATCGCCGAGCTGTTCGCTCGCCGGCAGCGTCGGTGCAGGTGTCACTGGCGGTTTGGGCGTGGATGATTCGAGCACCATCGCTTCACGCATGAATGCGCGACTCTGGGTGCTGCGTCCCTCCGCTTGAGCGAGCCATGCACTCAACTCGAGACGCAGCACACCGATGTTCCGCGTGAACAAGGTTTCACCCGTGGCCTGTGAAGCCGATTCGAGTTCTTCCAATCGCTTCAACGCGGCTTCGGCTTCGCCGAGCTTTTTCAGATGCGCTGCACCCACGCCACGAGCGAAGACGACCGTCGCTTCTGGCCAGGGAAAGCGATCCCATGCGAGATCGGCAGGTTGGCGCGGCACCAGAATCACCGCCTGATTCCAGTCGCGACGCTCCAACGCATAACGAGCTTGTGTCGATGAGAAATGAAATGCCTTCTTGAAGGTGGGCTCGATGCGTTCGGTTTGTTGCAGCCGCTTCAATTGCTCTGCGGCCGCGGCGTCATCACCCTTTTGCAGATAGGCATAGACCAGGTATTCGATCGCGTGAGGAAACTCGTCCCACACGTACTCGCCCTTCTCTCCCGCCGGATATTTCAATGCCGCGTCCGCGGAACGCAGGTTGCCCTTGATCACGCCGTCCCAATCGCCCAGACGCGTATATATATGAGTGGGCATGTGCAGGGCGTGTGGATTGTCGGGGGCGATCTTCGCGTATTTGTTGGTGATCTCGAGCAGCTCGTGCTCACGTCCGGGGACATCGTTCGCGTGAACCAGGTAATGCATCGCGCCCGGATGATCGGGGTTGTGTTCATAGACCTTGAGCAGAATCGCGGCCGCACGATCTGCATGCTCGCGGCCGGGCTTGTCCGCGGGCGTCGTCGCCAAATGGGCCAACGCATAGAAGACCGCGGCTTCAGGATCATTGGGCAGCGCTTCGTACGCTCTTTGCTGTGCCTGTTCCCAACGCCGGATGCGTAGCCAGTAATCCGTGCCGCTCGGTTCGAGGAAGAATGCTTCCGCTGCATCAATGAACAAACCTTCTCGATCTGTTTGCGGATGCAACGACTTCGCTTTCTGCGTCGCGTCCCATCCCTTTTGTAGCGCGGCGGGTTTCGGCCTCGTGGGCCAGAGCGGTTGAAACAGTGTCATCGCGATACCCCATTGCGCCATCGCGCACTGCGGATCGCTTGCGGCAACCTGCTCAAACGCTTCACTCGCCTGCGGATACGTCATGTGATGCAGCAGCGCCAAGGCACGATTGAATTTCGCTTGCGCCGGTGCTGAACAACTAATGGGAAATTCGACTTTGCCAAGGCCATGCGCCGCGTGCGAATCGGTGACTTCATCCGCGTTGCAGATCAGTGGGACCAGCATCAAGGCAATGAAACCGTGCAAAACAGCGCGCATCGTCGGATCACCTTGATCACAGCATCGCCTGATTCTATACAGCCGAGTGGCGAGCTTCACTGGTCGTTAGTGCAGACAAGGACGGGAACGAGTGGCCGCAAAAAGGCGCAAACGGCGCAAAGCGAGTTCATGTGGTCCAGTCGAATGCTCTGAAGCCAGTCCGCGGGTCATCAAGCAACCAATGAAGATTCCAACCTGAATGCCAGAGTGCTTCGCGCGAATCTTCTTTGTGTGTGCTTTTGCGCCTTTTTGCGGCTAGTCCTCTTTACTTCCCCGGAATCCAGCTCGTACCCGCGAGCGGGATGTTGGCCATTGCCGCGGCTTCGACAGTGAGTGCGACGAGATCCTCGCGTTCGAGGTGATGCACATCCTGCTTGCCGCACGCGCGAGCAATCGTCGTGAGCTCCATATTCACGGTCTTCAGATAATTCTTGACGCGCTTGGCTCCAACGTCAGGTTGCAGACGCTGTTCGAGTTTCGCATCTTGTGTGGTGACGCCGACGGGGCAGCGACCGGTGTGACAGTGATGACAGAAACCAGGTGACGTGCCGAGCGAGTGATAGTCTGACAGCGCAGAAACATGTCGCCCGCCCTGCACATAGGTTTCGCTGTTGCAGCCGAGCGAAACAAGAATGCCTTGCCCGATCGAGACCGCGTCCGCTCCCATCGCCAGCGCTTTGGAGACGTCAGCGCCCGAGCGAATTCCGCCCGAGATGATCAGCTGCACTTTGCCACGCATGTTCAGATCTTCAAGTGCATCGACCGCTTGTCTCAACGCAGCGAGCGTCGGGATGCCGACGTGCTCGATGAACACGGTTTGTGTCGCAGCGGTACCGCCCTGCATGCCATCGACGACGACCACGTCAGCACCTGAATGCACCGCGAGCTTCACGTCGTTGAAGACACGCGTGGCCCCCACTTTGACGTAGATGGGCTTTTCCCAATCGGTGATCTCACGCAGCTCACGAATCTTGATCGCGAGATCATCAGGTCCGGTCCAGTCGGGATGACGGCTCGCGGATCGTTGATCAACGCCTTCCGGCAAGGTTCGCATTTTCGCGACTCGCGGATTCACTTTCTGTCCGAGCAGCATCCCACCGCCACCGGGCTTCGCACCTTGTCCAATCACGATCTCGATTGCATCGGCACGTCGCACATCATCGGGATCGAAGCCGTAACGCGAAGGCAAGCATTGGTAGACAAGAGTCTTGGAAGAGTCGCGCTCTTCCGATGTCATGCCGCCGTCGCCCGTCGTCGTCGAAGTGCCCATCTCGGTTGCAGCACGCCCCAGTGCCTCTTTCACGTTCGCCGAGAGCGCACCGAAGCTCATGCCGGCGATGGTGATGGGAATCGCAAGCTCGACCGGTTTGGTTGCGAACCGAGTGCCGAGGATCGTCTTCGTCGAGCATTTCTCCCGATAGCCTTCCAGCGGATAGCGCGATAGCGATGCGCCGAGAAATACGAGGTCATCGAAATGGGGAACGCGACGCTTGGCACCGAGCCCGCGAATTTCGTAAAGGCCGGTCGCCGAGGCACGCTGGATATAGTCGATCATGCTGCGATCGAGGGTGGCCGATTCCTCGAGCGACAGATGCTTCTGCTCGGGCTGTGCTGGAATCTCTTCTCTTTCAACTGACATGGTCATCTCCGAACAGCGGCTCTTGGTCCGGCTTTGCATGTGGGTCCGGCGTTGCGTGTGGGTCCGGCTTTAGCCGGACGTCATCGCCATTGGCGATGCTTCGCTGGCGTTCGACTGAAGTCGAACCCACAGACATCGAGCCCACAGACATCGAGCCCACAAGACGCAAGCGCATTTCGCCAGCCCCGTGCGAGCGCACGAGGGAGTCTTCAATATTCCTGGTTTGCATCGGAATTCCAGTGATACAGATTGCGGGCCGATGCGACGCGACGAAACTCCGCAGGGTCATGCTTGAAACCCGCGACCGCCAGGAGTTCCGCGACCGTCGCGCGATCTGTATCGGACATGGGTTCGTAGCGCGCATCGGCACCGAGAGATTTCACTTCGCCGCGCACATAGATCACGGCTTCGTACAGTGAATCGCCGAGCGCATCGCCTGCATCGCCGCAGATCACCATGCGACCCGCTTGCGCCATGAATGCTGAAAAGCTGCCGACGCTGCCGCCGACGACGATGTCTGCACCTTTCAATGAAATGCCACAGCGCAGCGATGCGTCGCCTTCGATGACGAGCACACCACCTCGCGCAGACGCACCAGCACTCGTGGACGCAAAGCCTTTGATGCGCACCAGGCCCGACATCATGTTCTCGGCCGCGCCCGGACCCGCATTACCGTTCACTGTCACGCGCGCATGTTTGTTCATTCCCGCGACGTAATAGCCGACGTGTCCATTGATCTCGATCGTGACGAGTGCATTCATTCCGGCGGCAATGGAGTGCGCACCATCAGGATTGTTCACGACCACCGTCGGTAGCGAGTTCACGGGCAGATCACGATGCAAGTATTGGTTGAGCTCTCGTACGCTCGTGCTCGAGAGATCGACTTCCTTGCGTTCGCCGAACTTGCCAGTGGCGAGCCGCCAGTCGGCAATCGCCTTGGTTACACTTTCCATGCGTATACCTCCTGAGGTTTCGGTTCGAACAGCTTGGCTTTGCTTACGCCAGGCAAATGTGCGAGCGAACGAAACTCCGATGCGATCGCAACGTAATCGTCCGTTTCGGCAACGATGGCGGGCTTGCAAGCGAAGGCATCACGCACGATGGCCAGCTCCTCATCAGTACCCATCAGGAATGTGTAGAAGCCATCGAGCTCTTCGAAGCCGCGCTTCACTGCGGTCTTGAGATCGTCGCCTTCCCGCAAGCGCCACTCGAAGTAGCGACACGCCGCTTCCGTGTCGTTGTCCGTTTCGAATTCGATTCCCATCGGCTCGAGCTGTCTTCGCACCAGATGCGGATTCGATAGAGAACCGTTGTGCACCAGACAGAAGTCATGCCCTGCGGTGAACGGATGCGCGTGCGCTGGCGTGACCGCGCTTTCGGTTGCCATCCGCGTATGGCCGACCAGATGTGTCCCTTCGAGCTTCGCGAATTCGTAGCGCTTGCAGATGTCCGCGGGCGCGCCCACGTCTTTGTACAGATCGATGCTGCGACCGACCGACAGCACGGCGACTTGCGGAGCCTTCTCCGCGATCCAGGACTCAACCATGTCAGGCGAAGCTGTCGTAATGAGCACGCCATGATTGCCGCTGATCCCGATCTCATGCTTGCCGTCGACGCTCATGCGCAATTTCTGCAAGAGCTCTTTCCAGCTCACCGCATGCTCACCTGTGTAGAGACTGATCTTGAAGGTGCCTTGATCGACAGGCTCGGAAAACACCGCGAGACCCGCGGAGTCCGGGCCACGCTCAGTCATGCCGATCATCATCGGCACCATGAGCTCACCGAGCCGCGGTCGCAGCGCGGGATTCTTGAGTAACAAACCAACTATTCCGCACATGAGAAGAACCTCGAAGAAGGCGTAGAGATCAGGCTCTAGGGACTAGGCTCTAGGCGTACCGAATGCTCGCAATTCGCTTCCGACCAGCACCTAGGTGCCTAAAGCCTCGGGCCTAAAGCCTAGGGCCTAGTACCTCAGAAAAACTCCAGATACCTCGTCGTCTCCCAATCCGAGACGTGTCGAGCGTATTCGACCCATTCCATTCGCTTGAGCGTGATGAACTCTTTCGAGAGTTCGTTGCCCAGCGCGCCGCAGATCACTTCATCGCTTTCCAGTGCACCGATGGCCTCGAGCAAATTCTGCGGCAGCAACCCGATGCCTTCTTCCGCGAGTCGTGCGGGCGAGTACTCATAGAGGTTGTTGTTGTTCGGTTTACCTGGATCGAGTTTGCGATCGATGCCGTCAAGCCCGGCCGCAAGCAATGCCGCGCTCACCAGGTAAGGATTGCATCCGGAATCCGGCAAACGGAATTCAAGACGTCCGCCCGGAATGCGAACACACGCTGTTCGGTTGTTATCACCATACGCGATGTACGCTGGCGCCCAGGTCGCGCCCGAGAGTGCTCGGCCCACGACGAGTCTCTTATAAGAGTTCACCGTCGGTGCGCAGATTGCGGTGAGCGCTC
>JBJMWN010000398.1:0-20340 GCA_045810085.1 Povalibacter sp. | reverse complement strand
TACTCCATCGTGTCGCGATCGCGAATTTCGCCGATGAGAATGACGTCGGGCGCCTGACGCAATGTGTTCTTCAGCGCCATGTGCCAGGTTTCAGTGTCCACACCGACTTCGCGATGCGTGATCACGCAACCTTTGTGGTCGTGCACATATTCGACCGGATCTTCGATGGTGATGATGTGACCGCGCGTCTTCTCGTTGCGGTAATTCACCATCGCTGCAAGTGATGTCGACTTACCTGAACCGGTACCGCCCACGATGATGACGAGCCCGCGCTTGGTCATGACAACGTCTTTGAGGATCGGCGGCAGATGCATTTCTTCGAGCGTGGGGATTTTGGCGTTGATGGTTCGCACCACACACCCGATAAATCCCTGCTGCACGAATGCACTGACACGGAAACGACCGATGCCCACAGGCGCAATCGCGAAATTACATTCCTTGGTGGCGTCGAACTCACGCGTCTGCTTGTCATTCATGATCGAGCGAACGAGTACCGCGCTCTGCTCGGGCGTCAGCAAGCGCTCGGATTGAGGCCGAATCTCACCATCGACCTTGATCGCAGGCGGAAATCCCGAAGTGATGAACAGGTCCGAGCCCCCGCGCTCCACGAGGCGCTTGAGCAGATCCTGCATCAGTTTAATAGCTTGTTCGCGTTCCATTTCTCCGCTCCGCAAGGCACTAGGCCTAAACGCTAGGCTCCAGACCTAAGCATGAAGACGCGGTAAGCCCGCGCTTCGCCAAACTCTAAATCTCTCGCGGGGTACAGCACTCAGTGCATGACCCCGGATCGCCTCACGCGATCAGAACTGATCCTTGTTCTGCGCCCGGAAGCGTGCTTCTTCCTTCGTGACCAAGCCCTTCTGCAGCAGCTCAGTGAGGCATTGATCGAGTGTCTGCATGCCTGCCGACTGACCGGTCTGAATGGCCGAGTACATCTGTGCGATCTTGCCTTCGCGAATCAGGTTACGAATCGCAGGCGTGCCGATCATGATCTCGTGCGCCGCAACACGTCCACCGCCGATACGCTTCATGAGCGTCTGCGAGATGACCGCTCGCAGCGATTCGGACAACATCGTTCTGACCATTTCTTTTTCTGCCGCCGGGAACACGTCGACGATACGGTCGATGGTCTTGGCGGCTGACGTCGTGTGCAAGGTGCCGAACACCAAGTGACCCGTTTCAGCAGCGGTCAACGCGAGTCGGATCGTTTCCAGGTCGCGCATTTCACCGACAAGCACGATGTCCGGATCTTCTCGAAGCGCAGAGCGCAGCGCTTCCGAAAATCCCAGCGTGTCGCGATGCACTTCGCGCTGATTCACTAGCGAACGTTTGCTTTCATGGACGAATTCGATCGGATCCTCGATCGTGATGATGTGATCGGGCTTGTTGTCGTTGATGTAATTGACCATCGCCGCAAGCGTGGTCGATTTGCCCGAACCTGTCGGACCTGTCACGAGCACCAGGCCGCGCGGATGCATCGAGATATCTTTGAAGATCTTCGGCGCGTTCAAATCGTCCAGCGACATGATCAGCGACGGAATCGTTCGGAACACTGCGCCGGCACCGCGGTTCTGATTGAACGCATTGACACGAAAGCGCGCGAGCTTGGGAATTTCAAACGAAAAATCGGTTTCGTAGAATTCTTCGAAAGCCTTGCGCTGCTTGTCGTTCATGATGTCGTACACCATGCTGTGCACTTCCTTGTGGGTCAGTGACGGCATGTTGATACGCTTGATGTCGCCGTCGACGCGAATCATCGGCGGCACACCTGCTGAAAGATGCAGGTCCGACGCGTTGTTCTTGACGGCAAATGCCAGCAGCTGCGCAATATCAACGGGCATGCAGAGTTCCCATGAAGAGGTCTTGAGTCGTGCGTGTTGAGCGCGCGGCGGTACGCTGAACCTTATTCAACGATGGCCCGCGCTTCACGATCTCAAGCTCGCGCGGACGGCAAACTTCGCGACCGAGTATAGCGGAGCGCCATCGCGCCAAATATGTTAACTAGTCCGCAGTTTTCCGCCCGAACTCCGGCCCAAGAGCCAGTTTCGGGGTTCCAAAAACGGGAAGTGATCAAGTCGATGCCTGCTCATGATCTCTCCGATGCCTATGTGCAAACACAGACGCGCATCGCATCTGCGGCAACCAAGGCCGGTCGCTCGCCACAAAGCGTGGGCCTGGTCGCAATCAGCAAAGGACACGGAGCCGAGACGATTCGGCACTTGGCGCAGCTGGGCCAGCGCGATTTCGGCGAAAACTACCTTCAGGAAGCCTTGCCGAAAATGGCTGAATTGCTTGACCTGAAGCTCACATGGCATTTCACCGGCCAGATCCAGAGCAACAAGACACGCCAGATCGCCGAGAACTTCGACTGGGCACACACGGTGGATCGAGAACGGATCGCGGCCAGATTGAATGAACAACGCCCAGCTCACCTCGCTCCTCTCAATGTATGTATTGAAGTGAGGCTCAAGGACGAGCCTGGCAAGGGTGGCATTGGCCCGAACGAAGTCGAACCCCTCGCGCGATCAATCGTCCAGATGCCCCGACTACGGTTGCGAGGGCTGATGGCCTTGCCACCGCCACAAGAGGAATACAGCGAACAGAAGAGATTGTTCGATCGCCTGGCCGAGGTGCTTCGCAAACTCAACGAACGGCAATTGCCACTCGACACGCTTTCGATGGGAATGTCCGCTGATCTCGAGGCTGCCGTTGCTGCAGGCGCAACACTGGTACGCGTCGGCACTGCGATTTTTGGTGAACGTCCTCGAGCTAACCCGTAGACCAGCGCTCATCGCTCCTCAGCCAATGCGACTCTTTGCAAGACTCGCTGATCCGCTGCATTCTTCGCGCCCCGTTCCAAGAAAACCGTCAGCATGATTCACACGCTTGCTTTCATTGGCGGCGGCAACATGGCCCGCAGTCTGATCGGGGGATTAATCGCCCGCGGCACGCCGGCATCGAGCATCGCGGTCGCCGACCCAGTTCCAGCTCAACTCGAGTCGCTTCAGTCACAGTTCGGCGTTCGAACGTCTGCAACCAATCTGGAAGTGGCTCGCGATGCGGACGTACTGATCCTCGCGGTGAAGCCTCAGGAGATGCGATCGGTCACAACCGCACTCGCTAGCGCACTCACCTCGAACACACTGATCATTTCGGTCGCAGCGGGAATTCGCGCGTCCGATATTCAGCGCTGGAGCGGTGGTATTCCCGTCGTGCGTTGCATGCCAAATCGCCCGGCTCTGCAAGGCTGCGGTATGACCGGCCTATTCGCTACGGACAATGTGTCGGTTGATCACCGCGAACTTGCCGAGCGCACGCTCGCTGCGGTAGGCGCAACAATCTGGATAGAGCAAGAGTCCCACATGGATGTGGTCACCGCAGTCTCGGGCTCAGGTCCTGCTTACTTTTTCCTGCTGATCGAGATGCTGGAACAAGCAGGTATCAAGCTGGGTTTGAGCGCCGAGGTCAGTCATCGATTGGCCGTTGAAACCGCTTACGGCTCAGGGCTGATGGCTCGCGAAACGGCAGAGCCCGCATCTGTTCTGCGACAGCAGGTCACATCGAAAGGTGGCACAACTGCCGCAGCGCTCGACGTCCTGGAGGCTCATAAAGTCCGTGATATCTTTGCGGCAGCCATCCAGGCAGCAGCGCAGAGATCTGCGCAGCTGGCGGGTGAATTCGGCGATTGAACCGCTCAACGATGGTGGCTGCGCCCAACATCACTCTTCACTCGCTCCAACTTCCACTGCAACGAACCGCACTGCTCATCGAATCCTGATGGAAGCTCTCATCTTTATCGTTCGCACGCTGCTCCAGGTCCTGCTGGTCACTGTGTTTCTGCTGCGTGTGTTGTTGCCTCTGGCGCGAGCCGATTCCCGCAACCAACTCTCGCAGGCCGTTATTCGCCTGACCAACCCGCTCGTGATGCCGTTGCGACGCGTTCTGCCACCGATCGGTAAGGTGGATACAGCATCCATCGTGGCTTTGCTGATCGTGCAAGCTGCGGCGACCGCGACTCTGTGGCTGCTCACGGGCACACCCTTCAGCCTGGGTTTCGCTGTCTTTTTGCGGGTGATGTTGTTCACCCTGATCGGCACCATCCTGCTTTTTTATACGTACGCACTCTTGCTTTATATATTGCTGAGCTGGGTTGCACCTGGCACGTATAGCCCTGCGGCGGCTCTGCTGGATCGCTTGTGCGAGCCGATTCTGCGACCCGTCCGCCGCATCAGTCCTCCCCTTGCCGGCATCGATCTGTCAGCGTTGTTCGTCATCATCGGACTGCAAGCGCTCTATATCGCGATCAGCTGATCGCTGATGGGTGCCGCGCGTTGGCAAGGATCGGTCCTTTTTCTTGAGTTGCATGTGCAACCGGGCGCCAAGAAGGATCAGATCGTCGGCCCTCACGGTGACCGCCTCAAAATCAAGACGAGCGCACCTCCCGTCGACGGACGCGCGAACCGGCAGTTGATCGAGTTCCTGGCGGAAACGTTCGGTGTCACTGAATCGCAAGTGAGGCTGATCAGGGGCGAAACCAGTCGCTTGAAAACCGTACGCATCGATACACCCACGATCCTGCCTTCGCAATTGCAGTTTCCAGCTCGAAGCTGATCAAGCACAGGTCCCAATCTCCTTTACGTGTCCTCCACTCTGCCCTGCGCGTGCGCGCTTGGTTATAGTGCCCGCGTTCTCTCTCGGGGATCAGGCGCGGAAGTCCAGCCAGTCGACCTGCGGAATATCGCCTTAGGAGTGATCGTGAAAAAAACAATGTCCAACCTTTCGCTCGTCTGCGGTGCACTCGTGTTGCTGACTTCTGGCCTTACTGGCTGTGGCGACCGACCTCAGTCGAAGGCTCCGCCTGCCCAGGAACTCAACGAGACGTTTCGCGACTTCGGGAACTACGAGGTGCACTTCAACGCCTTGCGAACCGACACGCTCACGCCCGATATTGCTCGCACGTACGGGATCCAGCGCAGCACGAATCGGGTCATGCTCAATGTGACGTTGCTGCGCAAGGAAGCAGACAAAGCACCGCGCAAACCGGTTAATGCGACGGTGGAAGTGGATGCCTACAACTTGAATGGGCAGCTGAAGAACCTGGAGATGCGTCGCGTTTCCGAAGGCGAAGCGATCTACTACATCGGGGAAACTTCCATCAGCGGTTCGGAAATTCTGGTGTTCGACATCAAGGTCACACCCGAGGGCGACAATCAGCCACTCGAAGTCAAGCTCAAGCGTGAGTTCGACGCGGACTGAAAGCGACGATCGATGCTGACGAACGGGAGCATACGTTCGTTTTCTCCGCGTGTTTCCGCGATGTTTCTCACCTGACTCGGCGCGCGACGCGCACGAAGTGCCGGTGAAAAATGCGTCGCGCCGTGACGACGCAAACGCAGATGCGAAAAAACCCGGAAAAAATAGCGAAAAAACTTCGCTCGCTGCTTATTCCGCGGCGAATCTTGTGCTATTTTCCCGCGCGTCTTGCGAATACTGCGCGACCTGACAGGAAACAATGCAGGCGCGGATCGACACACCTACAGGAGATTGCAAATGGCGAAAAAAAATGCGGCCCCGACGAAATCAGAGATCCTTGCTACGATTTCTAAGGACACCGAATTGTCCAAGAAGCAGATCAGCGACGTGTTCGAATCGCTGAATGGCGTGGTGAAAAAGAGCTTGAAAGGCTCGGGACTGTTCACTCTGCCCGGCCTGCTGAAGATGAAGGTCGTGAAGAAGCCCGCCACCAAGGCACGCGAAGGCGTGAATCCTTTCACCGGCGAGAAGATGATGTTCAAGGCCAAGCCGGCCAGCAAAAAAGTTCGCATTGCGGCTCTGAAGAGCCTCAAGGAAATGGTGAACTAATCACCGGTTCCCTTTCTCCGGAGTGCGGCAGCATCACTGCGCCGCCTCCGGAGAAATTCCTCCTCGGCACGGCGTTCTGCCGCAGTTCTAGCCGACAATCGTTTTCAGTTTGAGCCGGATCCGGTCACGATCGGACACATGCAGCAGCCCTGCGATGCGTCGGATCAAGTGCTCTTCATGCTTGTCGATCTGACCATCGGCGTGACTGACCTGCCACAGCATTTCGACGATGGCGAATTTATCGCTCTCCGGCAGTTCCGAATTCAGGCGGTGCGTGAACTCATGAAGCGAAACGGCCCGATCCGCACGCTGAATCGCCCGCGCAATCAAATCTTCGACCGTCTCATCGCTTAGACCGAATCGACGTGCCAGCAACTGGCGAATGGCGTCGAGTTCAGCCGGCGATTCGGAGAAATCGGCCCGCGACAGCTCAATCAACAGAGCCGCGATGGCGAGATCCAATGGTTCGCGGACATTGAGCAAGCCTGCGGCGGGGGGTTCGTTGCCAAAGATCTTTTTGAGCTGCTCAAGCACGTCACGGACCCTCGTTCACTCAGGACCAGCCACGCATCAGCGCGGCTGAGATGCATGCACCCAGTCGAGCACTGTCTGACGCAGATCGTTCATGCGTCCATGAAAGAAGTGTTCGACGCCCGGCAAAATAACCACTTCTGGCGGCGTTGCCAAAGTATTCACCCACTGTTGAACGTGCGCCGGGTTCACGAGTTCATCGTGGTCGCCTTGAATCAGCAGCCACGGGCAGGTCGGCAAACGCTGGACGTCGACAGGCACTCGATCGATCGCAGGCGCAACCGTAATCAACCGCTGCACGTCGCGGCGAACTGCTGCACGAATCGCGACTGCTCCGCCGAAAGAAAAACCCGCCAGCCACAAACCAGCTTCAGGCCATCGCGCTCGCGCCCAATCCAACACCGCAACGGCGTCGTCTGACTCACCGTTCCCCTCAGCATAGGTGCCTTCACTCGCGCCAACTCCGCGGTAGTTGAATCGCACCGTGGGCAACCCGAGCTCGTTACAGGATTTTGCGAGCATGTGGACGACCTTGTTGGTCATCGTGCCGCCGTAAATCGGATGGGGATGGCAGATCACAGCCACAGACTGCGCCGATGCATCGACAGGTGTCTCGATGATCGCTTCGAGCTGACCGATCGCACCCGAGATGAACAGCTTCTCGACTTGGGGCCGCTGGGGCATCGCTGACGTCAAATCAATTCCGCCTACTGCCCAGGTTCGATCGCGAGCAATTCGACGTCGAAAAGCAGTGTGGCGCCCGGGGGGATGACGCCGCCTGCACCTTGATCGCCATAGCCCAATTGCGCCGGAACAATGAGCTCGCGTCGTCCACCGACCGCCATGCCTGCGACGCCCTCGTCCCATCCCTTGATCACGTTGCCCGCCCCAATCTTGAATCGAAAGGGTTGGCCCTTGCTGCGTGAGCTATCGAACTGCGTTCCTTTGTGATCTGCAGCAGATGAGTCATAGAGCCAGCCCGTGTAATGAACGACGGCCGTCTGTCCCGTTGTGATGGCATCACCTGACCCGACCGTGATCTCGTTGACGATGAGCTTGTCCATAGTAGGTGCGGTGGACGCTGCACTCGCAGGCGCTGGTGGCGGCGCAGCCGGCTTGCACGCGGCCAGACCGACAGCGAAGCAAACCATCAGCGCTGCACCTTTCATCAGACTCATCACTTCCCCGCACTCGCCTGCGAGAACAGCAGCCGATTGAGCCGCTGAACGAACGCACCCGGCTCCGGCAGATGGCCGCCATCTGCGAGCGTGGCCTGTTCGAAAAGCAGCAGCGTCAGATCGTTGAACGCTGATTCATCGCTGGTGCTTTCGATGCGAGTGACCAGCGGATGGGTCGGATTGATTTCGAGAACGGGCTTCTGTGCAGGGGCTTTTTGACCCGCTGCTTCCAGAATCCGACGCATCTGCGCACCCATGTCGTGCTCACCGAGCACGAGACACGCCGGAGAATCGACCAGACGATGCGTGATGCGCACATCGCTGACCTGATCATCCAGTGATTTCTTGATGCGCTCCGCGATGGCGCTGTGTTCCTTCGCAAGATTCTCCTGCGCCTTCTTTTCCTCATCACTCTGGACGGCACTCAAATCCAGGTCGCCACGCGCAACATTCCTGAAGCTCTTGCCTTCGAACTCATGCAGATGATCCATGAGCCACTCATCGACCCGATCGCAGAGCAACAGCACTTCGATGCCTTTGGCACGCAGTACTTCCAGATGCGGGCTCGTGCGGGCGGCACCGAACGTGTCGGCGATCACGTAGTAGATTGACGTTTGTCCAGGCTTCATCCGCGCGATGTAATCGTCCAGCGAAACGTCCTGCACTTCCTTGTTCGTGTGTGTCGATGAGAATCGCAGAAGCTTGGCGATGCGGTCGCGATTGGTCGAGTCCTCGGCTGGACCTTCTTTCAGTACAGCGCCGAACTCTTTCCAGAAGGTCGCATATTTTTCAGGCTCGTCTTTCGCGAGCTTCGCCAGAAGATCCAGCGTGCGACGCGTAAGCCCGGTGCGAATTGTGTCGATAGCGGGATCCTGCTGCAGCATCTCGCGTGAGATGTTCAGCGGCAGATCAGCCGAATCGATAATGCCTTTGACGAATCGCAGATAAAGCGGCAGGAATTGCTCCGCATCATCCATGATGAAGACGCGGCGCACATACAGCTTGAGCCCACGCACGCCATCACGGTGCAACAGATCGAACGGTGCGCGGCCTGGAATATAGAGAAGGCTCGTGTATTCCTTCTTGCCTTCGACCTTGCCATGCGACCACGCGAGCGGATCGGTGAAGTCGTGCGTCACGTGGCGATAGAACTCTTTGTACTCCTCATCCTTGACCTCGGTCCTGGGCCGGGTCCACAACGCCTGCGCATGATTGATCGTTTCGTATTCGCTGTCCTGCTCGGATTTTTTCATCCGTACGGCGAACGCGATGTGATCCGAGTATTTTCGAACCAGCGATCGCACACGGAACGATTCGGCGAACTCGTGCTCGCCTTCCTTCAAATGCAGAACGATTCGAGTGCCGCGCTCAGGCAGATCGACATTCGAAACCGTGAACTCGCCATCAGCACGTGATTCCCAATGCACGCCTTCGTTGGCTGGAAGTCCTGCCCGACGCGAAAATACTTCGACACGATCGGCCACGATGAAGGATGAGTAAAAGCCAACCCCGAACTGCCCGATGAGTTGGGCGTCTTTCTTCTGATCGCCTGACAGCTTGGAAAGGAATTCTGCGGTGCCTGATTTGGCGATCGTGCCCAGATGATCGATCGCCTCCTGACGCGTCATGCCGATACCGTTGTCTGTGACCGTCACGGTATGCGTCTTGTCGTCAGTGTCGATCGTGATGGCGAACTCGTTGTTACCCTCCGTCAGCGCGGGATTGGCTAGCGCTTCGAAGCGCAGCTTGTCCAGCGCATCCGACGCGTTGGAAATCAGCTCGCGCAGGAAGATCTCCTTGTGGCTGTACAGGGAGTGGATCATCAGGCGCAGGAGCTGTTTCACCTCTGCCTGAAATCCAAGGGTTTGTGTCGCCGTCTCGCTCATCGTGTGCCTCCATCGTCGCAAGGGTGCGGATGATATGGAATGCGGCGCAAATGGGGTAGGACGATGCCGTTTTCAAGCCCGTTGTGGTGCTTTCCTGACGGAAGATGAATTGCGAGCGCAGAAAAATAAGTGCATCGCGCTGTCCGGGACTCGGGTCGGCGTCTCCGCAAGAGATCAGATTCAGCGTGTCAGCGCGCCGATGCAGTGCCAGACCGGGGCACTCTGCCTTGTTGCAGAGCGCTCAGGATCAAACAGAGATTTGAAAGGTTCTCGCGACTGCGAGAAGGATGATCAGACCCGCGCGAGCGGCAAGTCTGGCGTGGGCAGCTCAATGATCAGCGTTCTGTACGCTGAGCGAACGATCGAAAGCGTCGGCGGGCGACCTCGATCAGAGAAGCTGAGCCAACAACCGCGAGAATTCCAAGCGTAAGCTGAGGTACGACGATCAGCGCGAAACAAGTTGCAGCGAAGAGCGCAACCGCGACAAGGAATCCGACAATCCTGGGAGCGAGATGCCGCAGTGCGCACAACGCGTCATCGAGATCGTCGATCCAGAGAAGAAGAAATTCCATGCGTCGGCCTCGTAACGATTCGTCGTTATCGCATTGCAGATTGAGTGCCAACCGAGGACCGCATCTGCAGCAACGACTGTCCGCGATCTGCAACATTCGTACTCCAGAAGAGACTTCGATTGAATCGTCCCGGAGTGCAATCGACTCTACGCGCGGCCCCGGGCGCTTGATGTGAGACGACTCACACCCCGCTCTGCAACCCCCGCTCTGCAACGAAAGGGCACGCCAGTGACCGCGATCACAAAGCGAAACTTGCACCTGGATTACCCTCTGCGTAGGCTCAAGACATAAGAAGCGGGCGCGGCCGAGCGTAAGCTCCGAATGCAGAAGATCGTTCTACTGAATCCAAAGGGTGGTTCCGGAAAAACCACGCTCGCAACGAACTTGGCGAGCTACTTTGCTATTTCCGGCCTACGACCAACCCTGATGGATCTCGATGCGCAGGGCTCGAGCACACGCTGGCTCAGCAAGCGCGCCAAAGGTCAGCAGCCGATTCACGGCATCGCAGGTTACGAGCGCAACTCACGCGTGACTCGCAGCTTCGCTACTCGCCTGCCGCTCGATACTGAAAGACTTGTGATCGACACGCCCGCCGCACTCGAAGCGCAAGCGCTTCCAGACATCACTCGAAATGCAACGGCGATTCTCGTGCCCGTGCTGCCCTCGGATATCGACATTCACGCCGCGGCCAAATGCATTTCCAATTTGTTGCTGATCGCTAAAGTGAAACGTGAAGAGCACCGCATCGCAGTGATCGCCAATCGCGTGAAGAAAAACACGTTGATGTACAAGTCCCTGATGAAGTTCCTGGAGACGCTGCAGATTCCAGTCGTCACGACATTGCGCGACTCGCAGAACTACATCAGAGCGTCGGAACTCGGGGTCGGCTTGTTCGAGATGAAGCCGTATGTGGTTCGAGAGGATCTGGATCAGTGGTTGCCATTGATTGGCTGGCTGGAACAGCGTCGCCCACTTACATTGCAACCCGGCGGGCCTGCGATGACATCGGTGTTACAGGCCAATGCGATCGTCCCGACGCTAGACACCAAGTCGAGTCTGCCGTCGCCTTTGATCCCCGACGAAGTGCCTGGCTGATTCGGGCTTGGCGAACGTGAGCACGTTGAGTGCCCGCGATTACTTCTTTTCTTTATCCCAACCGTGCCGGACCTTGTCCGTCCAGTTCTTGTAGCTGCTCCAGTTGTAAAGCGATCGCGTGATGGCTGCATGACGCGGATTGCTGGGCTGCACGGGCGCCGCCCGCTCCAACCACGTACGTTGATTGTCGCGGCCCGATCCCGCACGCACCACTGAACTGCCTGTTTCACCGACCCACGCTCTGTGCGTGCCGGTCGCTGTCAGTTCATCGACTTTATGCTCTGACATGATCGCTCTCCTGTTGGCGACCACGTTATGAGCGCGCTGCAATACCCGTGAGGAACTGGGTCACAGCGCCTCTGCTGCGTAGCGAGAGTGCGACTGCTATCGCAATAAGTCGTGTGTAACATGACGCTCGTCGTCACAGAACACTGGATTTTCAAGGCTATTTAACAGCTCATTATTGTTGTTGCGCGCACGCGAAGGAGTGCAACGAGAGGCAAATGCGACGAAGCGAGCGATAAAAAGTGATCGGATAATCGACGTGAGCAGCGAGAAGCAACTTCGGATTTCCTGCTCCGGCTCATAAGGTCTGAGCTCGGATTCTTTGATCTCGTTGTTCTAGCTTCTGTCAGGAAGGATCAGCAGCAAGCAACGCTGCGAACGCGGGTTTGATTTCATTCAGGATCTCGTGAATCGCCGAAGGCACGAGGCTGCTGTAGACATCGAGCAGTACGATCGCATTCACGATCGCATCTTGACGGCTGGCCGCACGCAGGCGCGTTGCCATGCCGCGATTCACGGCGTGCATTCCGCGATACACGCTGTCCAGATTGTCGAGCGACGTGTCTGCAGTGCCACCGTCGCGAGCTTTGAAATGCTGGGCCATGAGATACATGGCGGCTACGCGATAAGCGGTTTCGGCTTCGTTCGAGAACGGCAGATGAAAGCGCGCCATCGGACGGAACACAGCCGTACGCGGGCAGCCGCTCGAAGCCATGATCAAGCCCATGAGCGAGGCCAGGGCTTGTTGGGCTGAAAGCGTCGCCACGACTGCTCGCTCCTCACTTTCCACCGTGACTCGCACCTGGTCGTAAGAAACCAGGTCTGAGAAGCCATCGATCACGCCCGAAAGGTGTACGGCTGCAGGACAGTGACGATGACTCGCGGGGTCGAGAGGACAGCCGACACACTGATTGAACTTGAGCTCCGTCCACGCCGGAGGCTCTGGGGTGCCGGGAGGTGACGTCAGCTCTGCGGTGTCGTGATCAAGCTCGAGATCGAAGACACGTTCGCGCGAATCTGGAAGTGCAACTCGATACTTCAGCTTGACTGTGCTCATGCGACGAGCCGGTAGCAGGGTTTGTACTCGCCCGCGATCTTCATCCGGCGCTGAGATACAAACGCAGCCAACAACTCATCCATAAGTGACATGATTTCCCGATCCCCGTGCAATTCGAATGGCCCGTGCGATTCGATGGCCTGCACGCCCTGTTCTTTCACGTTACCCGCCACGATTCCTGAGAACGCGCGGCGTAGATTCGCGGCAAGCACATGCGGAGGCAGACCGCGCCGCAATTCGAGCTTCGCCATCGCCTCGTGCGTCGGTTCGAACGGCCTCTGAAAATCGGGCTGGATCTTCAACAACCAGTTGAAGTTGTACGCATCGCTGTGTGAACGACGAAAATCGCGAACGACATCCACGCCTCGCGACACTTCGCGCGCGGCTTGAGCTGCATCACCGATCACGATCTTGTAACGCTTCTGCGCGATGGGTCCGATCGTCGCGCCGATGAACCTGTCGATCTGCGCGAAGTAGTCGGCCGCAGAAGATGGGCCAGTGAAGATCACTGGCAGCGGCTGCTCAGCATTGGCTGGATCAAGCAGAATCCCAAGCAGGTACAGAATTTCTTCAGCCGTGCCCGCGCCGCCCGGAAACACGACAATGGCATGTGCGGTCCGCACGAACGCTTCGAGACGCTTCTCGATGTCCGGCATGATGACCAGCTGATTCACGATCGGATTCGGTGGCTCCGCGGCAATGATGCCGGGCTCAGTCATACCGATGTAACGACCGTCGCGAATGCGCTGCTTGGCATGGCCAATGGTGGCGCCTTTCATCGGGCCCTTCATCGCGCCAGGTCCGCAACCCGTGCAGACGCTCAGCGCGCGCAGCCCGAGCTCGTATCCCACCTTCTTGGTGTAGTCGTACTCCGCTGATCCGATGGAGTGGCCGCCCCAGCAAACCACCAGATCGGGTCTGCCTTTGTAGTCGAGAATTCGTGCGTTACGCAGCACGTGATAGACGGCATTCGTGATCGCAGCGGGATCGCCAAACAGATCGAAACGGTTGTTCCCGAGAATGGCATCGTGGATGTAGACGATATCGCGCAGGACCGCGAACAGATGCTCCTTCATGCCGCGGATCATCTGCCCGTCGACGAACGCGCCGGAAGGAGCATTGCGAACCTCGAGCTTGATTCCCCAGGCCTGACGGCTCAGGCGGATTTCGAAATCCTTGTAGCGATCGAAAATGTCCCGGATGTCGTCCGTTTGCAGGCCAGAGGACAGCACCGCGAGTGCGCAGCGACGAAACAGCTGATAGACCGCGCCATGTCCGGCACTCAGCAGTTGCTCGACCTCACGCTGCGAAAGATTTTCGAGGCTGCCGATCGGCGATACGCGTGCATCGACAGGTGCATCGGGCTCGAGATGGGAAAGCGAAACAGACGCTCGATTTTCGGTCACGGTTGGATCTCGATGGGCGTATCCGGACTGGTCATCAACCAGATCTCAACCATGTCCGAATTCGACACAGCGATGCATCCCTCAGTCCAATCGACGTTGCTGTAGTAGTCGCGCGGCTTGCGCGGAGTGTTTGGCTGGCCATGGATCATGATGGCGCCGCCCGGACGTTGACCCTGTTTGCGCGCACGCTCCATATCCTGATCGTTCGGATACGAAACCTGGATCGACAGAAAGTAATCGCTGTTCGGATTGCGCCGAGTGAGCAGGTACTTTCCTTCGGGAGTTCGGTAATCGCCCTCGAACTGCTTGTGCCCTTCGGGCCGCAATCCCAGCGCAACCTTGTACGAACGCAGCACCTGACCGTTGCGCAGCAATTCGAGCTTCCGGGCGCCCTTGCGCACGACGACCGAATCGGCCAGCGGCAGGCCGGCTTCGATACCCGAGCTCGCGATTGCAGAGGAAGACAGTTGCCCGTCCGCATGGGCGTACATGCCGCCCAGCAACGCTACAGACACCAGCACAGTGCGAATTCTCTTGATATGGATCGGCAACACTCGTGTCAGCCCAGATCGCAACATTCCATTCCCCCGCAAGTATAGCCTGCTTATGTTTAAGCCAATCGCTCGGCCTATCCGCAGGATCTTGCGATACGTGACTCCGACGCCGTGATGCATATCACTGAGCAGCGACGTCAGGCGATTACCTTATGCAACTCGTCCTGGAGCTCGGGATCAGTTCACGGCTTCCAGCGCAACTGAGGTGCACTCGCGCAAACCCGGCCCCGTCTCCGCAACCAGCCGATAGTGCTGGCCTCCATAAACATCGACCTCGATCGAATGCCGCGTGGTACTTCCGGTCTCCTGCACTTTGCAGTCGATCAGCAAGCTGTGCTTACCGGATGGCACCTCGACGGAATTCTCGGTCAGGCTCAGCGTTCGGCCGTCCACCTGACGAAGTAATGCCGATACCGGCACGCCCGCGGTAAAGCGCAGATCGCCGCTGATGATCGCGACTTCATCTCGCGAGAGCTGCGGTCCGTCATAGACGCGCTGGGTCATGCACCCTGTCAGACAGACCACGACCAGCAATATCGAGCTGTATTTCAAGTTGATCCCGATCCTGCTGCGCCGGCGACGGCATTTGCTCCATTCACCGGTTCGACCGTCGGAATGACCAGTTTGGTTCCCGGCTTGAGCGTACCGAGATCGACGTCGGGGTTGTACTGGCGCAAAAGCCATATCGGGATGTTATAGCGCTGCTGAGCCAACACCCACACCGATTCGCCTCGCTGGATCACATGTGTGGTGTCGCCGCTGATGCGGTACTCGGTAAAGAACGCTTCCTGCAGCTCGCGATGATAGGTGGCACGGCGCGCCTCGAACTGATCGGGCGTCACCTTGGAAAAATCGAGCTTGATCTTGCGACCGATCACGACCGGTGTGGCCGAGGTCATTCGGTTGAGCTTGCGTACCTGGCTCGCGCGAACATCCAGCCATTCGGCATAGTGGCCAACGGTTTCCGCAGCCTGAACCAGAATGATCTGTCCGTCATGCACTGAATAGTCCGCCGGATCGGCCGAAGCCGCAGCCTGTGCGCCGGGCACCAGCGTCGGTCCGAACTCTTCGGCTTCGCGTTCGGATGAAGGTTCAGCAGCCTCGGTGGCCGCAGTGACCGTTTCCACCTGAGGCGGCACGACATTGTCGACGGCGACCTTGGCCTCAGCGGGCGGCGCAGCACGCGCCGATGCCTGCAATGCCAGCACCTGTCCTTCGTAAAGGAAGTTGCGATTGCGAATGTCGTTCAACTCCAGAAGCTGCTCTTCGGTGAGGCCATTTTTCGTCGCGATCTTGCCGAGCGTGTCGCCGCGCTTCACCACATACCGAAACTCGGTCCCGACCACGCCCGTCGGTGCGATCGACTTAACGGGCGCGGGCTCCTTATCAGCTTGAGCGAGAACAACCGTCGGCTGCGCTGGCTTGCCCTTGTTCGGCAATGTCAGCACCTGCCCCGCATGTATGCGATACGGCTTTCGCAAACCATTCAGATCTGCGATCTGTGCGATGCCTACGCTGTAGCGACCTGCGATGACCGACAAGGTCTCACCGCTGCGGACCCGATGCTGTGTATCAGCGACCTGCGTTTCGAACTTGTCGACTGACGCGAGGCGTGCCGTCGCCGTCTTCAGATCGATGCTGGACGGAATGCGCAGTTCGAAACCACGCGGAGCGTGACGCGAGCCATTCCAGACGGAAGGCAACAGTGAAGGATTCAAACGCCGCAAAGCTTCACGTTCTACCTGCAACGCTGAGGTGAGCTGCGAGGCCGGCGTGAAACTCGGCAGCACGAGGATCTGAGAAGTGTCTTTCGGCTCGAGCTTCACCTGGCCGAAGAATTTCTGCGGATCTGAGTCGATCTCCAGCGCAGCCAGGAAGGCCACATAGAAATTCCGCGAGGCGAAGCCGAACGTGCGGCTGTCGTAGTTGCGCACGATCGTCGTGATATCGCTCGTGCCTAACTGTTCCTGAGCGCGACGCATGCCAGCCGTACCATGATTGTAGGCAGTCAGCGCCAGAGGCCAGCTTCCAAGAACGATGTAATTCTGTTCGAGGAAACGCGCCGCTGCTTCGCTCGCGCGGTACGGATCCAAACGTTCATCGACGACACTGTCGATCCGCAGAAAACGACGACCAGTACCTCGCATGAACTGCCACATGCCAGCGGCACCCACCTTCGAATACGCGTACGTGTTGAAGGAGGACTCGACGTGCGGCAACGCAGACAGCTCCCGCGGCAGGCCCATCTTTTCGAATGTCGACGCGATGTGATCCTTATAGGCGCCAGAGCGAACCACGCCTTCCAGAAAGCGATCGGATTGACCAAGCTGAAAGCGAACGTCTTCAGCGGCCTGCTCGAAGCGAGCTTTACGCGTGCCTTTCGGCCACAGCGCCTGAACGCGCAATTCCTCTTCGCTCAGATCCTGCGCTCCACTCGCCAGCCGATCGAGAATGTGGCCGTATTTCTTCTTCGCAGCATCGATGCGCTTCGAGCGTTCGCGAGAGGACAAGTCATCCGGGAATTCCATCTGTTCGTACACGACCTCCAGACGAACTGGGTCGTGAATCAATCCGCCGTCGGTGCTGACCTGCGTATAGATCCTGCGCCAGAAGCCAATGTCGGCCTCCAGTTCGGGAGGACGCGGAAAGGCATCGCTCGCGGCTGCCATGCGGGCAACAGCGAAGAGAAAGAAAAAAACGAAACCAAATCGATAGGAACGACGCATCAGCGGAGGATCCAGCAAGACGGGGAGGAAGCGGCCAGGGCGCGAAGACTATGTAAAACGATGGCCTGCGCTCAACTATCTGGTTCACATACTTATTCATTAAATCGGCGCGTCACGCGCCTGGGACCGGCATGAGGCAATCCCTGAACGTCCATGTTGACCCCGCGGCTGCGGATTTGAGCCGTTCGTGGGTCACTTCGAGCCGTTCAACTCCCCATCGATATAGAACCAACGATCGCCTTCCCGAATGAAACGGCTGCGCTCGTGCAGACGCGCAGCCGAACCGCCACCCACTCGAAAGCGAGCGATGAATTCGACTTCAGCGCGCGTGGTGCTCAACGGGCGAGCATCGACGACCTTGAGACCCAGCCATTTCAGATCCGGCTCGAAAGGAACAGCAGCTGGCCTCGTGCTCGGGTCCCAAGTGCTCAGCAAATAAGCTTCGTTCTTCAGAACGAAGGCGACGTAGCGCGATCGCATTAAAGCTTCGGCAGACGGAGCTGGCTTTCCCGCGTGCCACTGCCCGCAACAGGCTGGATAAGCTTTCCCAGTGCCACACGGACAAAGCTCGGATTTCGTCATGCGCTTCGCTGAGCGGGACGGCTCAATAAATTCCGACTGATCACAACCGCCGAGAGAATTCGGGCTTCGCGCGGCGTTTCAAACAGCGTGCAAGCGCAAGCAACTCAGTGTTTGTCGGACGAACAATGGAACGTCGTCACCTGCCGACCGGTACCCTCCGGCAACGAGGGATCTTTGTTCACGGTCGATACAATCACCGCGCTGCTCTCGCCGGCTTTCTCGCACGCTCGATCGGCCAGCTTCTTACCTTCTGCGGCGCCACCTTCGTGCGTAATCGAATTGGTGTTGTCGCCATTCAGCTTGATGGTTGTACACGCACTCAGTGTGAGCGCGCAGGCGAGAATCAGAATGCGCATGTCATTGACCTCAGAGAACCGCGTGTTCGTACGATCACACCCTCAGCGCCGACATGCAACAGGCGATATCGCGCACAATCTCTGATGCGACTGCCGTGGAAGACTGGAGTTCTGAGTTCATCGATGAAGCCGTTTCGAGTAATTGCCGGTCACAAGTACGTCCCGCTTGCGAATCTTAAAACTCGTCAGGCTGATCTGACTGCGCTTGCCCAGCGATTGCAGTTGAAGGGACACGTGGTGCTCAGTCCCGAAGGCATCGATCTGCGCGTGGCTGGTGAACCAGATAGCGTGGAGGAACTCACCTTATGGCTGAAAAGCTGGCCGGAACTTGCGGACGTCGAGCTGCGAAGCTCGGCTGCTGAACGCTCGCCCTTCCCTCGTATGGTCGTGCGGGTCAAGAACGAGCTGATCCGGCTCGGAATCGATGGACTGAATGTTCTGCAGCACGCAGCACCGCGCATTTTGCCAACGCAGCTAGCAGCATGGATCGACGGGCAGAAACCATTCACCTTGCTCGACGTCCGTAACCAACACGAAGTCGAATGCGGTAGCTTCAAAGGAGCCTTGTCGCTCCCGCTGAATCACTTTCATGAACTGCCTGCGGAGATTGCGGCAGTGTCACCAACGCTGAAAGGCCATCCGATCGTGGTCTTCTGCACGGATGGACTGCGCAGTCATAAAGCAGCGGCGCTGGTTCAGAGCCAGGGATTCGAACAGGTCCACGAACTCGAAGGCGGCATCCTGAACTATCTGGATCATTGCGGTGAGCTGCACTTCGTTGGCCGATGTGTGGACGCCGATCCTCGCCTCTCACACTCGAGTTCACGCACCCTTCCGTGTGCGAGCTGCGGAATGCCTTTGACCGCCGAAGATCGCAATCACATGCACTTTCTCGAAGGCCGCTCGTGTGGTTACTGCTATCGCATGTCACAGGAGCAACTGCGCGAGGTTCTCTTGCAGCGCGAAGAAAAAGTGCGTGAGCTCGCGAGCCCGCTTCCAGGAAGCACGCCGCGCGATCAGTTCAGGCCGATCAATGTGCCCGCAGAGTGCGATGGCCAGCCGCTGATCGACGTGCTCTGCCGTATTGTCATTCATGCGCCGCCACTCTTCTGGCAGGACCGTTGTCGGCAAGGCCTGCTACTGGATGAGCAGAACCGAGCGTGTGCGCCCGATCGAATCGTTCGTGCAGGCGAACGTTTTCGACATCGGTTTCCTGACGTCGTCGAGCCAGACGTGAACATGGACATCCGTTTGCTGCACGAGGACGAGTGCCTCATCGTCATCAACAAGCCCGCGCCACTTCCGCTGCATTCAGGCGGACGCTTTCATCGAAACACGTTGATGCACGTGCTCGATCAGCTCTACGCACCGCAGAAGTTGCGGCCCTCGCACCGGCTGGATGCGAATACGAGTGGTGTACTCGTGATTGCGCGCTCTGCATTCGCGGCGAAGAAGATTCAGACCCAGTTCGCGCGCGGAGAGGTCGACAAACGCTACCTGGTTCGCGTGCACGGTCATCCTGTCGCTGACGAGTTCAGCTGCAATGCGCCGATCAGCGCGGAGGCAAGTGACATGGGCTCACGCTATATCGATGAAGACAATGGCCTACCCTCGCAGACGAACTTCAAGGTCGTGAAGCGCGATTCCAATGGAACTGCGTTGCTGGAGGCGCAGCCGCTCACCGGCCGCACCAATCAGATTCGCGTGCACTTGTGGCACATGGGCTTCCCGGTGTGCGGTGATCCCGTCTATCTGCGCGGGGGCGAAATGGGCGATAGCCAGACGCTCGATGTGAATTCTCCGCCCATGTGTCTGCACGCCTGGCGACTCATCTTCAAGCACCCAGTACGTCGGGAAACGGTGTCGTTCATCGCATCGCCGCCGTCCTGGGCTTCGCTCGATGGAAGCAAACAGCTTCACATCGAAGAGGGTTTGGGCTTGCGGAAAAATTGATAGATGTGCCGCGTGATTGGGTCGCTCAAGTGACGATGAGTACCGAAGGGCGGCAGCTGCACAGGTTCGAAGCGATTCAGTGACTCGATCGCACTGAGCGGTGCGCCTCGATATTCAGGCAAATCATTCCAGCCCAGCAACAGATGTCCGCCGGCGCGCAGAACTTCGTAGCACGCTGCGAACGCTTTTTCGCAATCCTCGGCGTCCTTCAATCCGTGCCCATAGACGCCGTTCATCATCACGCAATCGAACGTGCCAGGCGCGAAGCTCTGCTGAAGATCAGTCACGGATGCGGTG
>JBJMWN010000397.1:0-22948 GCA_045810085.1 Povalibacter sp. | reverse complement strand
CCCTGCCCGCTGACGACGGCACGGCGCGGCGCGAACGTTTCCACGAACTCGAGCATGTTCGCAGCGACGATGGAGCGCGACTTCACATGCGTTCCCGTCCCTGCCAGCAGCGGCGCACGCGGTTCCACGAAGTTGTTGGTGAGATTGTCCAGCGTCCGGTTCGGACAGTGTTGCGCCAACCACGCGCAGACGTCCGGATGTGGGACGGTATCAATAGTCGTCAGGAAACTCGCACCTGACACGTCCTGCATCAGCAGTGCATACGTGTCGGGTTCCAGTGTGTTGTACAAACCCGGCAATGCCGTGATCTGAATGCCGCTGATGGTGAAGGGCTTCAATGCGCCAAAGCGCTCCACTCTGAAGCCGAGCTCGGTGATCGCCGCGCTCATCGCGCTGGACGCAAGATCGGGAATGAAGACGCGAAGACGTCGAGGCAGCGCTGCCAATGTTTCGAGCGAGAAATGATCAGCGTGTTCGTGCGAGATGAGCACCGCGTCCAGCGGCTCGAACTTTGCGAAGTCCAGTCGGCGCCGTGGCCACACCGGCAACCGCGTGGCGCCGTTGCCCATGGACTCCTGAATGGGATCGAGCAGGAAGCCGCGACCCTCCTGCTCGAAATGCCAACCCTGGTGGCCTAGAAATGTGATTCGCATCGTGCGAAGCGAAAGGCGCACGCGGAGTGAACCGCGTGCATCTGACAGGCTCTAGAAGTCCACCTTGAGCGAAGCTTCCCAGCGTCGGCCTGGCATCACCGAGATGAGCTGGCCATTCGTATCGCCAGAGGCAGGGCGGAAGTAGCGCTCGTCAGTGAAGTTATAGGCGTTCACTTTGAAGTGCATCTTGGCGCGGTCGTATGTCAGACCAAAGTTGTAGACCAGAGCTTCGGGTAACAGCAGTGTCTTCTGACGATTGGCATACACTTCTGAAAAGTAGTTTGACGACAGCAGGAATCCAAAGCCACTGGGAAGTGTGTAAGTACCTTGCAAAGATGCCTGCTTCTCGGGGTTGCCGACGCGATCCTGATATTCCGTAGTGCCGGCCGGCAGCGCCGTCGTCGAACGACCGCCGTAGAGAAACGCTTCGGCCGGATAGAGCAGTTCGCCGCTGACTGGGTCATAGATATCCTGAAAGCCGACCTGCCGTCCGTTCACTTCGAGCGTGGTGGAGCTAGCGGGCGCTGTGACGTACTCCTGGGTCTGATAGGACGCGTAGCCCGACAGATACAGATTCTTGATGGGCGACCATTTCACCTCCATCTCGACGCCTTCACTTTCCGTTGCGCTGACGTCAGCACCTGCTGAAGGATCGTCCGGCTGCGTGACATCGTTGCGCGATTGGCGGAAAGCCGCGACGCTTCCCTGGAGTTTGCCACCGAGGAAACTGCCCTTGATGCCCGCTTCGCGCAGGAATGCGTCGCCGATGAATCCATTGTAGACGCCGGTTGTGGCGTTCTGGATCACAGAGGCCTGAATGATGTTGTTCGAGCCATCCAGCGTGAGACTCGAATTCGCGGCAGTGAAGTACGGGCGCAGGCCCCAAGGTAATTGCTGCGACAGACTGATGCTCCATGACTTGCCAGAGTCCGTGTCCTCTGCGACCTGGAACGGCGATGTGTAGAGGAAGCCGATGCAGCCGGCGGCACGGGCAGCAGCCTGACCTGCCGCGTTGTTCGCAGCTTCGACTGGCGTCGTGCACGCGGAGCCATATTGTGATTCCGGACGAACAGTCGTCGTGCCGGGAATGTTCAGGTTACCCACGGTCTGATTGCTCGGCCGCAGGTCGTGCGCTTCTGCGTGCGACTTGTCGTAGCGCATGCCCGCGACGAGGTTGGTGCCCCGCCACATCGTGACATCGAACATCAACGCCGCACCTTTCTCGTCGAACTTCGAATCGCGATACGCTTCGGCGGGCGAGCCACTCGCGTAACTGTCATTGCTGTATTGAGTCCAGAACATCGTGTTCGGATAGTGGCCACCGGTCCCCGAGCCGCCATTGAAGAGAATGTCCTGGCGATAGTCATAGTCATTACCCGCCACACCACCCGAGCGGATCCAGCCGCTCGTTTTCCGATAGTTGACGGAGCCGAGCGAATTCACACTCAACCATTCAGGCAACCACTCGGAAGGAATCTGTTTGGTAACGGTGACCTTGTCCTCGATGGTCTTGATGTATTGGTTTTCGCCGTATGGCAGCCACGAGTCCTTGAATGAATCGATGTTGTCGTAGAACACCTGGTTTTTGACCGTGAAGCTAGGATCGATGTCATAAATGAGGTCGATATAGCCGAGCTTCTGGTCGCCGTTCTGTTCGCGCTCGAACGCGCCATTGCCACGCCAATCCACCGGTGCGGTGGTGACGGTGCAGGGATTCAGCACGAAACCTACAGGGAGCGCGCCGCTTACAGGTACGGGGCCACCGACAGGCATCGCTCGCATGACCTGGGCCGCATGACAGTTGGCGACCTGCAGTCCTTCTGGGGAGTTGAGATAGTCCAACATCGCCTTCGGAATGCCGGGAGTCACAGGCGCACCATCCGCACCGTTGGCGAACGGGAACGCCCAAGCCTGACGCAATGGCAAGTTGGTGGAGGAAAAATTGCCGCGCACCGGCGAAGCGAACGCATGTTCGACGAGACCCACGCGACCATTCGCATCGAGGTCGAGATTCTTCAGCGGGTTGCCGCGAATGTACTGACCGTGATCGACCAGGTTCTGAGTGACACGATTCATGTAGGCGCCCGAGGTCACTGAGTTTTGCAGTTGTCCACCAAACTCGAGACGGAATGGGCCCACCATGTTGTCGACACTGGTCGTGGCTTGAATGAACTTCTGCTTTGCCTCCACGTGCTTGACGTACGTGTCGGAATCCTCGACGAGAGCGAACACGTAGACACCGGCGGCACGATCACCCACGGTGAACGGAATTCCCGTACCGATCTGCACCTCGGACTTGTCGTACGAACCGGTCGTGACCTGGAACATGCCCGAGGGCTGCTGCAGATATTTTCCGGTGCGTGCACGACTCGACTTCGGATCCATGTTTGCGTAGCCACCGATGCGGCCCATGCCGAACAGCGGCGACGGCGGCCCTTTAACAATTTCAATGTTATCCATGGCGGACAGCACCGTACGGACGTGCCCCTGCAGCTGCAGGCGTTTCATGCCGCGGTAATACATGTCCGCCGACACACCTCGCACGTTTATGCCCCCTTGCAGTCCGTAACGAGTCGTCGTGTACGTGCCAGGTACAACGCGCGTAAGGTCCTCAACAGTGGAGATGCCGAACAGACGAATCTGTTCTTCGCTGACGAACGACACCGAACGCGGCGTCTCCAACAAAGGTTTGGAGAAACCGAACGAAGAGGCCGACGGTTCGTTGCCGAACGCGCGCATCGGATCTTCACTCACGGTGATGTCCGTCAGTTCAGCGACGTCCTGCTTCTGCTTTTCGGTGTCGGCGACTTTCTCTGTCGACTCCTCGTGAGCCTCTGCACTGGCTTGCTGTGCGAATGCCGCAGCCGGAAACCCGCTAACAAAGGCACTGCATAACACCGCGGACACTGCGTGCGTCAGTAGAATCGAACGCCGACGATCTGTTGATTGCATGGAAACTCCCGTCTGTTCTGTGCTGGCCACGCAGCGCTTGCTGAAACAGACGAGGAACTTTTTTGCCACCCTACCTGATCGCTCGCTGGCACCCAGCGACGTTGCGACGATGTCCAATCAGAGCGGCCGAGGAAATCGAGCCATGCGCGCAATCAAGTAGCAGGTCAGCATCGGAGGAGGACCGTGCGTCACAGTCTCACAGCAGCACGATCAGAATTGCGTCTTGATCGTGAATTGCCAGCGACGATCGGGCAGTGCCTGCGCGAGCGGATTTCCCAGCGTGTCGCCGGTGCGCGCACGGAAGTAACGCTGATCGAAAATATTGTTGAAGTCGAGCTTGAATAGCCACGCGTCAGTTGAGAGAAAGACGCCCGCGTTGCCCAGAAAGCTTTGCGGGATGCGCACCGTGCACAGCCGACCCGTACACGTACTGGAAAAATAATTGCCGCTCAGCGTGAAGCCGAGACCGTTGTGCCACTGATAAGTCGTGCTGAAGCCGAGCTGCACGTCGGGGTTGCCTTCCTTCTTCGCGTACGCGCTCACGTTGCCAGGGAGCACGATGCGACTGCGTCCGCCGTACAGGAATGCTTCCGCTGGATAGATCACGTTGCCCTGCGCATCGACGATATCCTGAAATCCCAGTGTTCTTGCATCGACCAGCTGTGTGCTGCCGACGTTGGGATCGAACCTTGTCGTCTGCTTCATGCCGTACAGCGACAGAAGCGTGTTCGGTGCCGGCACCCATTTCAATTCTGCAGTGAGGCCGCGAGTTTTCGTTGCGGTTGCATATGCATATAGCAAGGCACTCGGATCGTCGGCTTCGATGTCAGTGCGTGCCTGCTCGTAACCGGCAGCGGTCATGAAGAGACGGTCATCGAACACACTGGCCTTCACGCCAATCTCATTCAGTCGCGACGATCCGATGTGACCCGCCTGGATCACCGCATTGGTGAGCTGGTTGTTGTTTGCATCGAGCATGACGCTCGATTCTGCGAACGTGATGTACGGCCTGATTGCGGGCGTGAGCGCGTACGACACACTCACGTTCCAGGACGCGCCACCATCCCATGCACTCGCCCGCATATCGGAGCCGAAATAGGCGCCGGGATTTGCGGCAGTGCCCGTCGTCGGATTGAAGCTCTCGGCGTAATCCACATTTTCGGCGCGTGAACGATCGTAACGTCCACCGATCATCAAAGCCCAGCGCGAGCCGAGTTCGACATCGAACAGCAATCCCAAACCGAACTCGGAGAATTCGGTGCGATAGATCGTGCCCCAGGGATAACCATCATCGTAAAGGTCAGCGTTGTCGAGAGGACTCTCGAACGTCGTGTTCGGAGTCATACCGCCGGTTTCGTCGCGCCACGTCGAGGCCATGACATCCGAACGATGCGAACCGAAATCGTTACCCGCCGACTGGCCACGCGACACAGTGTTCCTCGCATTGAGCGATGCGAGCGCATTGACGCGCAGCCATGAAGGCAGCGTCTCAATCCGACGAGTCACCGTGAACTTGTCCTCGATGACGTAAACGCTTTGCTCCTGAACGAACGGCTGATTGGAATTCTTGTATTGATCCATGCGATCGAAGAACAACTGGTTCTTCGCGGTGAAGTCGGGATCAGTGTCGAGCACCAGATCAAAAAACAGCGTGAGGAATTTCGCTTCCAGCTCCTTCTCGAATGCACCCGCGCGCCGCATATCCAGCGTGTCGTAACCGACAGTGCGCGGATCGAGCACCATGCCGACGGGTACGCTGCGAGACTGTGGCAATGGTCCACCAACGCCCTGCGCGCGCAGCAATCCCGTCGGATCCGCTTCCGGATGCGCCACCAGATAGTCGTACATCGACTGCGGAATACCCAGGATCACAGGAAACTTGTCGATGGGCAGCGGTTGGCCACTGGCGTCGGTGGGCCAACTCCATGTCTGCATCAAGGGTTGGTTGTTCACACTGAGCGCGCCTGTTACAGGTGAGCCGTGCTGCATCTCCAGATAGCCAATGCGACCACCGTTGTTGGCATCGAGGTTCACCAGCGGTGTGCCGCGGATATAACGTCCACGGTCGACAAGATCCTGCGTGAAGCGGCCTGTCAGCGCGCCGGCTGTACGTGAGAGCTGATAGTTGGCGCCCGTCTCAAGCCGAAACGGGCCGGCGAAATCATCGATGCTGATCGCTGCCTGCAGTACCTGCTGTCTGACTGGCACACCTGCTGCGTAGGAGCCCGAGTCTTCTCCAAGCCCATAGACGTAATAGCCGCCGTGCCGGTCGAAGCGTTGCAACGCGAGCGGTCCGCCAATGCCGAAAGAAAGTTCGCGTCGCTCGTAGGTACCGCCGATCGCTTGTGCGAACCCTTCAACCTCGGTGAGATAGCTGCCGCTCTGCGCACGCCCGGACTTCGGCACGACGTTGGTATAGCCGCCAATCTTTCCCAGACCGTAGATGGGCGATGGCGGGCCACCGACGATCTCGATCGTATCCATCGCAGCGAGCACGCTGCGGCCATTGCCCTGCAGGCTCAGTCGCCTCATGCCACGAAAGAACGTATCCGCGGGCACGGCGCGCACATCAACCGCGCCCTGAATTCCGAACCGCGTCGTCGTGAATACACCCGGCACCATGCGCACGAGATCTTCGACAGCCGAAAGACCGAACAGGTCGATGGTTTCTTCGCTGATGAATGAAACTGAGCGCGGCGTTTCCAGCAGCGGTTTCGCGAAGCCGAACGAGGAATCGCTCGCTGCGTTTGGCAACACGCGGCGTGGGTCTTCGCTCACTTGCACGACGCTCAGTCGCGTTACCGGCACTGAGCTGTCGGTGCGGAGCAAGCGATCATCAATCAGATCTGCATCGCTCGCCTGCTCTGAAGATTTTGCCGTGCCGGGCGGGCGCACGACGACTGTGCGCTCGTTGACGTAATTCCAGACCAGTCTCGATCCGCTCAGCAACGCATCGAGCGCATCGGCGGGCCGCAACTCGCCCGCAACGGCAGACGCACGCCAGCCTGCAATCGCTGACGGATCGTAGACGACCTGCAGCCCGCTCTGTTCGCCAAAACGATCCAGAGCATCGGCGAGATTTTGCGAAGGTATTTTGAAATGGCCCGTAAGGGCCGCGGACCAGACCGCTGTCGTACTCGCTATGGCGAGCACCAGTGCTATCGCGAATCGAGGAATGAGGCGTTCGAGCGACGGCGTCACACCTGATTCGGCGCTGCAGAGTCGTTTGAGGTGCGGTTGCTTGACGCCCATGGATGCATGATGAAGTTGGAACTCATGTCACCCTGCTGAATACCGAGCTACGAATGCCAGCGCTCATTCACCATAGCGGCGAAACAGGATGATCTCGTGCTCGCCACCTTCGACTACACGCAAGGGCAGCACTGCAGCGAACGCATCGACGACTACCTCGCTGTCGCCAGCGACGAAGTTTCCTGCCACCTGCAAGTCCGCCAACGAAGGATCACCCAAGCGCACCTTCTTCGTGGCGTAGCGATTGACCTCATCGAGCGCCTCATGAAGCGGCGTGCCGCGGAACACATGTCTTCCATGTGTCCAACTCGTTACGAGCTGTGGATCGACTGCTTGAAGCGTGCGCTGAGCAGTGGTGCCAGAGATACTTAACTGTTCGCCCGGCCGCAGACGTTCCTGCCACGAAGCCGCCGTTGCTCGCTGCTCGCCACCGTCGACTGCGACTGATCCTTCGGCCAGCGTGACCACCACATGATCGGAAGCTTTCTCCACCTGGAACTTGGTTCCCAACGCAGTGGTGCGCGAATCCTCTGCAGTGACAGAGAACGGTCGACTCGCATCATGAGCGACTTCAAACAATGCACGTCCACTCAACAGATCAATTTCGCGGCGGCCCGGACTCATGCGCACGGCGATCCGTGTTCCCACATCGAGTTCGACGGTCGATCCATCCTCGAGGGTCACCGAGCGTCGTTCGTGTTCTGCTGTTTCGAAGGCGCTCGACTGAATTTCGCGAGTGCTCTGATGCGAATTCATCTGCACTGCAACGGCAGCCACAGCTACCCCGGCTGCGAGACTCGCAACCCAACGCCACGGCTTCGGTTTCTCCATTTGCGATTGCGGCTGATCGTGCTGTGCTGGATACGCATTCAGCGCCTCATCCGTCATCGCTCTGAGCTTGCGACTGAATTCTTCGTTCGCAGACAGCTCATCCATGCTGGTAAGCACGTGTTGTGCAAGGTCGCTTGCAGCGGCGTTCTCGGCGCTCTGCTTTTCCCAGTCGTCCAGCTCAGATTGCTCTGATTCCGGGCAATCGTGTGCCTGCAGCCGCGCATGCCTGCGCGCCGCCTCTTGCAAGGTACGATCCTGGTTCATAGACACCATGTGGCTAGGACGACAGTGCCTAGCTTCCCCCTACCTTCTTCATGCAAATCGCGAGTGCATGGCTGATGTGCTTCTCGACCATCTTCACAGAAATCCTGCAGTGAACCGCGATTTGTGGATATGTCATGTGCTGCACACGGCTCAACAGAAACACGTGGCGGCATTTTGGCGGCAGATGCTCGATTGCTTCATACAGAACGGCCAGGTCCTGTTCGGCAGCAATTTCGCGCTCGACCGCTGGACGATTGCAGGCCAGTTCGAGTCCATCGATGGGTGTTTGATCATTCACCCGGCGCGCCTGCTCAGCGCGGCCGAGATCGTTGGCGACGTTGATGGCGATGCGGAACAGCATGGAAGACGGCGACTGTATTTCTCGCGATCCTTCGTACTGCATCATGCGGATATAGGCTTCCTGAGCCACATCTGCAGCATCTTCCTTGACGCGCAAACGCTGACGCAGAAAGCGAATCAGGGAATCGTGATAGCGACGAATCGTTTCATGAACGGACAACGCCTCGTTCGCCGGTTCCGACTCGAACGCGATCTCATTTGCCAAGACGTTATCGAACCTGACGCTCATCGGCAGCACTCAACATCCATCCCCGCGAAGACAGGAAGCATGTTGCGTGCCAGACGGTGACGTCGCGCATGCGCCACTGCAATGTGTGGGCGCGCGTGAATGTGCAGCTCAGTACATTAAGTGACCGTAAGTTGGGATCTTCGCTGCGATTTTGGCTGCGCGTGGACCGATGCGGAAAGCGATGGACGCTCGAGGAGAAATCGAGCGCATGTCTTGCACCCAAGATTCAACGAGGAAAATTCAGGCGCTACTGCGCTGGCTCAGTGCTCGCGCTGTCATCGAATCGTCAAGAAGAGTGCATACGGCGACGCACGCGCAGATTCAATTTCTCGCGGTGTTCTCTGCGGATGATGTGAGTTGCCTGTTGACGATGGCGAGAACGCGTTCAAGTGCGCCGCGGTTCCTCTGGATGGCGTCCAACGCGGCACGACCCATTTGTGCGCGTCGTTCTGGCTCTCGCGCCAATGAGATCAGCGTTCGTGAAAGCTCTGCGGCCGATGTGAGTTCAAGCGCTGCTCCACTTTCGAACAGTCGCGCGGCAATGTCAGGTGCATTGAAATTGTGCGGACCGGTGAGCACTGGAATGCCGAGAGCTGCGGGTTCGAGCAAATTGTGGCCGCCGATCGTCACGAAACTGCCGCCTACGAACGCAACATCCGCCGCGGCGTAGAACATCATCAACTCACCGAGCGTATCTCCCAGCAGAATGCGAGTGGAAGGATTGGGCAACTCGCCACGCGATCGCGCGACATAACTTACGTTCTGCGCACTCAGCCACTGTCGAACTGACTCGAATCTTTGCGGATGACGCGGCACGAGAATCAGCATTGCATCCGGGATTTCTGCCATCAACATTCGATGCGCGTCGAGCACCAGCGACTCTTCGCCTTCGTGCGTGCTTCCCGCCACCCACACGAACGCTCGAGGAAAGTGCGTCGTACGTAAGGTTCTTCCCTGCTCCTTTAATTGCGGCGCCACTTCGATATCGAACTTGATGTTCCCTGTCTCCTGAACACGCTCGGCAGGCGCACCCAGGCTGCGAAACCGCTCGGCGTCCCGCGCACTTTGTGCAGCGATGGAAACATTCTGATGCAGCGCTTGCTTGAACACGGATGTGAAGAGCGACATGCGGCGCACGGACTTCTCGGACAGACGGGCACTGGCGAGCACGATCGGAACGTCAGCTCGAAAGCATTCACGATAAAGATTCGGCCAGATCTCCGTCTCCATCACGATTGCGATGTGCGGGGCAATGCGCCTCAGAAAACGGCGCACCGCGCCAGGCAGGTCATAAGGCAAATACACGTGCTGAACGCCCGTTGGGAACAAAGCTTTCACCCGCGATGCACCTGTCGGTGTTGCCGTCGTGACGACAATGTACGAGTCAGGCCGCCGCTGGCGCAGTGCGCGGATCAGCACGGCAGCCGCCTGCACTTCGCCTACAGAAACGGCATGAATCCAGATAGATGCCCCAGCGACGGGCGCCTCGACGAAGCCGAAACGCTCGGCCCATCGATCCCGGAAGGCTGGATCCCGCAAACCGCGCCAGACGGTGTTCAGGAACGCGATCGGGGCAGCGGCATATATAAGGAGTGTGTAGATCAGGCGCGACATCGTTCTCTTGCTGGCACTGCTGGCCTGCCCTTATCACCGATATTCTGGGGCGGCCACATTCTCGTCTACCATGTGTGCCCCAATTATGAGCACGACTGACCCGAACGCGCCTGCTGATCTTCGCCACGAGGAGCGAACCTCGCGTGCATCCGTGTCTCGCGATCCAGCGCGCGTCCCTCTTTATCGATTCATCGGGCCGCGTTATTGGGGCGTCTGGCTGGGCATCGCTGTGGTTCGTTTGGTGAACTTGCTGCCCTTGCCTGCGCAAATGTGGATTGGGCGGCGGGTAGGCAGCCTAGCGCTCGCGTTCAGCCGCAGAGATCGTCGCACTGCCCAGATCAATATCGATCTGTGCCTTCCGGAGCTCGATCCATCGACACGACGCAGATTATTGCGCGAGCACTTCCAATCGCTCGGTTGTGCGCTGTTCGAAACGGGGTTGGTATGGTGGGCGAGCGATGAGCGGCTCAAGCGGCTGATCCGCTTCGAGGGCATCGAGCATCTGCAGGCGGCGCTGAACGATGGGCGAGGCGCTCTGATGCTGAGCGCTCATTTCACGACGCTTGAGATGGGCGCACGCGGGCTGACCCTGCTGTGTCCGACGAGCATCATGTACCTGACGCCTGCGAACGCCTTGATTGCCGAGCTGTCCCGGCGCGGTCGAATGCGTCACACCGTGCAGGCCATCTCTTCAGACCAGATCCGCGATCTGCTCCAGAACCTCAAGAACAACTTTCCGGTGTGGTACGCGCCGGACCAGCGCTTCACTGAAAAGAACAGCGAGCTGGTGCCGTTTTTTGGATTGCCTGCGGCGTCGAACGTGGCAACCTCGCGGCTGGCGAAAATCTCGCGTGCACCGGTGCTGCCTTACTTCCCTGCACGTCGCGACGACAATCGCGGTTACGTGATCAAGATCTGGCCACCGTTCGATCACTTTCCATCGAACGATGCAATCGCGGATACGCAGCGTTTTCACGCCATGATCGAAGCGCACGTTCGCAAATATCCCTCGCAGTATCTGTGGGCCTACAAACGTTTCAGGCGCGAAGGTTTCGATCCTTACCGCGCAGTCGATTCTTCACGTACCGATTCATGACTGCAAAGCCGCGATCTTCATCTGCATCTTCAGTTCTGCATCCGCGCTACTGGCCTACGTGGCTCGCGCTGGGTGGCCTCCGGCTGTTCGAGCCTTTGCCGTATCCCCTGCTTCTATGGCTTGGCAGGCGTCTGGGCGATCTGATGACACTGTTGCCGTTGAAGTTCGTGCGAACAGCGCGGCGCAACCTGGAGCTGTGCTTTCCCGAGAAACCAATCGCAGAGCGCGAAGCCATTTTGCGCGACCACTTCCGCAGTATTGGCATCGGCCTATTCGAAACCGCGATGGCTTGGTGGAGTCCGGACGAGCGGATTCGCAAGCTGACACAGCTCGAAGGTCTTGAGCATCTTGAAGCGGCACTCGCCAAGGGCAAAGGTGCATTGTTACTCAGCGCGCATTTCACGACGTTGGAGATAGGCGCACGTTCGCTCTGCGCACGCGTCGCAGCCAACATCATGTATCGACCGACGAGCAATCCCGTGCTCGAGAATTTCCTCTCACGTAATCGCAGCCTGCGCGCCAAGCGTGCAATTCCTCGCGACGATATTCGAACGCTGATCGGAGCACTGAAGGCCAACGAGCCGGTGTGGTACGCACCTGATCAGAGTTATCGCAAAAAAGGCGCGGAGATGGTTCGATTCTTTGGAATTCCGGCTGCAACCAACACAGCTACTTCGCGGCTCGCGCGCATGACGGGCGCGGCTGTGCTGCCGTACTTTCCAGAACGGCTGCCCGGATCGAAGGGCTACCGTATGGTGATTTATCCGATGCTCGAGAATTTCCCGAGCGACAGCGCCGTGGCCGATGCAGAACGCTTCAATCAATTGATCGAGACTCAGGCTCGACGCGTACCAGAGCAGTACCTCTGGATCCATCGCCGCTTCAAAGGACTGAGCGAGGACTATCCCGACTACTACGGGCGCAAGGCGGATGCTGCGGCTGAAACGGGCAAGTAAGTCTTGACCTCAGCGAGTGATCTTGTCGCGATAGCCTTGCATCAGCCAGTTCCATTCGCGAGTTGTAAATGAACTGCCATCTCGCACAGACACTTTCTGCAAGGAACGATGCAATCGCTCGAGTACGCGCTGTTCCCATGCTCCGCGTGATCGGATCGTGCCGCGATCAAAATCCAGCACGTAAACGGTTCCGCTGGTTCCCAACAGAATGTTGTTCGCGTTGAGATCAGCGTGATGCACGCCACGTTCGTGAAAGCGCGCGATGGTCGCTCCGATCGCTTGCCACTGCCCTTCTGAAATCGTTTTCACGAGTGCCCGAGTGAGCGTGATCGATTTGGGCAGCTCGCGCGTGATGAGATCGGCGCGATACGTAAATCCGTAGCGTTCATAAGAAGCGGCTACCGGCTCCGGGACTGGCAACTCCCATCGACGCAGTTGCGCAAGCAACCGCCATTCCGCAAAGGAGCGAGTATTCGACTGCCCAGCCCAGAAGTAGCGGTCCTGCGAAATGCGCGCGATGAATCCACCTCGACGATAGTGTCGCAGCACCCAATCGCCGAGATCGCTTCGCAAAAAGCAGACACTGCCTCGACCGCCGCTGACTTCTTGCAGACTGCCTCTCGTCGACCAGTACGATTTCGTGAACCATGCCGCGTCTGGCTTACGCGCGAGTGAAGCGTCGTATAGGATGCCGCCGCCGGGCGTCGCTGTGAAAAGCTCACCGGTCATGGGTCAGGAGATCCGAACATAACTAAATAGGCTCGACTTGTTCTTCATGCTGCACTCGGCCTTTCACTGCGTGCTGGATTATCCCCGAAGCGCGCAGGATCCGTCGTCTTCATTCATTCGCACTCAGATGGTCCCGCTCACTCACTGATGTCGTCCCCTTTCACGACCCCACCACGCTCGGTTTGTATTCTGCGTCTCTCCGCCATTGGAGATACCTGCCACGTCCTCGCAGTGGTCCGAACGCTGCAACGCGCATGGCCGGAGACGAAGTTCACCTGGGTTATCGGTCGCGTCGAGGCCAAATTGCTGGGCCACATTCCCGACATCGAATTCATTCCGGTCGACAAAAGCAGCAAGGTCAAAGCCTATCGCACTTTGCGCGAAGCGATGCGCGGACGGCAGTTCGACGTGTTAATGCACATGCAACTTGCATTGCGCGCGAGTCTGATGTCGATGCTGATTCCGGCGAAGATCAAGCTGGGGTTCGACCGTCGCAGAGCCCGTGAACTGCAGTGGCTGTTCACGACCAATCGCGTGCGTCCTGCCGATCGGCAGCATGTGCTCGATGCTCTTTTCGGTTTCGCAGAAAAATTCGGCGTGTACGAGAAGCTGCTGCGGTGGGACATCCCCATTCCCGATGAAGCTCGCGACTACGCAAGACGCGTGATTCCGGATGGCGCACAGACGTTGGTGATCAGCCCCTGCTCCAGCCACGTGCTGCGCAATTGGCGTGCTGAGTACTACGCACAGGTTGCCGATTACGCGATCACCTCATTAGGCATGCGAGTCGTGCTCTGCGGAGGACGCAGCGACGTGGAGCAACGGATGGGCCGCGAGATTCAGTCGCACATGCGTAAGGCTTCGAAGAATGCGATCGGCAAGGACACACTGATCCAGCTACTCGCGACGCTGGAGCGAGCAACGGTGTTGCTCACGCCGGATTCGGGACCCGCTCATATGGCAACCGCAGTAGGAACTCCAGTCGTTGGCCTCTATGCAGCAACGAATCCCGCACGCAGCGGGCCTTACCTCAGCCGTCAATGGTGTGTGGACAAATATGACGTTGCGGCTCGTCGGCTTCTCGGCAAACCCGCAGCTGAGTTGCCGTGGACAACAAAAATCGAAAAGCCCGGCGTGATGGACCTCATCACTCCCGAAGAGGTCAACAAGAAACTGCACAGCATCCTGGTCGCTCTGCAGAAGCGCCGCTGAAGCTACCAGCCCCAGTAATTCAGTCGTTGTCGCGCCTGCAGGCGGCGCCAGAGATTGAGGGGCTTGCGACGCAGTCCTGTTGTTCCCGCGTGAATGGCTTCATGAGTTGCCTGCAGCACGCGCTCGCTGGATCGACCATCCCGGTAGGGGTGAATGCGATCCGCGTATTCGCGAATGGCCTGCATCAATGCGGGTGGTCGCTGAATGGCGCTGCGCAAGGCGGGCAGCACATCTGCCACTTGTTGAACGTCGAGTAATTGAGGTCCTGGTTTGCGATTGCGAAATGTCACGACGGGTTTGTGCTGAGTTAAGAACTCGGGCACGACAGAGGATGTATCCGAAAGCATCACATCTGCCTGTGCATAAAGTTCGAGAATGTCATCAGTCATGCTGAAGCGAAGATGCGCTCCTTCCAAAGCACGGTAAGCATCGATCACCTCGGGTGCCATCTTGGGATGAAGCGTGACGAGCCACTGCCACTCGCCCGTGTGCGCACTCGCTGCGATCGTGTCTTTGAGAATGCGCGCGGACGTGATGCTCTCGGTGAAGGTCGATGCAAAAAGAACGACAGGCTTCACAGTGCTCGTACGTGCGTATGCGTGCTGGAACAACGGATCGAGTTTCGGCCAACCGGTCTCCGTGACTCTGAAATATCCCAACTGCTCTTGCAGCGTTAAGAAAGGTTCAGTGGTATCCGGGCCTTGAGTGCAATAAAGATCGAAGCTGCCACGGACCCTGAAGTGACCGCGCGACTCGCTGCGCTTGCCCACGCTGAAGCCGTGGAAAACCTCGACTTTGAGGCCCGGAAAAAAACTCGGTACCCAGTTGCCAGGGACGAACACCGCCACGGGTTGCCATTCAATGACAGCTCTCGCACTGCTCAGGTGTCGTTCATCTTCATGCAGGAAACTCGCGAGCGAGTCACGCTCGAGGAACCAGGCAACCTCATCGCCTCGGGCACGAATCGCCTGCTGCAACGGCCGCAGAATTGCAAAAGCATAGAGCTCTGAAACAAAAAACAGATAGCGCGACACCATGACCCCTTTGAAGCATCCCCCTGTGCCGCGCGCTCGCCCTGTGTGAAACTCGCGGAATGTCGTCTACCGCCACATTGCCCCTCACACTGCTGATCATTGCCCGCAATGAGGCCGCGGTCATTGGACGCTGTCTTGATAGTGTGCCATTTGCCGCCGAAAAGCTGGTTATCGATTCAGGCAGCACCGACGGAACGCAAGAGATCGCACAAGCTCATGGAGCTCGCGTAGTTCATCAGGAGTGGCTCGGATTCGGTCCACAACGAAACTTCGCGACTACTCAAGCCTCGCATGATTGGATTCTTGCGCTCGATGCGGACGAGACCCTGTCACCCGAACTCCTGGAAGAATTGCAGAGCAAGCTTCCAGCGCTCATCCAATCCAATGCAGCCGGCGCAATTCTCAGGCGACGAACCTGGTATATGGGCGCGCCGATGCGGTTTTATCGGCCGATGGTGGGTGAACGCCTCGGACGCATCTATCACCGCCGGCGTGCGCGCTGGGCCAATGTCCGTGTTCACGAATGGTTGATCTACGAAGGGCCGACCGCACGCTTCAAGCACACTTTCGTTCACCACCACAATCCCACACTTGCGCATCGTCACCTGAAAGTCCTGCAGTACTCCGAGCTCAAGGCGCGGGACTGGCTCGACAGCAATCGACTGCGACCGATCTGGTTGTGGACCACACCGTTCGCGTTCGTTGGCACTTTCCTCAAGGATTATGTTCTACGGCTCGCCTTTCTCGACGGCGGACGCGGCTATGTCGTTGCGTCGGTCGCAGCCTTCTACGCCGCATACAAGCGGCTTCGCTATTTCGAAATGAAGCGCAATCCCGCCTCGCGGGACTTGGCAGCAAAACTCCTCGGCATCCATCTCGATTCGTGACCGGCACGCCTCATGTGCGGCATCACAGGTTTTCTCTCCTCAGGCATGGCACGCGCCACGTCGGATGCAGATGCGTGTGCTCTGCTCGAAGTCATGGCGCAAAGCCTCGCACACAGAGGCCCTGACGATTGCGGAGCCTGGTCGGATACAAACGCGGGCATCGGCTTAGGACATCGTCGACTGTCGATCATCGATCTGTCTGCCGACGGTCATCAGCCCATGCTGTCCGCATCGCAGCGCTACGTGCTCAGTTTCAACGGCGAGATCTACAACTATCAATCGTTGCGCAAAGAACTGGAACTCGCCGGCCACGTATTTCGCGGGCACTCGGATACCGAGGTTTTGCTGGCGGCGTTCGATGCATGGGGACTGGATCAGACCTTGCAGCGTTCCAACGGAATGTTTGCGATCGCACTGTGGGATCGCGCTGAACGCGTCCTGCATCTCGCTCGAGATCGCGTCGGCAAAAAGCCGCTGTTCTATGGATGGTTCGGACAGACCTTGCTGTTCGGCTCGGAACTCAAGTCTTTTTTTCCTCATCCCGATTTCAAATTGCAGGTCGATCCCGAAGCATTGGCGTTGTTCCTGCGTCATGGCTACGTGCCTTCACCGTGGAGCATTCTGCAAGGCGTATTCAAGCTCGCCCCCGGCTCGTATCTTTCATTACGCCAGTCCGATGTCGCAGCGGGATGTAGTCACTTCGACCCCTATGCTCGCAGCGTTCGCTACTGGGACTCGCGACAGATCCTGGGCGACGCAGCCGCGAATCCGACGACGGCAAGTGTCGATGACACGATAGAAGACCTGGATGTTCTGTTGCGCGACGCCGTCGCCTGCCGACTGTTTGCCGACGTACCGCTTGGTGCGTTTCTGTCGGGCGGAATCGATTCCTCACTCGTCGTTGCGCTGATGCAGGCGCAATCCACGCGACCCGTGCAAACTTTCTCCATCGGCTTTTCTGATCCTCGTCGCGACGAGGCGGCAGAAGCGCGCGCGGTGGCCCAGCATTTAGGCACCGACCACACCGAGCTTTATGTCACCGGTGAAAGCGCACTCGAGCTCGTGCCCGATCTGCCGCGCATGTTCGATGAGCCGTTTGCAGATTCCTCGCAGATTCCGACCTGTCTGGTCGCGCGGCTTGCACGTCAGAGCGTCAAAGTCGCGCTCTCTGGCGATGGCGGGGATGAATTGTTCGCGGGCTATCTGCGGTATCAGCGCGCACTGCGAGTCTGGAAACTGCACCGCGCCACTCCCAACACTCTTCGTCGGACGGCAATGCTGTTCCTGGGTCCGTATGCAAATCGTGAGTCCCGGGTCGGAAAACTGTCGAAGGTTGCCGCAGAGATGGGCGCGGAATCGCTGGCCGATATCTATCTCAATCGCATGTCTCGCTGGCGTCATCCGCACACCGCGGCGCTCGGTCATCGAGGCCACGACACCGCGTTTACCCGCAAGGACTGGCAGCTATCGCACGGCGATGCCGCGCATCAGCTCATGTATCTGGATCTCGCGACCTACCTGCCGGATGACATTCTGGTGAAGGTCGATCGTGCGACCATGGCCGTAGGGCTCGAAGCTCGCGCGCCGCTGCTCGACTATCGCGTGGTGGAACTGGCCTTTCGCATTCCGACCTCGATGAAGCTGCGTGATGATCAGCAGAAATGGTTGCTACGTCAGTTGTTGCGGCGCTATCTGCCAGACCCGCTGATCAAGCGGCCGAAAGTAGGATTTGGAGCACCCATCGCATCCTGGCTGCAGGGCCCGCTAAAATCCTGGGCGCACGATCTGCTCGATCCTGCACGAGTTGCGCGCGAAGGTTATTTAGCTTCGGGCCCGATCGATCAATTGTGGACGCAATTTTTGGGTGGACAGCGCAAGTGGCATACCCATTTGTGGAACGTGCTCATGTTTCAGGCGTGGTTCGAGTGGGCACAGCGCGCGCAGGTTCAGGCGAAAGTCGAGAGGCGCTAATTGCCTGACCGGGCATGTTCCGTCGATCTCCAATTCATTCACGGCCAAATCCATATGCAAGACATTCTCGTACCGATCTCTCCTGGCGAGCTGATCGACAAGATCACCATCCTGCAAATCAAATCCGAACGGATGACGGACGCGAACAAGCTGGCCAATGTGCGCACCGAACTCGAGGCGCTCGAGAAAACCTGGAGCGACTCCCCGCACTCCAAGCACGACATTCGCAGCGAATGGACGGCACTCAAGGCCATCAATGAAAAGCTCTGGGTGATCGAGGACGATATTCGCGACAAGGAACGCGCGCGAAGCTTCGACTCACAATTCATCGAGCTCGCGCGGGCGGTCTACGTGACCAATGACGAGCGTGCAGCAGTGAAACGTCAGATCAATACGAAACTCGGCTCGAGAATCGTGGAAGAGAAGAGCTACAAGGAATACAAGTAAGCCCGCGGTCGGGAACAGAACGTTCTTGATGACCGCGCCTCAGCGCTGAAGCGTGTACTCGGCGCTGCAGTATGGGCACTTTGCCCAGCCCGACTTCTCGATGGGCAGGTACACGCGAGGATGGGAGTTCCACAGATACATGCCGGGCATCGGGCACGACAACGGCAGGTCAGCAGTCGTGACGCTGTATTGATTCTGTGCGTTCGGTTGAATCAGTTTCGCAGAAGGCTCTGCAGTACCACGGGTGGACATGGGCAGTCTCGGCAAGAAAAGGCTGAGTGAAGTATAGCGTTCCGTCCGAGCGTTGGCAGGGAGGCGATGGCAGTTGCTGAGGCAAGCTCACAGAGTTGAGCTCAGCCCTCCCCCATGACCTCCTCCCAGATCTCGATCACCCCCTGACGCTCCCGCACGAATTCGGTCGCATCGATCACGTTCTTGGCACCATTCAATGACAGGTGATGGAGCCGTTCGCGGTAGCTGCGATAGGTGTTGACCAGGAAATCCACCCGCGATTGTGGCACCAGATTTCCTGACGCCAGGCTCTCCAGCTGCCGGATGTTGTCCGAGAAAGTGACGATCTCCGGATAGCGATCCGCCCACTTGAGCATCCAGTACTGCACCAGAAATTCGAGATCGGCCACGCCGCCGGCGTCCTGCTTCAGATCGAACTGGCCTGCGCCCGCTTTCGACAGGCTGCCACGCATTTTCGCCCGCATGTTGCGAACTTCCTTACGCAGATCACCGCGGCGGACCGCTTTGCGCAGCACTTCGATGCGCGCCTGCTCGAAGCTCTGACGTAGCGGTTCACTGCCCGCAATCGCACGGGCGCGCAGCAGTGACTGGTGTTCCCAGGTCCACGCCTCTTCGAATTCGTAATCCCTGAAGCCCTGAAGCGTCTGGACCAACAAACCCCGATTTCCACCGGGTCGCAGGCGCGTATCCACTTCATACAGTCGGCCCGCTGAGGTGTGCACTGTCAGCAAATGCACGAGGCGCTGGGCGAGACGCTGAAAGAAGACGCTGTTGTCGATTGACTGCGCGCCGTCTGTTTTCTGAAGCTCTCCTGCCGAGTCGTGCAGAAACACCAGGTCCAGATCCGAGCCGTACCCCAGTTCCAGTCCGCCCAGCTTCCCATAAGCAATGACGACCATGTCCGGCTGATACGAATGGCCCGCAGGATCGGCACACCGAGGTAATCCATGGCGCTCCGTAATCTGTGACCAGGCCAATGCCAATGCTTCGCTCACGATGAGTTCAGCGATGTCGGTCAACCGGTCGCTCACCTTCATCAGGGGCAAACGCCCTGCAAGGTCCGCAACCGCGACGCGAAAGAATGCGGCTCGCTGAAAGTGCCGCAAGGTCTCGACCTGACGCTCTGCGTCTTCGCCTTTCATCGCATCACGACGAGACTCCAGCTCTTCCAGGAACTGGGCACGCGAGGGCTGCTCATCGATCAAGCGCTCATCAATGAGTTCATCGAGCAGCAGCGGATGAGCGGCAATCTGATCTGCCAGGAACTGGCTTTGTGAACAGAGGTGTACCAGTCGCTGCAAGGCGTTGGTGTTTTCGTTCAGCAGAGCGAGGTAGACCGTGCGACCGCCGATCATTTCCAGGATGCGAGCGACTCGTGCGAACGTGACTTCGGGCTCATCAGTGCTTGCGACGCTGCGCAGGATTCGGGGAAGCGCCTCCCGCAATCTGCGTCGACCCGTGTCATCGAGACGTCGGTAATAAACAGAATCCCTGATTTCCTCGACAGATGCCGCTAGCCGGCTCGCGCTGGCAATGCCCATCTCCCGCAGCGCCTGCTCTCGATCTTCGGGCAATGCCTCGAGATCGAAATCGGTCGTCGCGTTCGCAGACTCGCTGGAATTGCTGGCTACGGGGCCGAACACTGTTTGTGCGAAGTGTCGCGCAACGCGCGCGCGTTGCGTCTCGAGCGTGCTCGACAACGCGTCCCAATCAGCAAAATCGAGTGAGAGCGCAAGCCTCGCCTGGGCAACAGGCTCAGTGGGCAGATGATGAGTTTGCTCATCGTTCCACTCCTGCAGTCGATTCTCGACCGTACGCAGGAAGCGATAGGCATGCAGCAATTCTTCGACGATCTCGCGTTTGAGAAATCTCTGCGTCGCGAGCACCGGCAACACATGCTGCAACTCACGCGCCTGCAGCCGGCGATCGCTGCCGCCGCGAATCAGCTGGAAGGCCTGAACGATGAACTCGATCTCGCGTATGCCTCCAGGGCCCAACTTGATGTTGTCCTGCAGATCGCGGCGTTCCACTTCACGGGCGATCATCGCTTTCATGTCACGCAGAGACTCGAAGACGCTGAAGTCGAGATACCGGCGATAGACGAATGGACGCAGCATTTCCTCGAACAAGTCAGCGAAGTGTTCCTGCGCAGTGATGGCCCGCGCTTTCACATACGCATAGCGCTCCCAGTCGCGCCCGTGCTGCTGTAGATAGTTTTCGAAAGAGCTGAAACAGAGCGCCACGCGGCCACTTTCACCGAAGGGTCGCAGGCGCAGATCGACCCGATAGACAAATCCATCCACGGTCGACGTCGCCAGCAGTTGCGTGATCTTCTGGCCCAGTCGCAGGAAGAACTCGTCGTTGTCGATGCTGCGCTCGCCGTCGGTCTGTCCTTCCTCCGGATAGAGAAAGACCAGATCGATATCAGAGGAATAGTTGAGCTCACGTGCGCCAAGCTTCCCCATGCCCAGAATAAGCATGGGCTGCGCTTGCTTGCTCGTTTCACCCCGCGGCGTGCCGTAACGCGCAACCAGCATGTCGTACATGCGCTGATAGGCGAACGCGATGCAGGTATCGGCAAGCTCCGACAATTCACGCAGAGTTTCGTCCAGGTCCGCCCAGCCGGCGATGTCGCGCCACGCGATGCGAACCATGTGACGACGTCGGAAACGTCGCAGGCAGCTCATCCACTCTGCTTCGGAAGCGCCGGCCTCTTCGCAAGTGAGATCCTCCGTGATCCACCCTTCCGTCTTCGAACTCGTGAGCACATCTTGCTGCAGCAGCTGTTGCAATAGCTGTGGCTGACGAAGGCATGAGCCCGCTACGTATTCGCTGCATGCCCAGACACGTGACAAGGTTTCTTTGACGGGCGTATTCGACAGAACACTCGACCAGATCTCCGGGTGTTCGATAACGCTTTCTTGCAGACGTTGCTCTGCATCGCTGACCAGCGTTGTAGCAATTTTTGTCGAAGTCATCTGCGCACATCACTCACAGTGCTTAAAACGTACCGCCGCCTGCAGTCGGTGCTGGCCGACAAAAAAGTTCCACGCGAAGAAGATTATCTGTGAGCTCTGGAACTTTTCCGCAACCATCCACAGCGAGATTGTGCGCAGACGCAGCAATTTGAACCATCCGCTGTGGTCCTTCGTTTATGGGGCGAGGAAGCTTCGAGCTTCGACATTCTGGAGGAAGCATGTACGCGGAACGTCGTTCAAGTTCATTGTCACGGCCAGGCCCGCTGATTGCGGTCGTGGTGGTGCACGCGATGATTGCATATCTGCTGTCCGTAAGTATGGGTGTGGTGCCTATTCCCAAAGTGCTGGAAGCCGCTCAGGTCGTGTTCATTCCCGAACAGGAAAAAGTAATTCCTGAGCCGGAGATTCAACCGGTGAAGCCCGACATCGCTCAGCAGGAAGTCGTCGACACGCCGATGCCGCAAGTCGAAATTCCTCCGGAGATCGAATCGCCGGTCACAGATGCGCCTCCCTCTGATACCGCACCCGTTGCAAGCCCGCCTGTTGCAGCTGCGGCTCAGAACCTGAAAGTGACGACGCGCACCGAGCCGATTTATCCGCCGGCTTCCCGCCGCGCCGGTGAAGAAGGAACAGTGCGTCTGCGCATCCTCGTCGATGAACGCGGAATGCCGCGAGAAGTGCAGGTCACCCAGGGCAGCGGCTTCGCACGACTCGACCAGGCCGCGATGGATGCCGTTCGTAAATGGAAGTTTGCTGCTGCGAGCAATGGTTCGCAGCCAGTAACGTCCTGGACCAACGTGGCGGTGACGTTCCGCTTGCAGAACTCGTAGAGCTCCCTCGCTCTACGTCCGCGGGAAGGGTCGCAGCGCATTGCGCTTCGACCCTTCTTTTTTGCCGATCAACACCGCGCGGACACTGCGGCTCACAAGTGAGAGCCAGCTATCACTTGGCCGTTCACGTCATGGCCGAAACATGATGCGCATCACCGTTAGCAGCACCGCAGCGCTTTAGTCTCGAAGCGTCCGTCGTATCCAACTTGCACGACGGCAGCGGCTGCGATCGGGTGGTGTGACGCATTCGGGTAATGCCTGAGGCGCTTTCCCCGTCCTGTCGCAGGGATTTCAGATGTGTCCCTCGGTAGCGTTCGACTCATGCGCCACAGACCCTGCACTGCCTCGACAGCCCTGCCGTATGCCTTTCGGCGCGGCCAGCTTCTCACCTTCGCTCTGTT
>JBJMWN010000396.1:0-12133 GCA_045810085.1 Povalibacter sp. | reverse complement strand
GGCGACTTCATCTGGCACGATCATCCAGACACGGACGAGACGTTCATCGTGCTGGAAGGTCGGCTGCGCATCGATTTGCCGGACGGACATGTCGATATCGGCGCGGGTGAGATGTTCGTCGTGCCGCGCGGCGTGCAGCACAAACCGTACGCTCAGGAGGAGGTCAAAATGATGTTGATCGAACCTCGCGGTGTGCTCAACACCGGAGCCGAAGGTGGCGACCGCACTGCTCAGAACGACGTGTGGATTTGAGAGAAGGAACGGCCGCAAAAAAGCACAGAACACGCAAAGGGTCAGAACCTATGCGTCCTTTGTGCATTTTTGCGGCTAATCCTTCTTACTTCTTCCATTTGATGTTGCAGCCGATGCTGGGCTTTTGATCTGTCGAGATCGCAGCACCAGTGAGCAGCGCATCGCAGGCTGCTCGAAGATCAGCGCCGCTGGCTGTGCCTCGGCCAGGTCGGCTGTCATCGAACTGACCGCGATAGACCAGCTTGCGGTTCGCATCGAACAGAAAGAAATCGGGCGTGCATGCAGCGCGGTAGGCTTTCGCAACTTCCTGCGTGGCATCCAGAAGATACGGAAAACTGTAGCCGGCAGAGCGCGCTTCCTCGGCCATTCCCTGCGGCCCGTCCTGCGGATAAGCCTTGATGTCGTTCGAATTGATGGCGACGACGGCAATGCCGCGCGGCTGGTAATCGCGAGCGAACCGCGCAAGCTCCGCTCTGAGATGTTTGACGAAGGGGCAGTGATTGCAGATGAAGGCGACGACCAGACCTTTTGCATCGCTGAAGTCTTCGAATGCGACGAGCTTGTCTGCGAAATCCGGTAAGCGAAAGGTCGGTGCAGGTGTCCCCAACGGGAGCATGGTGGATTCAGTAGCAGCCATGATCAAACTCCAGAATTGCACTGACGAAATTCGATTCTCACTTCGAACTTCGTGCCTAGAACCATACCCGAATTCCTGCGACGAATTGCACCTCGTCCGAGGAGCGATTCTCTGACTCTGCGAGATCGGCAGTCGTTCCGAACAAGGCTGTCCATTGCACGCCGATGTAAGGCGCAATTTCGCGTCGAAACTCATATCGAAGACGCAAGCCGGCTTCGAGATCCGAAAGGCCTGAGCCGAGTGCTCGCTCCGGGTCTGACTTGCCGTAGGCATTCGCTTCCAATTGCGGTTGGAGAATGAGTCGCTGCGTGAACCGCAGATCGTATCGGGCCTCCACACGTAGCGCGGTGCGACCTTCATCGCTTACATACAGCGTCGATTCGAAATCGATCCAGTAGGGTGCAAGACCTTCGATGCCGAACGCGGCCCAGGTACGAGTCGGACCCGTTCCCGAATCCACACGAACACCTGCTTGCAGATTCCACCACGCGCCGATGATGCGATCCCAGAGCAGTTCGTTGCGAAGCTCTCGATCGTGATCCCGGATGTCACCTTCAGACTTCAACACCAGTTTGTTGTAATCGCCTCCGTACCTGGCCGACAGATTCCATGCAGTGGAGTCGCTTTCGTCGCGCCATTCGAGTCGATCCACTTTCACGCTGCCGAATCGCGCGGAGTCGTCCATCTCCATCATGGAATGCATCTGCTCGGTCGACATGGGCGGCAGCACCTCACTGGGTGGTGCAGGCGGCACGTGCGATGAAGCTTCAGCGGTTTCCGTTGTGTGTTGATGCTGTGAATGATCGTGCTCAGCCTGTGCGAACACACGGGATACTCCGATCAGCAAGAGCACGCAGACGCGAAGTGCAAAGCTATTCACGAGCGGCTTCCCGCATGTTCCACGACGACCTCGCGAAACATGCCGGCTTCCATGTGATAGAGCAGATGACAGTGATAGGCCCAGCGTCCCAGTGCATCTGCGGTGACCTGATAACTCAGACGTTGAGCTGGCTGAACCACGACCGTGTGTTTGCGCAGTTGAACTTCACCGTGCTGCGATTCCACTTCACTCCACATTCCGTGCAGATGAATAGGATGGGCCATCATCGTGTCGTTGACGAGGACAATGCGGACTCGCTCGCCGTGAGTCAGGCGCAACGGAGTCGCATCTGAGAATTTCTGGCCATTGAACGACCACAGGTAGCGTTCCATGTGCCCGGTGAGATGCAGTTCGATGTCGCGACCGGGTTCGCGTGCTTCGATCGGGCCACTCAAGCTGTGCAGATCCGCATACGTCAGCACGCGCCGGCCGTTGTTGCGCAAACCCACGCCTGGATCGTCGAGACGAACGTTGGGTGCATTCACGCGCATATCCACCCCCGGCCCAAATTCCTGTGGCGCGTGCTTGGGCGGTGAGGGCATTGCATGTCCTGCATGAGCGCTGTGATCCATCGCGCTATGCGCCATGCCCATGTCGATCATTTCGAGATCTGCACGAGCATCCAGAGCGGGAATCTCTGCTGACATTCCTGGCTGCGGCGCCAACGTCGCTCGTGCATAGCCACTGCGATCCATCGCCTGAGCGAACAGCGTGTACGCGCGGTCCTCGCTGGGTGAAACCATCACATCCAGTACCTCGGCGGGGCCGATGCGAAACTCATCGATGGTGACGGGTTCGACATCCTGTCCATCGGAGGCGACGGCAGTCATCTGCAGGCCAGGAATGCGAACGTCGAAGAACGTCATCGATGCGCCATTGATGATGCGCAATCGCACACGCTCACCGCGCTTGAACAATGCTTCGAAATTGCCAGCGGGCGTTTTGCCGTTCACCAGATAGGTGTAGGCATAACCGGTGACGTCAGACAGATCGGAAGGGTCCATGCGCATCTGATTCCACATCGAGCGCTCTGCCTTGACTGCCGCGATCCCTTCGCGACGTGCATCGCTGGTCAGGTCACCGAAGGTGCGCTTTCCGTAGTTGTAGTAACCGGGATGCGTCTTGAGTGTGCGATAGATGTCTTCGGGTTTCTGATCGGTCCAGTCGGATAACAGCAAGACGTGCTCGCGATCGAATGCGTGACGTTCGGCATTGCGCGGCTCGACCACGATCGTGCCGTACAGGCCGAGCTGTTCCTGGAAACGCGAATGTGCGTGATACCAGTAGGTGCCCGATTGGTTCACACGAAAGCGATACGTGAAGGTCGTACCGGGCGCGATGCCGTGAAAACTGATGCCCGGAACGCCATCCATGTCTGCGGGCACGATCAGGCCATGCCAGTGAATCGAAGTCGTCGATGCGAGTTTATTAGTAACGCGGATCGTGACCTCGTCGCCTTCACGAAAGCGCAGTTGTGGACCGGGGAGTTGTCCGTTGATCACGGTGGCAGTGCGCGGTGCGCCCGTGAAGTTCACCGTCATCTCGCTGATCTCGAGATCGAATTGCGTGCCTCTGAGCGTCTGAGCGCCACCGCTTGGCGCGGAACGCAAATAGTGCGGCAGCATCAGTGCGCCCGCGCTTGCAGCGAGACCTTGAACGAATCGTCGTCGATTCTGCAGAAGGGTCATCAGAGGTTCACACGTTGCAGGCGAAGTGCATTGGAGATCACTGAAACGGAGCTGAGGCTCATGGCTGCCGCGGCGATCATCGGATTCAGCAGCACTCCAAACCAAGGATAGAGCAGACCTGCAGCGATGGGCACGCCAGCTGCGTTATAGACGAAGGCGAAGAAAAGATTCTGACGGATATTTTTCATGGTTTGCCTGGAGAGCGAACGTGCTCGGGCAATGCCCAGCAGGTCGCCTTTGACCAACGTCACGCTTGCACTTTCCATCGCGACATCTGTACCCGTGCCCATCGCAATGCCGACGTGTGCCTGAGCCAGAGCGGGTGCGTCGTTGATGCCATCGCCTGCCATGGCTACGACTCTTCCTTGCTCCTGAAGTTCGCGTACCTTCGCGGCCTTGTGTTCTGGATGTACTCCGGCCAGCACCTCATCGATTCCCAGTTGTCGGGCGACCGATCGTGCTGTGTGCTCGCTGTCACCCGTCATCATGACGATACGCAGCCCTTCCCGTCGCAGCTTCGCGATGGCTTCGCGAGTCGATGGTTTCAGTGGATCGGCCACGCCCACGATGCCTGCGACCGTGGCGTCGAGCGCAAGAAACATGACCGTCTGCCCAGTGGAGCGCAACTGATCGGCGCGGTCCTGCCAAGCGCTCGTATCTGCTCCGATGCTTTCCATCAGCGACTGATTGCCGAAAGCTGCGTGCTGCTCATCGATTCGCCCCGTCACGCCGCGGCCGGTGTGCGATGAGAATTCCTCCAGCGAGGGTACTTCCAGCCCATGAGTTCGAGCGCCTGCAACGATCGCCGCGGCGAGCGGATGTTCGCTGCCACGCTCGAGCGCAGCCGCAATGCGCAGAACTTTGCCTTGTGAGGGTGACAGCGCGCCCACTGACTCGTCGGACTCAGGCGAGGTCGCGATCGCGACCAATACCGGTTTGCCTTCAGTGAGAGTGCCCGTCTTGTCGACGATCAATGTGTCCACTGACTGAATGGTTTCTATCGCTTCGGCATTGCGGAACAGAACGCCGACTCGCGCGCCTCGCGCAGTGGCCACCATGATCGAGATCGGTGTCGCAAGTCCAAGTGCGCACGGACACGCGATGATGAGCACAGCGACGGCGTTCACCAGAGCGTGGCTGAGGCGGGGTTCCGGGCCTGCGATTTGCCAGATCACGAACGTGAGCACCGCGATCGCAATGACGGCGGGCACGAAATAGCCCGCGACGAGATCGGCCAGTTTCTGAATCGGCGCTCGACTGCGCTGCGCCTGCGCCACCATGTCGACGATGCGCGCGAGCAGGGTGTCGCTGCCGATCCTTTCAGCCAGCATGACCACGCTGCCGGTCCCGTTCAATGTGGCTCCCACCAGGCGATCGCCCGTAGACTTGGTCACTGGCATCGATTCGCCTGTGATCATCGATTCATCGACATTGCTCAAGCCTTCCAAGACTCGGCCGTCGACCGGGATCTTCTCTCCCGGACGCACGCGCAAACGATCTCCGACTTTGATTTCTCCCAGCGGCACGTCGCGCTCATTTCCGTCGCGATCGATCAATCGTGCGCTTGCGGGCGCAAGTTTCATCAACTCGCGGATCGCCGCGCTGGTGCGACCACGGGCGCGTAACTCGAGAACCTGGCCGAGCAGGATCAACGTGACGATCGTCGCGGCCGCTTCGAAGTAAACGTCCACACTGCCGTGGCTGTTATGCGCCGACGGAGGTAACGATCCAGGGAACAAGGTGGCGAACACGCTGTAGCCAAATCCCACACCGACGCCCAGCGCGATCAGCGTGAACATATTCAGATGCCCGCTGCGGACCGAGGCAATACCGCGTTCGTAGAAAGGCCACGCCGCCCACACGCAAACAGGTGTGGCGAGCGCCAGTTCCAGCCACGGTCTCCAACTGAAGTTCAGGCGATGCGCGAGTGAGGGCAGCATGGCGCCCATCGCAAGCACCAACAAGGGAACGCTCAACACCGCAGCGAGCACGAACCGGTGAGTCATGTCCGCAAGCTCTGCATTCGGTTCGTCTTCGACGCTCACGCGCAGAGGTTCCAGTGCCATGCCGCAGATGGGACACGACCCCGGTCCTTGCTGGCGCACCTGCGGATGCATGGGGCACGTGTAGATCACACTCGTGTTGATTGCCGACGGAGTCGACGCGTGAGTCGCCGATCGCACGACGTGATCCCCATGTGTGTGGTGGCTGCGTGCGTGATCGCCGGTGTGTTCTCCGGCCTTGGCCGAGTACATGCCGGGGTTGGACATGAAAGTCGCGCGACATCGCGCGGAGCAGAAGGAGTAACTCACGCCTTCGTGTTCCAACGCGTGTAGTGAGTCTTTTGCAACGCTCATCCCACACACCGGGTCGATGGCTTGTGTGGCAGAGGCGGACGATTCGCCGCAGCAACTATGCGGGTTCGTACTCATCGGCGTGCCACTCGTTTTTGCACCGGTGACTCAGCGAGTTCATCGAGAATTGGACACTCGGGACGTGCGTCGCCATGACAATGCTCAGCGAGTTGCTCGAGTGTGCGGACCATTGCTTGCAGCGATTCGATTTTGGCGCGCAGCTCGGCGATGTGATCCAGCGCAAGTCGTCGCACGTTGGCACTCGATCGACCTCGATTGCGCCACAAGGAAACCAGTGTCGCGATCTGCTTCATGGAAAAACCAAGCGCGCGTGCGCGCTGAATGAATCGCAGCGTGTGCACGTCGGAGTCGTCGAAGGTCCGGTAGTTGCCAGTTGTGCGTTCAGGCGCGGGAATCAGACCGATCGCCTCATAGTGCCGGATCATTTTTGCCGACACGCCGGACGCAGCAGCAGCTTTGCTGATGCTGTACTGATGAGGGTGTGCAGAGGTGTTCGTGTTCATGGGGCCATGATGGACGTTCCCATCATGGCAAGGTCAAGCCCCATTCAGCGAAATGTCCCATTAAAAACGCCCGATGTTCACCATCGCGCGGACATCCACGTACCTGCCTGTGGATGTTCCGAGTTCACGGCGTAACCCGAACTCCTGCGACGTAAGTGGCTTCGACCTTGATGTCTTCGATCTCGCTCTCCGGCGCTTTGAAGTAGTCACGGTCGATCACGATGAAGTCGGCCCACTTGCCAGGCTCGAGGGAGCCGACTTGCTGCTCCATGTGGCCGGCGTAGGCGGCATCCAGAGTGAACAGGCGCAGCGCCTCTTCACGCGTCAGCTTCTGCTCTGGATACCAGCCGCCGGGAGGATGGCCGTCGCGATCCTGGCGGGTGATGGCGGCATAGAGTCCAAGGAACGGATTCGGAAGCTCGACCGGAAAGTCGCTGCCAAACGCCAATCTCGCGCCGGAGTTCAGAAGAGTTCGCCATGCGTAAGCGCCTTTGATGCGTTCCGCACCGATGCGATCCTCGGCCATGTTCATGTCCGAGGTTGCATGAGTGGGCTGCATGGATGCGATCACACCGAGTTTCGCAAACCGGGGGATGTCCTGGAGGGTGATGACCTGTGCGTGTTCGATTCTCGGCCGCAGCTTCTGACGCTGTTCGTTCGTGAACTGCTGCTCGAAGGTGTCGAGCGCGAGTCGGTTGCCAGCGTCGCCGATCGCATGGATGTTCAGTTGCCAGCCATACCGAGCCGCAATTGCTCCGAGCTCCTGAATCTGCTCCGGGCTATACAGCATCAGGCCGCGATGATGCGGTTGATCGCTGTAATCCGCGAGCAGGCTGGCACCGCGACTGCCCAATGCGCCATCGACCCAGGCTTTCACGGCACGCAGTTGCAGATGGTCATTGAACAGATCGGGCTTCGGACCTTGCTGAATCACTGGCCGCGCTTCTTTGCTGTCGGCGAGCATCGCGTAAATTCGAATCGGTAATTGATTGGCCGTCCCCAATGCTCGATAGGCATCGTAGGTGCGCACATCCACACCGGCATCGTGAACGCCGGTCAGTCCCACACTCGCCAGCTGAGTCATGGCGACGAACAGTGCCTTCCGCAGTTCCTCATCCGTTGGCGTGGGTACCTGTTTCTCGACGAGCGCGGTTGCGGCGTCGACCAGCACTCCCGTCGGCTCGCCCGATGCGTTGCGCACGATTTGTCCGCCGGGTGGATCTTGCGTCGCTCGTGTGATGCCCGCCGCCTTGATCGCAAGACTGTTCACCCACACTGCATGACCATCGACACGCGAGAGCAGGGCGGGCCGATCCGCGACCACCGCATCAAGATCTTTGGCAGTCGGGAACTGTTTGTCGGGCCAGAGCACTTGGTTCCAGCCGTTGCCGATCACCCAGCGATTCGTTGGATTCGCTTGTGAAAATTTTCGAACCCGTTCGGTCGCGGCGGGAATGCTTTCGCTACCACGCAGGTCGACCTGCAATTGCTCTTGACCGAGGCTGAGCACGTGACCATGTGCATCGATCAGGCCGGGGAGAACGGTTTTGCCACCCCCATCGAGTCGATGTGCTTTGGGGAGTGAAGGCAGCGCAGCTTCAGGCGAGAGCAGGCTCGTGACTTTGCCGTTCTCAACGACGAAGCCTGCATAGGTGCGGATCTCGCGACCGACGGGGGTATACACACGAACGTTGTGTACCAACAGAGTCTCGGCATTCGCAACGCTTGCGAAAGTTGCAAGCACGGTGCAAACAAAGACTGATGAGACTCGCGTTAGAGATCTGTACATGCAAACTCCACCGTGCAACCTTGTTGAAGCATTTTTCGGATGAGACACAATAGCCGGTCTTCGCAGTTCATGCCTCTTGCCTGGATAGAAGAAAAAGAATGAATCGACGCTTGCGTGCAATGTGGATCCTGGTGGCGGTCATGACCTTGTGGGGCTGCACTTTTGTGCTCACGAAGGATGTGATCGGAGACATTCCACCCCTGACGCTCGCGTTTGTCCGCGTGTTCATCGGGTTCTTGATTTTGTTTCCCGTCGCGCTCGTTCGACGCCTGAGCATGGCGCAACCGCGTCCAGAGCTTCCGTGGAAGGCGATCCTTGCGATGGGCGGAATCGGCGTCACGTTCTATTACGGTGTATTCAACTTAGGTCTCGTCTATACCTCAGCGTCTCAAGGAGCATTGGTTCAGAGCTCGATCCCGGCCGTGACCGCCCTGGTCGCTGTGCTCTGGTTACGCGAACACGCGTCCCGGATCCGAATTGCCGGCATCGCCTTGTCGGTGGTGGGTGTGCTGATTATTTTTTCTGGCAGTCTGACCGGCGATGAGGCGAGTGCCGCGCCCCTGATGGGGATGATGGGCAATCTACTAGTGTTTCTGAGCGTGATTGCGTGGGGCATGTACACCTCACTCGCAAAACAATTTGCTCATGTAGACGCAATCGTCCTGACCGCGGGTGTGATCGGCGCCGGTGCGTTGTTGCTGCTGCCGATCGCAATGGTGGAGATGCAGGGGCATACATGGCCCCAACTTTCAGCAAAGCAGTGGGGGGAAGTGCTGCTGTTGGGCGGAGGCGCCTCGGGACTTGCCTATATGTTTTACAACCTCGCGCTGCAGGACGTCGATGCAAGCCAGGCGGGCGTCTTCGCCAACCTCATCCCAGTCGTGGGCGTGTTGAGTGGCATTCTGATTCTGAAAGAACCGATCTCGATGCGCGCCATCATCGGCGGGCTGGTCGTGATGGCAGGCGTGTGGCTGACAGGATCGGAACGTGAGAAGGCTGAGCCGCAAAGAAGCGCATGAAGCGCAATAACCAAAGCCTTGCTCTTCTATGCCCCTCTTATTTCAGCTGTGTGCCTTTTTGCGCCTTTTTGCGGCTAAGACCTTCCTCGCACTAGCCGCTCGCCGCTACCGACTCTGCGGGAGCGGCCAGATGCCTCACAAGTTCCTGCGCGTAAGTGGGAAGGTCTTTCAATTTACGAACGCAAATGGTGAGTCGACGCAGCGCCCACTCATCGGTGAGGTGAATACGATGCAGGCTCATCGAGCGTGAATTCCGTTCGACCGTGGTCTCCGGGACGACCCCGATGCCGACGTTACATTCCACCAATCGGCAAACCGCATCGAAACTTCGCAACTGCACTCGCAGTTTCAATCGGCGTCCCATCCGATCCGCCTTGTCGGAAAGAAAGCGTTGCAACGAGCTTGCCCGATCGAGACCCACGAAATCGAAATCGAGTGCGTCGCCAAACGCAATGCTCTCAATTTTCGCGAGCGCGTGAGCGGGCGCAGTGACCAGCACGAACCGATCTACTCGAAATGGGAAAACCTCGAGGCCACTCACGTCTTCGGTGCCGGCAACGATGCCGATATCTGCTTTGCCGTCCGCGACTGCCGCGACGATCTCATCGCTCAGCCGTTCTTCCAGATCGATATTGACCTGCGGATGTGCGGTAAGAAAGTTGCTCAACGGTCCCGGCAGAAACTCGATCAGCGCGTTCGTATTGGACATCAGCCGAATGTGACCTTTCAGTCCGCCGGCATATTCCGCGAGATCGCCACGCATGCGTTCTGCCTGTTGCAGCAGCAAGCGAGCGTGGTGAATCAACGTTCGTCCAGCGGGCGTCGGCTGCACACCCTGACGCTCACGATTCAGAAGAGGCGTTCCCAGCTCGATTTCCATGTTGCGGATGCGCGTGCTGGCCGCCGCCACTGCAAGGTGCATGCGATCGGCACCGGCAGTGATGCTGCCGGCCTCGACAACGTGCAGAAACAGCTTCAGGTCGGTGAGGTCGAAGCGCATGCGGCAGCCAAAAGGGAGGATGCCGCAAACCTACGCGAAATCGACGGCCTGTCAACGCGGTCCTGGTTTCGCGTACGAATCGTGAGTGAGCTTTACCTGTTTCGGCGATAAAGGCGAAATCAGTCGATCGCTCAGCACCGCTCGCACGTGCAATCGGCGGTGGATCGCAGTGGCAGGAGTTCTGATCCGATTGAGTCGCTACGAATCCAGATACCACTCGTAGTCCGCGTTCGTCACTTTCGCGTTGAACCGGTCGTACTCCTGCTGTTTGATCGCGAGGAACGCGTGCATGAAGCGCTCGCCGAGTGACCTACGCAGGAAGTGAGATTCTTGCGCGGCTCGAATCGCACTGTGCCAGTCGCGAGCGAGAACGGATTCCTGATTTGATTGGTAGCCATTTCCAGTGACAGGCGGTCCCGGATCCAATCGCTCATCCAATCCTTTCTTAACACCGGCGAGCACGGTTGCGGCGACCAGATACGGATTCGCGTCTGCACCGCTCACGCGATGCTCGACGTGGCGGCTCGCGGGATTGCCTGCAGGCACGCGCAGGCTCACCGATCGATTGTTGATTCCCCAGGTGGGTGCCACGGGCGCATAGCTCATCCGACGAAAACGTCGATACGAGTTGGCATTCGGCGCAAAGATCAACATCGACTCCGCCATGGTTGCGCGCAAGCCGCCGATCGCATGTCGCAACAACGGCGTACCTGCGGGATCGTCGTTCGCGAATACGTTTTCGCCGGCGGAATCCTGCAAGCTGACGTGCAGATGCATGCCGCTGCCTGCGTGCTGCTCAAAAGGTTTCGCCATGAAGCACGCGATCAGTCCGTGACGTAGCGCCACGCCGCGAATGAGCCGTTTGAACGCGATCGCCTCATCGATAGCCTGCAGAGCGCCGGCTCGGTGAAGCAACGTGATCTCGAACTGACCTGGCGCGTATTCGGACATCAACGTTCGTAGCGGAAGCGATTGGAGTTTCGCGGCACCGTAGATGTCGTCGAACACAGGTGACATATCGTCGAGCTTGCTTACACCGTACGAATCGAAGCGATTTTGAGCGCGACCCGACAGCAATCCGGAGGCGGGAACGAGCTGACCATCGCGTCGAGCTAACAGATAGAACTCGATCTCGGCGGCGACGACAGGTTTGAATGGCTCGAGCGCGTGAATGGTGCGAGCCAACGCGTGACGCGGATCGGCGTAGGTCGGTGTGCCGTCCATATCGAACATAGTGAGCAGCACCTGCGCGCTGGGTCTTTGTGTCCATGGCACACGACGGAGTGTTCCTGGAACCGGCCAGCACAGCCGATCGGCATCACCGACGGACCAGACCAACCCTGTCTCTTCGACATCCTCACCGGTGACATCGAGACCAAGAATGGAGCCGGCAACACAGCGTCCATCCGTGTAGAGGGAGATCAGCTCCTCGCGTGCGATGAGTTTGCCGCGTGCGACGCCGCTGGGATCGGTGATGAGCAGCTCGATCGCTTCTATGTCGGGATGAGCCTCCAGAAAGGTATGCGCTTCGGCGATGTCGGCGGGCGATTTCATGTCAGCAGTTCATCGATGCAATCCGCGAAGGCTGTCAGAAGCTTGTTCACTTGTTCCATCGAGGTGGCAGGGCTGATCAGCATCATGTTGTGAAACGGAGTAACGAGGACGCCGCGGTTCAATAGATACAAATGCAATGCCTGCTCGATCAATGGCGAACCGGCGTTCAGGGATTCACGTGCAGTGCGTGCCGGAGTGGATGTGAAACACAATTCGACCCGCGCTCCCACCCGTGTGATGTGCCAGGGCAGTGAGTGCGAATGAAGGATCTGCTCGAGGCCTTGAGTCAATGAGTTCGCGAGCGAGTTCATGTGCCGATAAGCCTCATCCGTCATGACGTGCTCAAGGCATGCCACCAAAGCGGCGGTTGCCAGCATGTTCGCTGCGAGGGTGGTGCCCATGCCTGAATGACCGGAGGGTTTCTTCTGCAGGAACT
>JBJMWN010000395.1:0-5212 GCA_045810085.1 Povalibacter sp. | reverse complement strand
CCCGGAGCCAGAACGTCCCGAATTCTTGGGCAGTCTCATCAGGATTTCCTGCGCAGCGACCTGTTCGGCCCGACGACGGCTCGGCCCAACGCCTGTCGCCTTGAGTCCCAGTGCCTCGACCGAACAACTGACTTGAAACATCTGACTGTGGGCTTCGCCCGTGACCGAATCGACGACGTACGCCGGCAGTGGCAATCCTTTGGCCTGAACCGCTTCCTGCAAACGCGTCTTGGGATCCTTCAGTTCTGCCGCGCTGGGCAAACCTTCAAGCCGGGGGATGAACAAGCGTTCGATGACGCCGGAGACCGCATCGAAGCCACCGTCCAGATAGATCGCTCCGAGCAGCGCCTCGAGTGCATCGGCAAGAATAGATTTCCGGCGAAAACCACCAGATTTTAGCTCGCCGGATCCCAGTCGTACTTGATGACCGAGATCAATCTCGGCGGCGATAACCGCAAGTGCTTCCCCGCTGACCAGGCTCGCACGAAAACGCGAAAGATCTCCCTCGTTCGCATTAGCGAACTCGCGAAACACCATCGCTGCGACAACGCAGTTGAGAATTGCATCGCCAAGGAATTCCAGCCGTTCGTTATGGGCTCCGCCGGCGCTGCGATGCGTCAGAGCCGACTCAAGCAGAACCGTATCGCGACACTCGTAGCCCAGCGCGTCTCGCAGCCATGCCTGAGGATTTTTCAATGACTGGCTCGTCCCTGGCCTCTGTCCAAAAGGAAGCCTCGCAAGCAAAGCCGCCGCGGGCTACTGGACATTGACCGTCTTGTCGAAATCCACCGCCAAGGAAACGTTTGCTACGAATGGCGCTTCGGCGCGGTAGTTCGCGCGCATGGAAAAGCCATTAGCAATCTTCTTGATCTCGATCTCCTTGGGATCGATGCTCTTGATGTCCTCGACGGTCCAGCGACGATCAAGATCGGTCCGCAACTGCTGCGGGGACGTCGCATTCCCGGATTCCTCTTTGGCCGTCTGATCCATCGCGCGGACCACCGCCATGTATTCGAAGTAAATCGGGACCAGACGAATTCCCGCGTACAACCCGAAACCAATAATGGCCACGATAATCAACATGCCGAGGAACGTGGCACCGCGTTGACGTGCGTACATCAGATTCAACTCCTGCCTACGTTGATTGTTGTGAGTGTGTGTTTTGAGTCGGACATACGTCAGCGATCAAGTACGTGCATCATTTGATCGGGTCGCCGATACGATTCCACAAAGGTGCATTCGGCAAATCCCAGTTGAGCCAGATGCGCACCGCTTTGCCGACGAGGTTCTGTTCCGGAACGAAACCCACTCGGTCGAAGCGACTGTCCTGGCTGTTGTCACGGTTGTCACCCATGAAGAAATAATGCCCGGCCGGAACGACCTCGTCGTAATCCGCCGGACCGCGGCCCGGGATAAACAGAACACGATGCTGCACACCCGCGAGATTCTCGACAGCCTCCAGGGCGTCCGCCTGAGGTCCGCTATTTCGCGGACCTGGGTAAGTGCCTTTCATCTGCACCGGCATCAACTGGTCGTTGATGAATAGCCGTTCCGATCGGACCGAAATATGGTCGCCTGGTAATCCGACCAGCCGCTTGATGTAGTTCACTGATGGATCGCTGGGTAGCCGAAAGACGATCACATCGCCCCGCTTCGGCTCACCGATGTTCACGAACTTGGAATTGAGCACGGGCAGACGCAGTCCGTAGGCGAACTTGCTCACAAAAATGAAATCGCCATCCAGCAAGGTGGGCATCATCGAATCCGAGGGGATCCGGAACGGCTCGAACAGGAACGAGCGGATCACGAGCACGATCAGAATCACCGGAAAAAAGGATCGGGCGTACTCGACCACGATCGGTTCTCGCACTGGAGCCGGAGTCGCGCCCGACGCGGTTGCGACCTGCACGCGCTGTGGTCTCCACAGCCATGCGTCCAGTCCCCAGATCACACCGGTGATGAGGGTTGCCACGGTCAGAATGAATGAGAAATCGAAAATCATGGGCTGCTCACTTTTCCTTGCCGATCTTCAACACGGCTAGAAACGCTTCCTGCGGAATCTCCACCGTACCGACCTGTTTCATGCGCTTCTTGCCCTCTTTCTGTTTCTCGAGGAGCTTACGCTTGCGACTGGCATCCCCGCCGTAGCACTTCGCCGTGACGTTTTTGCGCAATGCCTTGACGGTCGCGCGCGCCACGACATTGCTGCCGATCGCGGCCTGGACGGCAACCTCAAACATCTGTCGCGGGATGAGCTCCTGCATCTTGTCCACGAGCTCACGTCCGCGCGAATAGGCGTGGTCACGGTGCACGATGATGGACAAGGCGTCCACTCGATCACCGTTAATCAGCACATCCAGTCTCACCAGCGGCGCGCTCTCAAACCGGTTGAACTCATAGTCGAACGAAGCATAGCCGCGGCTCACCGACTTCAGTCGATCGAAGAAATCGAGCACGACCTCGGCCAGCGGCATTTCCCATTGCATTGAAACCTGATTGCCGACGTAGAGCATTTTGATCTGCTTGCCGCGCTTGTCGGTACACAGCTTCATTACGGCGCCGACATGTTCCGGAGGCAGCAGGATGTTTGCAGAGATGATTGGTTCGCGCAGATCCGAGATCTCATTGCTCGGCGGCAACTTGGCGGGATTATCGACGTAAACCACTGTGCCATCAGTGCGCAGGATCTCGTAGATCACCGTTGGAGCGCTCGTGATCAGATCCAGGTTGTACTCGCGCTCCAATCGCTCCTGCACGATGTCCATGTGCAGCAGCCCGAGAAAGCCGCACCGAAATCCAAATCCCAATGCCCCGGAGACCTCCGGTTCATAGTGAAGAGCGGAATCGTTGAGCTTCAGTTTAGCCAAGGCATCCCGGAAGGATTCGTAGTCTTCGGTGTTCACTGGAAATACCCCGGCGAAGACACGAGGTTGCACTTGCTTGAATCCCGCGAGCGCTGCCGACGCGGGGCGCGAGTCGGTGGTGATGGTGTCACCCACCGGCGCGCCGTTGATTTCCCGGATGCCAGCGATGACGAATCCCACTTCGCCAGTTTCGAGCGTTTCCGCAGCGAGCGACTTAGGTGTGAAACGGCCGAGCTTGTCGACGGTGTGAGCGCGACCGGTCGACCAGACGCGAATCTTGCTCCCGGTCCGCAGCGAGCCGTTCATGACTCGCACGAGCGAGACCACACCCACGTAGTTGTCGAACCATGAGTCAATGATCAATGCCTGGAGCGGCGCGTCGGGATCGCCCTTGGGTGACGGTACTCTGCGAACGAGTTCTTCGAGCAGATCATCGACGCCCTCACCAGTCTTGGCACTTACGCGCAACGCGCTGTGTGCCTCGATTCCGATGATCTCTTCGATCTCTTTGATCACACGATCGGGCTCCGCCGAGGGCAGATCGATCTTGTTCAACACGGGAACCACCTCGAGCCCCTGCTCCAAAGCCGTGTAGCAGTTGGCGACGCTCTGCGCCTCGACACCTTGTGCGGCATCGACGACCAGCAATGCGCCCTCGCAGGCGGCGAGCGAGCGCGACACTTCATAGGAGAAGTCGACGTGTCCTGGCGTATCGATCAGGTTGAGCTGATAAGTCTGTCCATCACGCGCCCGATAGCGTAGCGAGACGCTTTGGGCCTTGATCGTGATGCCGCGCTCGCGTTCCAGATCCATGGAATCGAGCACCTGGGCTTCCATTTCACGGGCTTCCAGGCCTCCGCAGAGCTGAATGAACCGGTCCGCCAGCGTGGATTTGCCGTGATCGACGTGCGCGATGATCGAAAAGTTGCGAATCAGCTTCATCAGGTCCGCTGGCTGGGGCGAAAGGGCGGCGGATTATAGCGGAGGGGCCGGCCAGGGTAAGGATTCCCGGTGGCGAGCGCCGAAACCGGCAGCAGACCCAGACTAACCCGCCAGATAGCCTCTGACTCGATCCAAGTCGAGCTTGTAAGCGCAGACGAACTCACCGTCCGCCAGTAGTACAGGGATGCGCTTCGCATATCTCGCTTCGAGATCTGCGTTGTCGCTGATATCGACGACGCTGACCTGTGAGGCGGAATCTCCCAAGACTTCGGCCAGCTCTTCCAACAGGTGCTCGCAAAGGGAACACCCAGGACGGGTGTAGACGGTCCAGGCAGTCATACGGAAGCAATCGGAAGGAATGATTGGTTAGCGAGTCGCGGGTTGCGGCTGGGTCGTAGCAGCCGCCGGTGCTGGTTCACGAGCGTCGTTCTCTCGGATGACACCTGCAGCGATCGCTTCGACGGTAGCGGCAGGCACTTCTCCGACCGCCGTAACCTGGTGACCGTCCAGGTCGCGCGAGAAGGCGAACGCAGCGCCGACCTTGGCCAATCCATGCATTGGGGCCGATTGCGTGCCGCGAGGCTCAATGAACACCGACACGGACGCGAGGCCGTCTGAATACACCAGGTGACGAACCGGCGTTGGCGAACCTGCGATGACCTGCATTCGCCAAGTCGTCAATCGAAAACCTGCAGGCAGGCGTGTCACGCTCCACCCCATCACCGCGTCTGGAACTCGAGGCATCGCAGAATCGCCTTGCCTCACCCAGTGAAATCCATCGGCATTGACGGAGGCTTTGAGTTCATCGACTGGAATGCGATCGCGCAGATTCAATTGGGAAAACAGGATCTGCTCGATGACCTTGCCGTTGTTATCGCAGAGCTGAGACTTGAGCGGCATCGCCGTCTCCTGGTCGAGCCAGAGGCGATATCCGTAGCGATACTGGTCGCGCGGTGTGACTTCGATGATCTGAGTCTTGCGACCTAACGCCTTGACGACCCCACCGGAGCGCTCGATCTTGTAGAGAGTTTCCAGGGCGTCGTTATAGATGGGTAATGCAGACACGAGCGAAGTGTTGTCATTGCGCTTTTCCACCAGGACAATTTTTTTGTCTGGCAGATAGCAGATCACTTCACCATCGTTACGCACGATTTCACGCCCACTGCCATCCAGGGACAGCAGACGTTCAGTGATGCGACCTTTCGAATCGACTCGATGGATGATGCGCATCGATTCGGACCGCGACTGACGCAGGTGAATAAACTGCCCGTCGTAGCTCTGGTTGGATAAAGCGCGCGACATGCGTTCCAACCAGGCGCGAGCTTCAGGGTCGCTTGCGTGCGCGGGAAGCACAACGCAGCAAAGCGTCACCAGGCAGTAGCGAATCAGCTTCATCAGTGCGGCTG
>JBJMWN010000394.1:0-15884 GCA_045810085.1 Povalibacter sp. | reverse complement strand
CGGACCGCGAACTTGTGTCCGCGTGGAATCGGCTCGAGTAGCACAACGCTGTTGTGGCCCAGCTCGACTCGCTCGCCCGCAGCCAAATCGCGAAGAGCGACTGCGACATCATCTCGAGGAGCAATCTGATAAGCAGCAGGCGAAGCTGCTTGTGGGGGAGATACGGAAGAGTCGTTCACTGCTGGCAGTCCGAAATTTGATCAGGCATCTTAGCGCCGATGAGAAACCGGTGTCAGTTCGCACAGACCAGCGCGAAATCTGTATTCAACGCTGTATCCTTCGAACCCCTGAGCTGACTGGAAGCGTAGAACAAGGCCTCCCTCCATGGCCAAGAAGGCCGTCAAAAAAACCATCAAGAAAGCTGCCGCCCCCGCGGCCGTTCCGATGAGCGGAGTGGTCCGTATGGAGGAGTTTCAGCGCAAGCACACCATCAACGACATCGCGCGTCTGGCGAACGTGTCGAAGAAGACGGTCTCGCGCGTAATTAACGAATCGCCCTTCGTACGCGAAGAAACTCGTACACGCATCGCCGAGATCATTGAGCGCGTCGGCTTCAAACCGGACCCGCAGGCCCGTGGTCTCGCGTTCAGACGATCCTTTCTGGTCGGGCTGGTCTACGACAACCCCAATGCGCCTTACGTGGTGAACATTCAAGAGGGTGCGCTCGCTGCCTTGCGGCGAATGGGATACGAGCTGGTCGTGCATCCCTGCGATCGCAGTGCTGACAGCTTTCTGCCTGAGATACGTGAGCTGATCAGTCGGCAAAAGCTGGACGGCATCATTCTGCTGCCTCCGGTCTCGGAAAATAGTGGACTCGCGGAGATGCTGCGTCGATTGAAGTGTCCCTACGTTCGCGTTGCCGCGGCACAGCTCGATGATCCCGACAATATGGTGCTCTCGAAGGACCGTGAGTCCGCGGCCGAAGTCGCGGAACATCTCGCGAAGCTCGGTCACGTGCGGATTTCCATGATCATCGGCCCGCAGTCGTTCACTTCTTCGCGGGAACGCCTGGCAGGCTTTTCGGAGGCGTTGACTGAGCGCGGGCTCAAGCTCGCACCTGAGTATGTCGTTGAAGGTGCCTACACATTCGAATCGGGCGCCGCATGTGCAGAGTTGTTGCTGTCGCGATCGCCCCGACCCACTGCGATCTTTGCTGGTAACGACGAAACAGCCGCAGGCGTTTATCGAACCGCTTACCTGCGCGGCTTCAAGATTCCAGATGACCTCACCGTGATCGGGTTTGATGACAGCCCCCTGGCGTCACGTTTGTGCCCTTCGCTCACCACCATGCGACAGCCGATTCGCGATATGGGCCGGGCAGCGGCGGAACGGATCATGGCGAAAATCGCTGGAATGGATGGACCGCCCGAGACGGCGAGTACGTTTTTTCCTCACCTGATCGTGCGCGAATCGTCGGGTCGACCCAAAGAAGGAAAGTGACGGCACCTGCATAAATACGAAATATGCTTGGCGGGGGAAATGACACCGGTTACCATCAAGGCTGTTCTGACAAGGGGGAACGGCAGGGCGTGCGACCTGCGCTGCAGCATACTTACCGACACATAACGGTAAGCGCTCGACGATCTGGTGAAGCTGGCTTCGCGGATCGACGTCGTTGTTGCTTCGCCGAACCCTTAAACCAGGCGAGGAAATCCGAGTGTTCAAGAAGACGTATCACGCCACGCATCCCGACATGATGGTCGGTGCGAGCAATCAGCAGCTTCGTGACCGCTATCTGGTCGACGGGCTTTTCAACAGCGAATCCATCGTTCTGAACTATGCGCATTACGAGCGCTTCGTGATCGGCGGCGCTACAGCCACCACTCAGCCGATACGTTTGCCCGATCAGCAGGAGCCTGCGTCCGCCTCCGGCAAACCCTTCCTGGAACGCCGCGAACTGGGCGTCATCAACATCGGGCAGGTCAATGGTCGGGTGAAGGTAGACGGACAAAGCTTCGATCTCGCACCCAAAGATGGCCTCTACGTGCCCATGGGTTCAAAGGACGTCACGTTCGAATCCGTTGCACCGGGTCAGGCTGCAAAGTTTTATCTGGTGTCGACGCCTGCGCATGCGCGCTTCGAGCCTGTCCATATTTCGATCGACAAGGCAGTTCCGCTGCAGCGCGGCAGTCTCGAAACTTCGAACGAACGCACGATCTATCAATACATCGTGCCAGCCACCTGCAAATCGGCGCAGCTGCTGCTCGGCCTCACTGTTCTCAAGTCAGGCAGCGTGTGGAACACCATGCCGCCGCATCTGCACGATCGCAGATCCGAGGTGTATTTCTATTTCGATCTGGAAGGACAAGCTGATCCGGGCAAGAGCGATCAATGCGTCATGCATTTCATGGGTCAGCCCGATGACACGCGCAGCATCGTGATCCGCAACGAGGAAGCGGTGATGTCGCCGCCCTGGTCCATTCACATGGGCGCGGGCACGAAGAATTACAGCTTCATCTGGGCCATGGGGGGTGAAAACCTCGACTACACCGACATGCGCGTCCTGGATATCTGCCAGCTCAAATAACAGACATGACTGCATCCAATTCATTTTCGCTGGCCGGCAAAGTCGCCGTAGTCACAGGCGCAAACACAGGCCTGGGGCAAGGCATCGCCATTGCGCTGGCTCAAGCCGGTGCAGATGTCGTCGGCGTGGGTCGTTCATCCGCGAAAGACACTGAACGCGAAGTGCAGGGCACAGGGCGTAGATTCCACTTCGTTCATGCAGATCTGGAACAGAGCGGTGCTGCTGCGAAGGTGATTGCCCAAGCCGTCGATCTCGGTGGTCAGGTGGACATTCTGGTGAACAACGCAGGAATCATTCGCCGCAACGATGCGCTTGTGTTCACTGAAGATGATTGGGATGCAGCGCTCGATGTGAACTTGAAGACGCCGTTCTTCCTTGCACAGGCAGCCGCGCAATCGATGCTGAAGGCAGGTCGTGGCGGAAAGATCATCAACATCGTGTCGATGCTGTCGTTCCAGGGCGGCATTCGCACGGCTTCTTACACCGCGAGCAAGAGTGGCCTTGCTGGCATTACACGCTTGTTGGCAAACGAGTGGGCGGCACGAGGCATCAATGTGAATGCCATCGCGCCGGGCTACTTCGAAACGAACAACACGAACGCGCTGCGTGCCGACGAACAACGCAATCGCGACATCCTGGCCCGAATTCCGGCTGCCCGTTGGGGACGGCCGTCCGATCTCGGCGGAGCTGCGGTGTTTCTTTCCTCGGCCGCCTCCGATTACATCCACGGCACGATCATTCCAGTCGATGGCGGTTGGCTCGCGCGCTGACCGGCGCTGAGCTCAACGAGCCACGTACAAGTGCATCCGACTGGTGCATTGATCAGTCGCATCCTTGATTCAGGGTTCCCCCTAATTCCGCTTACCCGCGCGACAGAACACAGTTTTTCCGCGCATTTGCACGCATCCTATGTGACTTAAGGAGGCGTCCCGATGTCTGCAGAGCTGAGGGTTCATCAAAACCCTGGAGCCAAGGCCGGGCCCGACCAGAACAACTACGACGTGCTATGTCGCTGACCACTCGTCACGCAACTTCGATCATCAACTCACACAGTCGGTGCCGCTCATGAGCGGCATCGGCGAGAACGTGGCCGCCGAAACCGTCACCATGCTGGATGCGATCGCTCACCCGATCGTGGTGATCGATGGTTGTTCATCGCTCCGCACGATCGCATACGTCAACCCAGCCTTTGTGAAGCTCACCGGCTTCGACTCGGCCAGTGTCGTCGGTCAAGAGCTGAAGGCACTCGCCGCGCAATCCGATCTGTCGTCACTCAAAGCACTGTGGGAAGCCGTTGAAACCGGCGCGCCCTACAGCGGCGAAATCACGCTGCAATCGGCGGATGCTCGTGCGGTGCTGACACGAATCTCGGTGAAACCGGTGCACGGTTCAGATCGCCAGCTCTCGCATCTGGTGGTTACGTTGGAGGACCTCACTCGCTATTCGAAATTGCGCGAGTCATTGCGCACCAGCGAGCCACGGCTGCAGGTGGCCATGGATGCGAGTCAGCTCTCGATGTGGGACTGGGACGTCGAACAGGATCGCGTGAGCTACAACGAGCATTGGCGTATTTCCCTGGGATTCGATCCGAGCGACCTGGTGAAGCGCGAGGAACTCCCCGAACGACTGCTGCTGCCGGCTGATCAGCTCAACGTACTCGAACAGTTCGAACAGCACTTCAATGGACTGACTCAATGCTTCGAATGCGAGTATTCGCTGCGGACCTCGCTCGGAGAAACGCGATGGTTTGCAGCACGTGCTCAAGTCGTGAAGCGAGATTCACACGGCAAGGCACAACGCATGATCGGCGTCTTGCGCGACATTTCCCGAAAGAAGCGTGATCTGGAATTCGCGTCCGGAATTCAGGCGCAATGGGAACGCGCGATTCGCGGCACGTCGGATGGACTCTACGACTGGGATTTGTTGACGGGCCATGTGTGGTACGCGGCGCGCTTCAGTGAAATTATCGGCCACGCCGGTTCGACTTTTCCCGAAACGTTCAACGCGTTTCAGAACGTGCTCCATCCCGATGATCGTCAGATGGTGCTGCAGAAAATTCGCAAGCATCTCGAGAATCAGGTGTCACTCGATGTGCGATGCAGAGTCGTCGGTCACGGCGGGCGGCTGATCTGGTGTCGTATGCGAGGTGAAGCTGAACGCGACGCCGCGGGACGTCCGCTGCGCCTCGCGGGTTCCATCAGCGACGTCAGCGCGCAGATTGCAGCCGAAGAGGCACTCGGTCGCAGTCAGAATTTTTACGGGACGATCCTGGATTCACTGCCGTTCTATGTCGCATATGTGAACCGTGAAGAGAACGTGGTCTATGCGAATCGTCAGTTTCAGGAATTCTTCTGTCTGCCATTGAGCAACCATCGAGGACGTCCGGTGAAGGAAGTGCTGGGTCGCCGCCGCTACAAGGCGATCGGACCCCATTTCCGGGAAGCGTTGTTGGGCCGCACGGTGGAATCGCAGGGCCGCTTTCGCAGTCCCTCGCGCCACGCAGTCGATATCGAAGGCATTTTCCTTCCGCACTTCGATGATCTGGGTGAGATCCAGGGCTGTTTCGTCGCCGCCCGCGACGTTACGGAGAAACATCAACTCGAAGCCGAATTGCGTCAGAGCCAAAAGATGGAAGCCATCGGGCGGCTCACGGGCGGATTGGCCCACGACTTCAACAATCTTCTCGCAGTCATCGTCGGCAACATGCAACTGCTGGCGCGTGCCTTACGCGAGAGCCCACGTTTGCTGCGGCAGGCAGATACGGCGCTGAAGGCTGCGATGCGTGGTGCCGATCTCACAAAACGATTACTCGCATTCGCAAGACAACAGATGCTCGAGCCGCAGGTGGTGGATCTCAACGCTCTGATCACGGGCATGTACGAGCTTTTACGGCGCTCGATGACCGGCGAAGTCGAGATTCGGCAGATTGGCGAGAACGATGTCTGGCCAGTGAAGATCGACCCTGGTCAGCTCGAGAATGCGATTTTGAATCTGGTCATCAATGCACGCGACGCGATGCCGCAGGGTGGCGTGATTACCGTCAGCGCGCGCAATGAATGCATTACCGCGCCGGTTGCTGACTCAACGGGTGGCGAGGCGCCGATCGAACCGGGTTCCTACGCAGTTCTGGAAGTGCAGGACACCGGAACGGGCATGTCGCCAGAGATTCTCAAGCGCGTGTTCGAGCCATTCTTCACCACGAAAGGCGTGGGCAAAGGCAGCGGCTTAGGCCTGCCGATGGTCTATGGTTTCGTTCACCAGTCTGGCGGTCATGTCCGCATCGAGAGCGCCGTCGGCGTGGGCACTCGCGTGCAGTTGTTCCTGCCGCGCACGACGTCTGCGATCCAGGTAATGGCGCGTGAGGTACCGAACGTTGCGGACTTGCCGACGGGCCGGGAAACCCTGCTGGTGGTCGAAGACAACATCGAAGTACGCTCCACGGCGGTCGAGATCCTGAGCAGTCTCGGTTATCGGGTGTTCGAAGCCGCGAATGGCTATCAGGCGCTCGAGCAGTTCATGCAACATACGGATATCGCCCTGGTGTTTTCCGAGGTGATGCTTCCCGGGGGATTGCATGGCACATCCCTGATCAGCAAATTGCGTGAACGGCGTCCCGGTTTAAAAGTGCTGATGGCGTCAGCGTTCAGTGAAAGTTCGATGATGCATAGAGATATGTTGGATGGCACGTTGCAACTATTGACCAAACCTTATCGGCTCGAGGATCTGGCGCGGCAAGTGCGGGCGATACTCGATTACAACGAGGATTCCAAACGTGTCCAGGCGTGAACGCAATCTGGTGCTGGCGGTCGATGATGAAGTCGATTTTCTCGAGCTCATCGTGCAGGTGGGCGAGGGCGTTGGCTGCGAGGTGATCACTGCAGACAGTGCTGCAGCATTTCGTGATCAGCTGTCAAAGCGCCGCCCTGCACTCATTCTCTTGGACCTGCAGATGCCCGACATGGACGGCATCGAGGCACTGCGTTATCTCGGCCGCATCGGCAGCGATGCCGGCATTCTGCTCGCGAGCGGCATGGACCAGCGCGTTCTGGTGAGCGCGCGACAGCTCGGTGATCAACTTGGATTGAAGATGTTCGGCACGCTGCAGAAACCAGCGATGCTCGAGGACATCGAGGCGATGCTCGTGAAACACGTTGAACCGGGTGAGCGGATTACGATCGACGATCTGCGTCGTGCAATTGAGGAGCACGAGCTCATCGTCCACTATCAACCGAAAGTCGTACGCTCGCAGAAGGACTGGCAAGTCCGCACTGCCGAAGCGTTGGTGCGCTGGAGGCATCCGCGGCTGGGACTGTTACCACCGGGTGAGTTTCTGCCGCTGGCTGAACAGTCAGGGTTGATCGTGGGTGTGACTGACTTCGTGCTGACGGACGCCATTCGGCAGATCGGTCATTGGCGTCAACGTGGGCTCGAGCTCGGTGCCGCGGTGAATCTCTCGCCTCGCCTCGTTCAGGATCTCGAGTTTCCGGATCGTCTTGGACTTCTCCTGCGCGAGTTCGATGCGTCGGCCGATCAGCTCACGCTTGAAGTGACGGAAGACGCCTCGCTCGAAGATCCCGAACTCGTCATGGATATTTTCACTCGCCTGCGAGTGCGTGGCGTGGGTCTGTCACTGGATGATTTCGGGATTGGCACGTCGTCGCTGACGCAGCTCTACAAGATGCCGTTCAGCGAAGTGAAGATCGACCGCTTGCTGATTGGCGAGATTCCCACAGGTCGCGCTGCCGCGACCGTCGTGCGCGCGATCATCGACCTCGCACATAACCTGTCGTTGTCAGTGTGTGCGGAAGGCGTCGAATCCTCACCTGTCTTCGAGATGCTCGATCAGGCTGGTTGCGATGCTTTGCAAGGCGAGTTCATTGCTCACGCAATGCCGGCCAACGAAATCGAATCCTTCATCGATGTTTGGAACGGAGCCGATCACACGCTCGTGCCGGTCGTTCGGAAGTGACTTCTAAGTTCAAGAATTGAGCGGCCGCAAAAAGGCGCAAAAAGCTCAAGGTAAAAGGAAGGGTGGCTCTGGACACTCTTTTCGGCCTGAATCTGGCTCTGATCTGACATGCGCCCTTTGCGCTTTTTTGCGGCCAGCCTTTCTCTGGTTTTTGCGGACAATCCCTTCCGCTCTCTGATTCAGATCGCCCGTCTGAGTTTGTCCCGCGCGTGCCGCAACAGGTGTAAGGGCGCTGAGAGAACGATTCGCGTGCCCGGACCGGGTTCTTCGAATGCGATCGTGCCGCCCAACATGCGGGCGCGGTATTCCATGATCTTCAAGCCCATGCCTGGCCGGCCTTGAGCGAGGCCCGCCGATAAGCCGATCCCATCGTCGGTGATCGAAAGCTGCAGCTTGCGGCCGCTGGTTCGCAAATCGATCACGATGCTTTTCGCTCGGGCGTAACGCGCAGCGTTGGTCGTTGCTTCCTGAGCGATGCGATAGAGATGCGTCGCTGCGCCTTCTTCCAGATCTGGCAATTTCTGTCCGCCATACACGAACGAGCATTCGAGGCTGTACATATCGGTACAGCGCACGGCGAGATGTTTCAGTGCTTCGGGCAGTCCGCCTCGTTCGAGGTTGACCGGTGCCAGACCGCGCGCGAGTGATCGAGTGCTCTGGATCGCGTGCGCCAGCAGGTCGCTGATCTTCACGATCTGAGATGAGTACTGCTGAGCTTCACGCGAGAGTTGCATCTCCAGCCCTTTCAGCAGCAGTGACAAGCCAGTGAGTTCCTGGCCCAATCCATCGTGCAGGTCGCTCCCCAGTCGGCGTTGTTCGCGATTGGAGATTTCCAGGATCTCTTGTTCGAGTGCCTTCTGCCCGGTGATCTCGCGAACCGTGCAAACGAGACCTGACACCGTGCCGTGATCGCGCAGAGGCACATGCGTGAACGAAAACCATCGAACTGAACCATCGGCCGAAATCCACGCTCTCTCCTGATCCGTGAGCGGCCGGCCTGTCCGAATGGTATTCGTGGCCTGCGTTTCGATATCGACAATGGTTTCTTCGGGCCAGACTTCAGAGAGTCGATGACCGAGGACTGCTTCGCGCTTCTTGCGCAGCGCGTCGAGCAGCACGCGATTGACGACGGTCAAGCGATTCTCGGTGTCGGTCGCGTACACAATTTCAGGCAGGCTGTCGATCAACGTTCCCAGCAACAGCCGCTGCTCTTCCAGCGACACTTCGGCCTGCCGACGCTCTCGCCGTTCGCGCGCTTCAGTCAGCGCCCGCGTGACCACAGTGGGCAAGCGCTGCAAACGGTCCTTCAGCACGTAATCGGTCGCGCCGCTTTTCAACGCTTCGATTGCGCGCTCTTCGCCGAGCGAGCCAGAGACGAAGATGAACGGCACATCCGGACAGTGCTGTAGAACCAGCAGCAAGGCTGCCAAACCATCGAAACCAGGAAGCGTGTAGTCCGCGAGCACAAGATCCGGCGCCGGTTCGCCCTTGAGTGCGTCAACGAACGCGTCTTTCGACCAGACGTGTGCCCATTCCACCGACACCTGGTTGCGCGCGAGCTCGTGCCGGATGAGTTCGGCATCGTTAGGATCGTCCTCGAGCAGGACGAAGCGCAGCGTTGCGGCAGATTCCTTTTTCATCTGTTGGACCGATGACTCCGTGAGTCCTTGAATCAAGCGGCCCACGAAGCTTGCCGCACATCGGTAAAGCTATCACTGTGCCGCGACTGTGGAAAATGGGGATTGCCGTTCACGGTCAGCATCGCAGACTGCAGCTCGGGGAACCCCCGAGATGCCGCGAAGCGGGTCTAGGTCGTGCAGGACGCGCCATGCATAACGACAAAGGTGGACCAATGACCGAGCTTGCTAAGGTCGTAATTATCGATGATCACCCCTTCGTTCGCGAAGGGTTGAAACAACTACTCGCGGGACAGCCCGATTTCACCCTCACTGCGGAAGCTTCAAGTGCTGCGACTGCACAGGCGGCAATCGATACTGCGCCACCTGACGTGGCCGTCGTTGATCTCGCGTTAGGCGCGGACGATGGAATCGAACTGGTCCGTTGGATTCGCGAGCGCCACCCCGATGTTCGAGTGCTGGTTCTCTCCATGCAGGAGGAAGCGCTTTACGCAGAGCGCCTGCTGCGACTGGGCGTCAGCGGCTATGTCATGAAGAATGTTGCGGGAACGGACTTCCTTGGCGCACTGCGCAAAGTTGCGCGAGGCCAGAAGCATGTCAGTGCCGCGATGGGCGAGCGATTGCTCAGCCAGGTGGCCCGCGGCCGGGCGCCGGGAGCGAGTGAAGATCCCGTCTCAGCGTTGACGGATCGCGAACTCGAGGTGTTCAAGCTGATCGGAGCCGGCATCAGCACGCGGGAGATTTCACAACGGCTCGAGCTCTCCATGAAAACGGTCGATGCTCACCGGCGACATATGCGGGAGAAGCTCAATCTGCGCTCGACCAGCGAGCTCATTCGCTATGCCACTCAATGGGTATCAGTTCGAGGCGCGCCGGGCGAAGCGATGCCCTCGTAACCCTTTAGTCGTCACGCCAGGTTTCCCAGACCTGCTGCGCATGCAGGCGGCCGCTGACAATCGATCAAAGTCGGTCACGCCGCCCCAGACATTAGGGGATCAGCTGATATCCCCTAACGTCCTGCTCCAAGAACATCTCGTGTCGTTAAGGCCAGCAAAGACGCTGAGCCCTTCCTGCTTCGCTGATGCTCGCAGAAGCGCGTGCGGGCACCGATACATTCATGCGGCAATCTCGTGACCAGGACTCCGCCTCAAATCATTAGCACCCATTCGCTCGATTCGCCGACCGCTTCAGTCGGGTCAGCAGAGCCCTGGGGCATGACCATCGCTTCTGCGGTCACCGAGGTTCTGCAGACACTCCCGACGGCGGTGCTGTTGCTCGATGAGCAGTTACGCGTGTGTTGGGCGAACGACCAGGCTCGTCACGTACTGCGCCTGCCTGCGAATTCGGATGAACCAGAATCGGTCCTGACGTTCATTGAAGAGCTGAGCCGACATGAAGAGGACCTCAGAGGCCTCTTCAATAAGCCCGCGGCGGAGATGAGCTTTGAGGTGGCGCTGCAGCAAGGCGCTACTGCTCTTCGGGGCACAGCGAAAGTGAAGGTGCTGGCTGCCGCAGGAACCACGAGGTTGCTGTCGGTGCTGATTGACGATTTGCGCGAGGGCGAACGATCGCTCGTGCAGGTCGGTCTGGAACCCGAGCTGATGAATCAGGTGCTGGCAACGTTGCCGCACGTTTCACTGGTGCTCGATGACGGTCTCCATGTGCTGTTCGCATCGCGGGGCATGGCAGGGCAAACCGTGAAGCAACTGCACGGGTTGCACATCAGCAAGTTGTTGCCGGTGGAGGTCTATGACCGTGCGCTGGCAGCGATGGGGCGAACGCTCGCCAGTGGTTTGGCTGAGCATTACAAGGGCTCGGTTCTCGATGAGTTGGGACGCACCCGTCACTACGGTGTGCACGTGCACGCGATTCGACGCGACGACAAGGTCATCGGCCTCACGCTGCATGCGGGTGAGACAACCGAGCAGGTGATTGCAGAACGCGCGATTGCGACGCAGGCACAGATGATCGATTCGATGCTCGAGGCTGTGGCCGTGTTCGATCAGCAAGGCGTGATCCACATTACGAACCCTGCTTTCGATGCGATGTTCGGCTACCAACGTGGGACGCTGCTCGGGCGTGATCTGCGCACGCTGGTGCAGTGGCACATGGATGAGCCCTGGCACACCCAGGCCGTTGGTGAATCGATGACCGTTGAGTTCGAGGCTCAGCGCCGTGGGGGAGAAAGCTTCTCTGCTGCCGGTGTGCTCTCCGGATTCGACATCGCGGGGCGCAATCACTGCCTGCTCGTGCTGCAGGACGTCAGCGAACGCAAGCAGCTGGAGCGAGGCGTATTGCAAGCGGTGAATCGCGAGCAGTACCGGATCGGCAACGATCTGCACGATGGTCTGGGCCAGGAACTCACTGGAATCGCGCTGATGTTGCGCGGACTTGCAGGGCGACTCACGACGGAATATCCGCCGCTGTCGCCTGAAGTCGACGGCATCACGCGTCTGGTCAATAACGCGATCGAGAGCACGCGAGCACTCGCTCGCGGTTTGTCTCCGGTCAATCTCGAGCGTGGAGGATTGCAGGACGCGTTGGAGGGACTCGCGATGCACGCGAGTGAACTCTATGGCGTGCAAGTCGTCTTTACTCATCGCGTGCCCGAGCAAGCTGCGCTGAATCCGGAGCTGGCGAATCATCTGTATCGCATCGCACAGGAAGCCGTGCGCAATGCTGTGCGGCACGGAAAGGCGCGGTCAATACGACTTCATCTGGGTATCGCCCGCGCTAAGGTGAAGCTGTCGATTACAGATGATGGCGAGGGCATGCCGCCGAATGCATTGGACGCAGCCGGCATGGGACTGAAGATCATGTGTTATCGCGCTCGCATCGTCGGGGGCGATGTGAGTTTCGAGTCGGTACGACCGACCGGTACGCGTGTGTTGTGTGAGTGTCCCTTGGAAGCAGGTCGTGCGGCACGGATCCGCAAGCTTCCAGGACGGAAGGCGCGCGCCTGAGCTTCAGGCCGCGAGGTTTAACGTTTCGAGTCGGTGATTTCTGTTTACGTGGCGTATTGCAGCTTGGGCTGCAGCGCCTCTCCAAGGAGCAATGCAATGAGTCTGGGGCCTAATCTATTCAAGACTGTCCACAAGCCGCAGGGCAGCACCGCTAAGGACAGCAAGCGCCGCGTATTGATTGTGGACGACCATCCCATCGTGCGTCAGGGCTTGCGACGGTTGATCGAAGCCGAGTCCGATCTGGAAGTGTGCGGCGAAACTGAAACCGCACGGGAAGCCAAATCCATGATCCGCGAGCTCGAGCCTGACGCCGTCATCGTCGACGTGTCGCTCAAGCAGGGCGATGGACTGGAGCTGGTGAAAGACGCCCGCGCGCACTATCCGTCACTGCCGTTGCTGGTGCTCTCGATGCACGACGAGGCGATCTACGCCGAGCGCATGCTCTCCGCGGGCGCTAATGGCTACATCATGAAACAGGCGGCCTCCGATCAGTTCCTGATCGCGTTGCGTCGAGTGCTCGAAGGCGGCATTTACGTGAGTGAAGCCGTTGGCAACAGCATGATCGAGAAGTTCGCCTCCGGCGGGGCGTACATTTCGGCCAACCCGATCGACAGCCTCACCAATCGTGAGCTGCAGGTCCTGCACATGATCGGCAAGGGGCTTTCGACCCGTCAGACGGCGGAAGCACTGAATCTGAGCGTCAAAACGGTCGAATCTCACCGCCAGCGCATCAAACGCAAGCTGTCACTGCGGACTTCCGCCCAGCTTATGCAATATGCCGTGAACTGGTACGCAGGCAGGGAACCGAGTCCCAAGGCATGATCCTGAGCTGAAACTCAGGGTTTGCAGGGACTGCGGTGCACCTCCAAGAACAACTGTTTCAACCCATCATGCTCGTCGGGATCGTTGCAGGCGCTCTGCTTGCTGCGATCCCGACGATTTTCATGATTCGTCGGTTGAAACAGGAGCAGATCGCAGAGCGCAGGAAGCAGCTCGGTCTGTCCGCCAGTCACCGACGCTACCAGGCCATCGTCGAAGCCTCAGGTGAGGGCGTCCTGGAGCTGGACGGCGCTTCTCTTGTCCGTTACGCGAATCCCGCCGCGGCCAATCTGCTGGGTTACGAACCCGATGAGCTGCTCGGCCTCGACTACAAAGTACTGCTCAGCGACGCACCCCGAGAAGTCGTTCGCAAAGGCAATCACACCGTCGATCTGATGCGTGGCGCCGGCGGACTGCTACGTCGCAAGGATGGCAAACGCCGGCCGGTCGAATACCGATTTGTCGGTGCTCCACTTGGCGCGGCACCTGGGACGGTCGTCGTGACTTTCCGCGACGTTTCCGAACGTGTGCGTCTCGATGCGTTGCTGGGTGACATGCAAGCCACGGCTCTGGTCGGCGGATGGGAACTCGATCTCGCGCGCGACAAGGTGTACTGGACCGACGCCGTCTACGCGATCTACGACCTGCCTACCGACACCGTTCTCGACGTCGAGAACCTGCAATCGTTCTTCGCGCCGCCCGGTCGCGAGGTCCTGCAGAAAGCGATGAAGCTGGCGACCGAGACCGGCAAGAGCTCCGCCTTGCAGCTCGAGATGACGAGCGCACGTGGCCGAAACATCTGGGTGCGCATCATCATCAAAGCCGAGCGTCGCGGCGAGAACATCGTGCGACTCCATGGCACCATCCAGGACGTCACCGATCGCGTCATCGCGGAACGTCAGGTGCTTGCGACTCGCGACTTCTATGAACTGACGCTCGATGCCATGCCGACGATGGTCATGTACGCGAACGCGGATTGCGAAGTCACGTACGTGAACAAAGCAGTCGAAGAAGTCACAGGTTTGTCGCGCGTGCGATGTATCGGCCAGTCGCTTGCAGAGATCTTCAGTCCTCAGGAACGCACCGTTCTGAAGGAACACGCCCAAGCGGCGCTGCGGGGTGAAGTGCGCACGTTCAAGCACAGCACGACGCACAACGGGCGAGTGCGTGATTGGCAGAATCATTTCGTTCCGGAATTCGAACCGGGCGTCGAAGCAGGCCCGCAAAGTGTGCGCGGATTTTTTTCGATCTCTTACGATCTGACCGAGATCAAGCGTCTCGAAGCGCGGCTGCTGCAGGCGCAAAAAATGGAGGCGATCGGTCAGCTCACCGGTGGCATCGCTCACGACTTCAATAATCTGCTTGGCGTGGTGCTGGGCAATCTGCAGCTTCTCGAGCGCAGCCTGGACAACGACGAGGCACTCTCACGCAAGGTTCACACTGCGATGCGAGCGGCCATGCGCGGGGCAGACCTGACGCGAAGACTGCTCGCACTCGCGCGCCGGCAAATACTCGATCCCAACGTCATCGATCTGAATCGTCAACTCACTGGTCTCGCAGACCTGATGCAGCGAACGTTGGGCGAGTCGATCGAAGTGCGTATGGTCCAGGCACATGATCTGTGGCGAACTCGCGTGGATGCCGGCCAGTTCGAGAATGCCATTCTCAATCTGGCGATCAATGCGCGCGACGCGATGAACAATGGCGGTCGACTCACAGTGCGAACTCAGAATGTGCGTCTCGATACAAACTTTACTAATGGCTTGCCGCAGCTCGAGCCCGGTGAGTATGTGTCGGTGAGCGTCGCCGATAACGGCGTCGGGATTGAAGCCGACGTCCTGGCACGTGTGTTCGAACCGTTCTTCACCACCAAAGAATCCGGCAAAGGCAGCGGACTCGGTCTGGCCATGGTCCGTGGGTTCGCGGAACAAGCCGGCGGCGTTGCTACGATCGCGAGTGAGGCAGGTCGCGGCACCACTGTGCAAGTGCTGTTGCCGCGCTGTCGAGAGGAAGAGGCTGTCCGTGAAGACACGATCGTCACACGCGCTGCGCCCACCGGGACCGAAACGATTCTAGTGGTCGAGGATGATGCCGATCTGCGCGATACGGTCGTCACCGCGCTCAGCCAGTTTGGTTATCGGGCGTTGGCTGCCGCAAATGCGGAAAGAGCGCTCGGCATTCTTGCAGGCAGCGAAAAGATCCATCTGCTTTTCACCGATGTCATGATGCCAGGCGGCACCTTAGGTCCTGAACTGGCTCGACGTGCACGCGAGCTGCGCCCGGACATCGATGTGCTGTTTACGACTGGATATGCAGAGAGCCACGTGTTGAATGGGGTCAGCGGCATCTCTTCCTCTGACGTCATTCACAAGCCGTACCGTAACGAAGAACTCGCACTGCGCGTACGCATCGTTCTGGATCGGGAGGCCCGAGTTGCCTGAGCTGGCGAATAAATTGCTGGTCATTGATGACCAGGCGGACCTGTGCGAATTCATTTCGGAGGCCGCCGCGACTATGGGCTTTGAAGCTCGCGCGGTGACCGAGCCGGACGCTTTCCGTCGTGAAGTACAGGAGTTCCAACCGACGGTGGTCGTGCTCGATCTGCAGATGCCCGGTGCTGACGGTATCGAACTTCTGCGTTTCCTCGGCGAGCGCGGCAGCAAGGCTCATGTGCTCGTGGCGAGTGGGATGGATCAGCGTGTGCTCGCTACCGCGCAACAGATCGGCCGCTCGCAGGGTTTGAACATGCTGGGCGCGTTGCAGAAGCCGATCATGCTGACGGATCTGGAAGCGACCTTGCGGCGGTGTCTGCGCAGCGATGCGCCCATTACAGCTGCTGCACTTTCTGCTGCGCTCGATCAACGGCAACTCTCGGTTCACTACCAGCCGAAGGCCACGCGCGTCGCTCAGGGTCGCTGGATCATCGAAGGTGTCGAAGCGCTCGCGCGATGGCAGCACCCGACACTCGG
>JBJMWN010000393.1:0-13556 GCA_045810085.1 Povalibacter sp. | reverse complement strand
TCACGAACGAAGCCAACTGGATGACCTCCGCCGGCATTCCGCACGCCACCGATCTGCCCACGCAGGAAGGTGCCGACGTCGCCGCGCTGATCAACGCAGATCTGATCCGCGCCGCTCGCAACCTGCCGTCCGACAGCTCCTGGCCCATGACCGAGTTTCCGAATCACTGGGTGATCGTGCTCGGTGAGTGCTCGAAAGATGTCACGCGCGACGCCGTGTTCTTCAACATCTGGTCCTGGGGCGAATCGCACGTTCTCGAGGTGCCGATGGATAAATTCGTGCAGAACTACTACGGCGCGATCAAAGCGCAGTTCGCGGACTGAAGTGGGCGTTATCTGTTCCATTGTGCTGAGCCCTTCGACTTGGCCAGGAGAGGCTTGGCGAAGCATGAATCTCAGGACACCCATCCCTTTGTCGCTGAACTGACGAGTTAACCGCGACCCGTCTTCCTCTCCGTGCTCATATATATGTGCCCAGCTTCACTTCCGTCCGAGCTGGCGCAATGAATGCCTCGCACGTCGCGCGAATGCTGAGCAAGGTCGTGCCGCAGAGCCATGAAATACGGATCGTGGTCGCCGAGTGCATTCAACCAGGCTGATCTTCGCGCCGTAGCTCGACCACTCGATGCTTTCTGCCAACTTCGATGGGGCGGGCTGCGCTCCGGGCTCGGCACGAGCAAGCACCTGCGCAAGAAAACAGATGCGAATACCTAGCTCAGGTGTGTAAAGGTATGCGGTGAGTCGACAAACCTCTCATTGCGGTCGCGTCTACGCATCTGCCGGAATAACCAGAATCTTTAGTCGAGGAGCGGCCATGCTGAACCGGTTCCGAAGCAAGCTCGCAACGCTCGCGCAGACCAGTTGGGTCCTCTACGCGGTGCGCGAAACCGCCATCGTCACCGTAGGCATCTTGATCGCTTTCGGTCTTAATGCCTGGTGGGAGAATCACAAAGAATCGCGTGAAGAAGGGAAGCACTTGCGTACGCTCGCGAGCGACTTCGGGCAAAACGCGACGCGGCTGAAGGAACTCATCAATCTTGAAGGACAGATCCAAGCGGCCAGTTTGTCTTTGATTCGATCCGACAAAGAGATGGATACCGCAGCGCTACGCACGGCCCTTGGCCGAGTGTTCAGTTCAGATCGCTTCGAGCCTGTCATGGGAGCCTATGAGGGTCTCGTGAGCTCCACCGGTCTCACGCTAGTCAGCGACGAACAGTTGCGTGGCGATCTCGCTTCGTTCGCCGCAGCGGTCGAGAGTCCCTATGGAGAGCGGCTGTCGAATGACTTGTACTTCGAATTCACGCGCGAGTTTATCGGCAAGCTTCAATATGCGAACTCCGTCGCGGGGCTTCCGACCTCTGAGCCTGGTTATCGTGAGTTGTTGAGCGATCCGCGATTCCGCGAGCACCTGGCGCTTCGCTACGCTGCAGAGCGCGATGTCGAGCGGCACTACCGACACCTACTGGACCTTTGCGAGCGCATCAATGCCCGACTGTAGCAGTAGCGCATCGGAGGCGAGACGGCCAGACGGAGCCCGCTCGGTGACGAGGTTCTCTAGGTCGTAGCGCATCGCTGGATCGAGCCATTGATCGACATACATCGAGGTTCTTGCAATCGTGCAAACCTCTCCGGCGTTGAGCACCGCAACGTGCCAAATAGATCTGCATCGTGCAGGATCAGTATATGCAACCAGAACTGACCCGCTTGCTCGCGCTCAAAGACCACCCACTGCGCCTTGCACTCGTGGCGGAGATGCATGTTCGTCGCTTACCCGCATTCGCGGCACCAGCGCGTCTCACTCAACTCGTCATGTTCACCGGCGAGGAACAGATCGCGGAGACACGTCACGCTGCAGAACAACTGTGCGAACGTTTCAATGTTCGTCCGCCCATGAATAGCCGCCATTTTGCCGTGCAGCTCGGCGCATTTGATTTCATATGGGAACAGCACACCGAGGTGGGCAGGTACACGTTCATCCGTCCTGGTCGCTTCGACGATCCGTTCGAAAGTCCGGTGTTGATGGAAGTGCCGCAGGACTGGCTCGACTCGCTTCCTGGTCAGGTGTTGCGCGCGACGCAGCTTGCCATCATGGACCGAGACAGCCCACCGCCCGATGCAGCATCGCTTGCCTCCTGGTTCACGCTCGCCAATCTGATGAGCTGCGAAGTGCAAAGCAGTGAAGCGCGCGTTTGGTCTGACTTCCTGGTCAACGCTGATGGCATGGGTCGCATGCTCATTCGCGATCAAGGTCTCAAGAGCGATGGCGATACAGCACGCCTTATCCAACGCCTGCAGGAGTTGGGCAACTATCGCAACATGGCGTTGCTCGGCTTGCCCAAAGCCCAGGCCGCCACGCCGGTGCTGACCACATTTGAGAAACGACTCACGAGTCTCACTCGCGAAATCGCAGAACGTGCGAACGACGATACGAAGCTTCTGGAAGAGTTGTCAGGGCTGTCGGCTGATCTGGCGAAGATCACGGCCGAGACACGCTATCGCATGAGCGCCACGCGCGCGTACGCGCAACTGGCCTTCGACCGATTGCGCGAGCTCGACGTAACGCGTGTCCCAGGACATCAGACCCTCATCGACTTCACCGAGCGGCGACTGACACCGGCGGTGCGGACGTGCGAGTCGTTTTCTCAACGCATCGAAGACCTGTCGCAACGCGTCTCATGGGCAAGCTCTGCGATGCGAACCCGCATCGAGACAACACTGGAACGACAGAACACCTCACTCCTCGAATCGATGAATCGTCGTGCGCACATGCAGCTGCGACTACAGCAAACCGTCGAGGGGCTGTCCGTCCTCGCAATCTCGTACTACTTCATCGGAATGCTTGGCTACATGGCGAAGCCTCTGAGTCACTTCATTGCGATAGACCCGACCGTGCTTCAAGGCGTCGCCGTGCCGTTCGTGGTGGCCTTCGTCTGGTGGTTCATCCGGCGCGTACGACGTTCGTACGATGCTGACAAGTTGAACTGATTCATACGCGGTCGATCCACATGCGGTTTCACGTGTGAACTATTGAGAGTGACAAAGACGCCCGACGGTTGCATCCGCGCCGAACGATGTGACGAGGGTAGTTTGCAACCCCGATCTTGGCTCGATGTGGCATCTATGGCTCCCGTCCGTGGAGCCATAGTTTGAAGTTGAGTATCAGCGGTGCAGCCGATCTATTCAGGCGCTTCGTCGAAAAAATAGAATCGTCCCTAGGGGGACGCCCGATTCGGGCTTAGACCTCCTCCACAAGTAATGTTGTGACCTACAGTACTGGGCGAGGTGGCCGATATCAGACTATCGGCTGCGTTCCGTGCTAGCGGCTATTCAGCCGTTCGGTTCCAAAATGCTCAAGTCATCCAGAATTCACGCTCGTCGTCAGTCGGCGAGGCCCATCTGCGCGGTATTCGCGCTCATTTCAATTCTGATTGGCTTTGCGGAGCCAGCCGCGGCACTTGACCCGCAGCGCGCTCCGACGCAGTACGTGTTCGACAACTGGCAGATTCAGCACGGTCTGCCGCAGAACACGGTTGCCACCATAGCCCGCACGCCCGACGGATATCTGTGGGTGGGAACGGATGAGGGACTGGGGCGGTTCGACGGCGTGCACTTCATGGTATTCGATCGCAACAGCACACCCGAGTTGCGATCCCGAGCCATCAACACGCTGCATGTTGATGTGCGCGGACGGCTGTGGATCGGAACCGCCGATGGTGTCGTGGTGCTCGAAAACGGACGATTCCGTTCACAGCCCATTGCCGGACTCACCAGCGGCGAAGTGCGGACCATCGTTTCCGACGAGCACGGCCGCGTATGGATCGGCGCTGACATGGGTCTGTTCGATGTGATGGACGGGCGAGTCTCGGCCCACGGCATCGAGCAGGGACTCGGCGAGCCGGGGATCAGCGCGCTTTGCATGGGTCGCGACGGTACGCTCTGGGTTGGCGATGGCCGGCAAGGACTCTATCGCCTGGTTGATGAGCGGTTCGAGAAAGTTGCGCTTTCTTCAGACGCCTCGGACAGCGAGGTGCATGCGATTCATCAGGACGCAGACGGTGTTGTCTGGGCCGGCACTGCAAATGGTCATCTCTTTCGCGGCGTGGACGGAGAATTCACAGCCGTCGCAGGTGCGCAGAATCTCGGCGGCGTCGTGAATGCGATCCTGCGCGATCGCGACAACAATCTCTGGCTCGCGACTACGGGCGGCTTGTGGCGCCTGGCAAACAGCAAAGTGGAGCGACTCGAACTCGGCAGCCGTGCGGGTAATGACACCTGGTCGTTGCTCGAAGATCCCGAAGGAAGTCTCTGGATCGGCGTCCACGGCGCGGGACTGCTGCGTCTGCGCAATGGCAAGTTCCTGCCGTACGGTCCGGACGAAGGGTTGCCCGGAACATTGGGCTGGAGCGTGGCGACGTCGCGTGACGGGGGCATGTGGTTCGGCACCGAAGCGGGTCTGAGCCACCTGGTGAACGGCAAGGTTCAGTACCTGTCCCGGCAACTGGGACTGCCGAATGTACGCATGCGCGTCGTGTTCGAAGATAGCAGGGGCGTGCTGTGGCTGGGCACGCGCGGTCGCGGACTGTGGCGACTTGAGCACGGCGAGCTCAGTCACTTTGGTCCCGACGAAGGATTGCGCGGGGACTCGGTCAAGGCAATCACCGAAGATGATCGCGGCCGGATCTGGATAGGTACGAATGCCGGCGTGGATCTGTTCGCAGACGGTCAGTTCGTCACGGCGCCTGCGGCATTGCAAGCGAGGGAGCCGTTCAGCGCGTTGTTCATTGCGCAGGACAGCCATCGACGCATGTGGATCACCGCGGAAGGCGCCGTGCTGTATATGCTCGAGGGCGAAACGCTGCATCGCTTTGATATGACCGATGGTTTGCCGAGCCCGCGTGTTCTTTCCATGTACGAGGATAAACACGGCGAACTCTGGTTCGGCACGCTCGAAGGGCTCGTGCATTTTCATGAGGGCCACTTCATCTCGCTCGCGGCAACGGCTCCTGAGTTGCGTGAATGCGTGTTGCAGATTCTTGAAGATGCCCACGGCTCGCTATGGTTCTCGACCAATCGCGGACTGTTCGCGGTCGACCGTGCGGCCCTTGAGGCGTACACGGCCGGAATCGGTCCGTTGCCGACCATCCGCGCCTATCACCTGGCCGATGGGTTACGCGCCAACGAGTTCAATGGCGGCAACACCGGCGCAGGTGCGCGCGCCACTGATGGTGCGTTGTGGTTTCCGGGAATCGGCGGATTCGTTCGCGTTGATCCAGCGCGCATCCACAAGAATGAGCTGCGTCCGCCGGTGCATATCGAGCGGGTGACTGCGGACGGGCAAGCGCTCGATCTTTCCGCGGCAGTTCGCGCTGCACCAGGCGTTACAAGCTGGGAATTCCAGTACACCGCTTTGAGCATGCTCGCACCGGAGCGCGTGCACTTCCGCTACCGGCTGGAGGGCTACCAGAACGAATGGATGGACGCGGGTACACGGCGCACCGCTTACTACACGCGGCTGCCGCCGGGCGAATACACATTCCACGTGATCGCGAGCAATGACGATGGCTTGTGGAACGAGGAGGGCGCAATGCTGCGCTTCGTCCTCGAGCCACACTACTACGAGACCGCGTGGTTCAAGGGATTGTGCGGAAGCGTAATTCTGATGATCGCGGGGCTGCTGTTCTGGTGGCGCGTTGCGAGCCTCGAAAAGCGTGCGCGCACGTTGAAGGCGCAGGTGGCCGAGCGCACGCGTGACCTGGCGAGTGCGAAAGAAGAGGCGGAAGCAGCCACGCGCGCGAAGTCGCTGTTCCTTGCGAACATGAGCCATGAGATCCGCACGCCGATGAACGGTGTGATCGGCATGACCGAGCTGCTGCTCGATCGACCGCTCGGGGCGGAGGAGCGCGAGTATGCGGAAACGATCCGTGACAGCGCAGGTGCGCTACTACGCGTCATCAATGACATCCTCGATTTCTCGAAGATCGAGGCTGGCAAGCTCGAGCTCGAACACATTCCCCTGGATCTGCGTGCTGTCGTCGAAGACTCGGTCAGGCTGCTGTCGGTGCCGGCCCGCGTCAAAGGCGTTCGTGTGCGCACTGTGTTCGATCCGGACGTGGCCGCGCGGGTGATGGGAGATCCGGCACGCATTCGGCAGATGCTGCTCAACCTGGGTAGCAACGCGGTCAAGTTCACCGAGCAGGGCGAAGTTGCCATCGAAGTTCGCATTGAGGAACAGCGGCCAAAGGAGACGCTCGTGCGCGTTGCTGTGCGCGATACAGGCATTGGTATCGCACCGGAGCAACTGAGTGCTCTGTTCCAGACGTTCACACAGGTAGATGCGTCTACCACCCGTCGCTACGGCGGAACGGGGTTGGGGCTGTCGATCGTGAAGCGCCTGGCTGAACTCATGGGCGGTGTTGTGGGTGTTGAAAGCGCCGAAAATGTCGGCTCAACGTTCTGGTTCACGCTGCGCGTGGGCACCGTGGTTTCGCAGGAGCTATCGGATGCGCAGGCGGCAGTCGTGCTTAACTCGAACACGCCGGTGACAGTCAACGTTGCTTCCAGCAGTAAATGCAGGCCGCGGATACTGCTGGCCGAGGACAACGCGGTGAATCAGCTGGTCGCCCGTCGTTTGGTCGAGAGAGCTGGATTCGATGTGGACGTTGCGGTCGATGGTCGCGAGGCGGTCAACGCATGGCAGCGCGGGGGCTACGCCCTCGTCCTGATGGATTGCCAGATGCCGCTCATGGATGGCTACGAGGCGACCCGCGAGATCCGCAGGCGCGAGCGCGAATTGAGCAGTGACCTGCGCATTCCAATCGTCGCGCTGACGGCGCACGCAATGCAGGGCGCGGTCGAAGAATGTCTCGCCGCAGGCATGGATGCGCATCTGTCGAAGCCCCTCGATCGCGTAAAGCTCGTGCAGCAGTTGGCGGCGTACATTCCGCAGGACTCCGTCACGGATCCTCGCTCGGTCGCGGGACAAGAAGATCACTTGGACAGGCCGATTTCGGCTTGAACCCGCCAATTAGTCGCCGACTTCAACGCTGACTGATCAAGGTGGCTCGAGTCCGTGGAGCTCTGGTTGCTGCTGAGGATCAGCGGTGCAGCCAATCTATTCAGACGCTTCTTCGAAAAATAGATTGTCGCGAGTGATACATAAACTCTCGCGCGTAACGTAACTCTTTTCCCGATCGGGTGCTCTGTCGACAAGTGCGAGCGATCAAGCGCCGCACTCAGAAAAATCACGTATCTGCCCCTACAGGGAGACGCTTATGCGCATCACAATTGTATGCCTGGCTGTCATGCTGGTCGCTGGTTGCGGACAACCGTTCTCGAGAACACCTGCTGAGAGAAAATATCCAACACTGGAATTTTCAGCCGTGAGCTTGCCTAGTTATGAAAGCGAGCGTGGCATTGCCTGGGCCGCATCAAATGAGGATTACGCGCGCGCGCTCAGTGATTCGCGATTCGTCATGCAGCAGTTCACTTATCTAAGTGATGGTCTGACTGTAGGTGCATATCTCTATCGCGAGCACAAACCCACTCAGGCGCATTTGCCGGTGATCGTATTCAATCGCGGCAGCTACACCCGTCCCAACGGATTCGCGGGTGAGATGCTCGTGATGGCTCATCGCTACGCGCAGGCGGGCTTTGTGGTGGTCGCGCCGCACTATCGTGGAAGCAATGGCTGGTCCGGACGCGATGAACTTGGTGGTGCCGAACTGCACGACTTGTTCAACATCGTTCCATACCTCTCCCTGATCGAAGGCGTAGATCCCACCCGAATCTTTCTTTCAGGTGAATCGCGCGGTGGCGCCATGGTGTACATGGCCTTGCGAGATGGATTTCCTGCGCGTGCAGCTGCGGTATGGGGTGCATTCAGTGACCTGAGCTCGCTCATCGCTCCAGGCCAACCGCAGGCGAAATATGCACCGCTCATCTGGCCGGACCTCGAACAGCATCGCGAGGTGATTGTGCAGACTCGCTCCGCAGTGCAGTGGGCCGATCGCTTGAACGCCCCTATTCTGATCATGCATGGTGGAGCCGATGAGGATATCCCTGTGGAGCAGTCGCAGCGCATGGATGAGGAACTCACACGTTTACGGAAGACGCATGAACTGATCGTGTTCGAAGGTCAACAGCACGTGATCGGCGGACGTGGCGCGGAACGCGATGCCGCAGCAATCGGCTGGTTTAGGCGTTTCGCGACTGCGGCAGTTCACTAGGACCCACACGTCAATTACTTCGGTGTCAGGCGCCTGTGGTGCTGAATGTCCGGAGAGTAGCCGTTAACCGGCATACCCTCCGTTGTCCAGATAGTGCTGCTCTTCGGGCGTGCTCGTGCGGCCCAGAATCTTGTTGCGATGAGGAAATCGGCCGAAGCGCTTCACGATGTCGCGATGATGTTCCGCGTGAGCCAGATCGTCGGCGCTCATGCGGCGAGCAAACGCTACCGCGCGTTCCTGATCCGCGAGATCTTCCGAATGCGCGAACGGCAGGATGAAGAACTTCTGCAGCTCCTGGGGAAATGTCTGATCGAATCCCATCGACAGCGCGGTCATCGCAACCTTGCGCGCCATTGAATCTGTCGCGTACATGCGTGGTGTGTCCCTGAACGCATTCCGCGGAAATTGATCGAGCAGTATGAGCAGCGCCAGTGCGCCGTCCGGCGTGCTCTGCCATTGCACGAGCTCACCGCGCGCTGCGGCCTCATAGTCGAGAATGAATCGTTTCCGAAACCTCTCATCAAAGGCGGCATCCTTGGCGAACCACAGCGCGGGTCCTGCTTCGCGCCAGAACGAGATCACTTCGAGGGCTTTGCTCTCAGGTTTCAATGTGGACAGTGCGGCAGATGCTGACATGGGCGTACTCGTATAGAAGGGATTGGAGAGGGGTTCATCGGCCGCTGCTGCGTTAGCAGACAGGGCCAGCGCGAAAACGACTGTGCGGGTGCGGGTGTTCATGTGTTTTCCTCCGTTGGCCGCAGCATCGCCCGCGTCTTCCGCTGAATCCAGTGATACGATTTCAGCCATATGCTGAATAAAACTAATCTCGCGCGTATCGATCTGAACCTGCTTGTGCTCTTCGAGGCAGTGCTCGAGGAGCGCCACGTGGGCCGTGCGGCTGCACGACTCCATGTTTCACCGTCCGCCGTGAGTCACGGTCTGCGTCGACTGCGACAGCTCATGGAAGATCCGTTGTTCCTAAGACAGCCGAAAGGAGTGGTGCCCACCGAGCGAGCCACGCTCCTCGCCGCACCGATCGCCGACATCCTCATGCGTGCTCGCGATGTGCTCGCGAGCGCGAACGCATTCGATCCGAGGAAGTCAGCTCGGCGCTTTGTGATTGGCGCACCGGACGGCGCCTCCGCAGTGCTACTGCCGCCGATGCTGATCGAGATTCGTCGCACGGCACCGCTCATTGATCTCGCAGTGCGCAATCTGGTGGGACGATTCGAGACAGCGCTTGCAGAGCTCGATCAACGGACATTGGATGTGGCGATCGTACCGTTGGAGGAGATGCCGGTACGTTTCGTCTCGCGTGTGCTCTACGACGAGGATTTCATTGTCGTGAGCAGTCTCAAGAATCCGTTGGGGCGAAAGCTTTCACTGCAGCGCTACTGCGAACTGCCTCATCTGGTGGTGTCGGTCTCCGGCGATCCGTACGGTATGGTCGACAAGCTACTCGAAGCACGCGGCGCGAAGCGTCGAGTGGCGCTCACCGTGTCGAACTTCATGCAGGCACTCGCTATCGTGGAAGAGTCCGATCTCGTGGCCGCATTGCCGCGACAATTCGTTGCGAAGCACGCGAGCCGCTACAAAGTCGCGACGACCGAGCCGCCGTTCAAGCTATTGAGCGCACCCATCCGCGCCATCGTTCCGCGCGTCGCCACCATGGATGCAGGGCTTTGCTGGCTGCTCGATACCATCGAGCGCGTCGCAAAGGTTGCGACGGGTCGCGGCAAAGTTCGGAAGCGCCGCTAGCGCGATCGGCGCGCTCAGCGAAGAACGTCCACATATCTGAAACCATCTACCGGGAAGGCATTCACGAGGAAAGCTCTGATCGCACACATATATATGTCGGCACCCAAGAGAGCTGGAGCTGCCGATGACGTACGCACTCAAAACGGCGATCTTGCTGCGGACAAACTGTTCGATGTGAGTTGGTACATGCGTTGTATGAATGAGTTCCTCGTGCGTCCTCCAATCGCGAGGACGGGCACTGCAATGTTTGCTCGTGCTGTGGGACGGCTCGATCAATCTTCGACTGCATGTTTGAAGAGCCGATCCAGAACTCACATCGGTTGAATATGGGAAAAGGTGGATGCCTAGGGCGCTCACTCGAATCGCTCTGGCAGCGAATCCTGGCGCTCACATAGAACAAATCCGCTCGCGCACGTCGACAGTCAGCGTCGCCATCGCTAAGCTGCGCGCGCTTCAAACAACCATGAAGACCTAGAAGGTCTCTCTAAGCGGGTTAAATGATTAAAGTAGTGGCGTCGGCTCTGATCGCCGGCTTGATGTTGTCCGGCTGCGGCGGTGGCGGTGGTGGTGGGTCCGGTGGCAATGGCGGCAGCGGGGGAGGAGGCGGCGGAGGTACGAAAGGTACCTTTACGATCTCGCCTGCGACGATGGTGTTTGAAGCTTCCTCGGCTGGTGGCAGCACGATCGCTTCGCAGCTGATCACCGGGACCGTTTCGGGTGTCTCGCCGCAGACGCTCTATCTGAATATTCGCGTGACCGGCAATGCTGTCGCTGGTGTCAGCGACATCGCGGTTACCAGTCCCACAACCGGCACTGCGCGCGTCAATCCGATCACGCAGCAGCTATTGGGCCCGGGCACATTCACAAGCACGATCGTGATTACCGCGTGCACGAGCAGCGTTGATTGCACGTCGGGTGTGATCGGCTCGCCGCAGACCGTCAACGTGACATACACGGTGAATGGTGTGCGCAGTTCCGTCGATCAACTCAGCTTCCCATCCTTCGGCGATCAACCTCTCGCAGGCGATCTGCAACGCACGTTCTCCGTCACGGGCTATCCAGCACAGAACTGGACCGCGGCGTCGTCGGTGCCTTGGCTAAGTGTGACACCGCTCAGTGGCAATGCAGGCACTGCGACAACGGTGACTGCATCCCTCGATCGCACGCAGCTTGAAGCGCTGGCGAACGGCACTTACACCGGCACGATCACGCTCACGCCCACCGTCGGTGAGGTCGTGAGCATCCCGGTGAGTGTTAACGTGAGTCGAGTCCGCGTGAACTATGTAGCGCCGTATGTTGCGAAAGCCGGCGTGAGCGACTCGGTCATCATCCGTGGCGAGCAGTTTCTTCGCTATCCTGTGACGTCTGTGCGTTTCGGCTCTGTTGCGGCACAGTCCTTCACGGTCATCAGCGATACGGAAGTGCGCGCAGTGCATCCGTCACTCACAAGCGGCCGATTCGATGTTCACCTGATCAATGCACAGGGAATCGACAACACGCGTGCGACGCTCGTTGCCGTCGAGCCGCCTGCGTATGCATCCGCGGCTTTGAGCTTCCCGCTCGGTGGCAACCGTTTCCCACGATGCCTGATGTACGACGCGGAACGGCGGGCGCTGATCATGGGCGTGCAGTTCAACGATGAGACGATGAACGTCATTCAGTTGCTGCGTTACACGTTCGACTCAGGTTGGACAGCGCCAACGACGACGACTCTGCCAAGTCCCAGCTCCTGCGCGTTATCGGCGGATGGCAAACAGATCATCACGGGATTCAGAACCACGGAGCAGGGACCATTCACCGTCGCAGAGCTCGACCCCGAAACGCTGCAGCAGATTCGCACTACGCTGGATCCGCGAGCGCTGAGCCTGGATGCGCTGGGCATTGCCGTCTCCAACGACGGACGGGCGATCTTCGCGACGGAGTACTTCAGAGAAGGTGATGTGAAATCGTATTGGCCATTGCGACCGGACATCAGCGACTTTCGCGCTGATGACGGCATCCATTCGATCAGTACATTCGACGGGGTGATCGGGGGCAGCGGCGATGGCTCGTTGGTTCTCCTCGGAAGTTGGAACGGTGCGGGAACTCGACCGCTGTATCGCTACGATTCAGATTCCCATCAACTCGCAATCACTGCTCTGAGTGCGAAGTCGGTTGTGGCAGTGACAGCGAATCGAACCGGCAGTCGTGTGATCCTCAATAACCTCGAAGTGTACGACCGCGATCTGGGCTTCATCGGGACGTTGCCGGAAACGACTCGCGTCGCCGCGCTCGCGCACGGATCATCGCGCGCTTACACGTATGACGAGGATGGCACCATTCACACGCTCGACGTCAGCGCGGCAGTGGATGGCTCGTTTCTCGAGATCGGAGCGCCGCGCGCGCTGACGAACCAACCGGGTACCGGCATGATGTATCGCATGCTGATTACACCTGACGATCAGGCGCTGTTCCTGACGGGAAATCAGCAGATCGTACTGTTGCCACTGTAGAAGTTGAGGATTCCGAGTTTCGGAATTTCGGTTTCAAGCGCCGCTCACTTCAGACGAGCGGCTGCTTGGAGACTGCTGAACTCTGCGCCGATGCGGCTCGACAGCAGGCTGCGGCCGCAGTGTCGGGCAAGCTGACTCATCGTTGCGAGCCTTGAGATCGAGTGCGAAGGCAATCCTGTCAGCTTTGCAGGTTCTCGTCTGAGGTTGTCCAAGGCGCTCAATAAACTGAGCATGAAGGCCTCTGCGTTTGGACAGAGATCGACTTGCGACGAGCGAATAGGACGAAACCGCACTGAGTCTGTCCGGTGTATGGGCCGCATCGGCAGAAGTGATCTTCTCTCGGCAGCGCCGATGCGCGAACATGGGCTATGCCCGAGAATCCCGAAAACTACGAACCGATCATCGCCACCAGGCGATCCCCTGAGACGCAGGGTGAAGACTCGAAACCTCTCTGGCCTGTGGTGCTCGCACTGGGCGGAGGTCTGGCCGTCGTAATCTTGCTTGCCTGGTGGTTCATGGGCAGGTCATCAAGTGACGGCGCATCAACGACTGCACAGTCCGAAAGCGCAGCTCCAGAGTTTGGCCCAGAAATTCACGTCGAACAGCCTGCTGCGCCGCCGGCGCGCGATTCCGAAACGGATACTCAGATCGCGCAAGCGCCAGCACCGCCAGCACCCGCTGCCGAACCTGCGGCAGCGGCTGAGCAAGCGGCGACGCCTGAGACAACTCCTGAAGTCGTTCCCGACACTGCGGTCCAACCGCCTGTGTCACCGGCACCCGTGCAGGTGCACTTCGTGAGCCCCGACACGCAAGTGCAGTTCGAATTGCGCGGCGCCGGCGAATCGTCTCTGACGAGCAAGGCTGGTGATGTTCTCGCCATCGCACCAGGAAAGTATCGAGTGATGGCTTCCGGTACTCAGTTGGAGAAATTCGAGCAAGAGGTCACGTTCGATGGCCAGGGTCCTCAGGAATACAGCGTCGAATTGTGTGCTGAGCGAAAGCACGAGCGCGAGAACTTCGCGGGTCAAGTTGTCGATGAGCGAGTGTGTGCGAGCACTGCACAGTGCGAATCCATGTTCCTG
>JBJMWN010000392.1:0-12493 GCA_045810085.1 Povalibacter sp. | reverse complement strand
CACGCGAGCTTCTTTGCTTGATTCGCAATGAGAGCGGCCGGTCGGGCATGGATCCCGTGCTCGTGCTCTACGCGAACAATCTCGACCGCCTGCTGTGAGGGACTCGCTGCTGATAAAGGAGACGCCGCGTTCAGCGACTTCAGTTCCATCATCGGTTCGCCAACGCTGAGTTCCCGATCGAGATGCGCAGTGACGATCGCGAACTGATCGATGTTGGTGATGATCACCGGCGTCACGAGGCTTTTGGCCTTGCGGGCGAGCAGATCCAGATCGAATGTCAGAAGCTTCGCACCGGCAACGACTCGAGCACCTTGCGTCACATGCAAGATAAAGCCATCGCCACCGAGACTCACGGTATCGATGCCGACATGCATGAGAACTTCCGCGCCGTTCTCCGCACGAATGGCGATGGCGTGTTTCGATGCAGCAATCGAAATGATCTCGCCATCGCACGGAGCACAGAGCGTGTCGCTGGTTGGATCGATGAGAACACCATCGCCCAGCATGCGTTGCGCGAATACAGGATCAGGCGCCTCATCGAGTGAGGCGGACCAGCCGGCAAGTGGAGAGCGCAGGATCAACTCTGTCACCTCGCAATCAAATCGACAGTGTCGATGACCCAGGTCGGATCCACGGATTTACGCGTGAAGATGAAACACAGATCGTGAACACCTGACTGCTTCTTGAGCTCAGATCGCGGCAGCGCTGTAATCGTCGGATTGCTAACAGCCGGTGCGAGCGGCAACTCGGCGATCACCTCTCCCTCGCATGTATCCAGATGCACCTGCAATTCGCCAGCCTCGGTGCGCGGCTTCGGTAACGGGATCGCATCACGATCCCTGCCGATCTGGAAGTTGAACGGCACCTGTCCGACCGACGCCTGAAGGGCACCAACTTCCGAGAGATCCGCGCTTCGATACATCCAGCAGGGATCCATGACATCGACCAGAAACGTTGCTCGCGGACCTTGTACCGGCGCATCGTCCTCGAGCGACAACACAAGCTTATCGCTGCAGGTCGCGAGCTGATGACTGGTGCGTTTGGTTCCCACTGGCGCTTGCGGCTCAACTGCTTTTGCGTAGTGAATACCGAGTGCGTCATAGCGCGCGAGTTGCGCCGGCAAACGCGTTTGAAAGTCTGACCAGTTGACCTTGTCTTCGGCAGACCAAGCAACCTCGGCAAGTGCTGCCGCGCGCGGAAAGGCCATGTGTTCGACACGTTCCTCACTGCGCATGTGTTCTGTCCAGAGATTCGCTTGCAGGCCGAGAATATGTTTGCGCTGATTGGTCGGAATGGAAGCTGGCGCAGGATCGAATTTGTAAACGTCCTCTACTGTAATGAGACGACCGCGGCCGGGCTGCGTGTCGTTGGTCTGGCGATTGTCGAAATACAACGTCGGCCAGGGTGAAAGCACCGTGTCATGTCCAGCTTGCGCTGCAGCGATCGCACCGTCGATGCCACGCCAAGACATCACTGCTGCGTTCGGTGCGAGACCGCCTTCGAGAATCTCATCCCAACCGATGAGTTTGCGACCGTGTTCGTTCAGAAACTTCTCGATGCGCTGAATGAAATAGCTTTGCAGTGCGTGCTCATCCTTAATCCCCAGCGCTCGCATCCGCGCTTGAATCTTCGGCGATGCCTGCCATTGATCCTTCACAGCTTCATCGCCGCCCATGTGAATGTACTCGCTGGGAAACAGCTCCATCACCTCGGTCAGCACGTTCTCGAGGAACGTGAACGTGCCATCGTCCACGTTGTACAGATTGGGATAGATGCCCCAGTCGGCGGGGACCGAGCTGCTCTTGCCCGACACACCCAACTCTGGGTACGCAGCGATAGGCGCACTCGCATGCCCGGGGGTTTCGATCTCCGGCACGATGGTGATGTGTCGTTGCTTCGCGTAAGCGACGATGTCGCGCACATCATCCTGTGAGTAGAAACCGCCATAAAGACGCGGCTTGCCCGTCGTCGGATCAATATCTGCAGCAGCGCCAGCACCGGCAGGCACGCGCCACGCACCGACGCTGGTGAGCTTCGGATATTTTTTGATTTCCACGCGCCAGGCCTGATCGTCGGTCAGATGCCAGTGCAGAACATTGAGTTTGTGCAGTGCCATCCAGTCGATGAACTGCTTGATGAACGCGGGCGATTGAAAGTGACGCGCCGAATCGAGCATCAGCCCGCGCCACTGAAAACGCGGTGCATCGTGGATCGTGAGCGCAGGCACTGCGATCGAATCCGAAGCCGTGCCCGATGTCATGAGCTGCCACAACGTGACAGCACCGTAGAAAAGGCCGCGAGAGTCGGCGGCAGACACGACGATTCGCTCGGGGGAAACGGTAAGCGAATAGCCTTCCTGTCCGTCACGGCTCTCGCCGGCAGTCAGTTCGAAGCGAATGATTCCTTTTGCATCCGCTGGCGCGGATGCGTCGGTTGGCAAATTGAAGCCGCCTTGCTCCTTCATTACATGACGCTTCATCAGATCAACGAAATATTGGGCGGCAGCTTCGGCAGCTGATCCGCTCTCGAAGGAAATCGGAGTGTCCTGAGTGACGACGAACTGGCCGTTCGCTGCGGTCAGCTCTCGAGGCGCAGGAATAATGGAGGCAGGCGCTGCCGAAGCAGCGACGACGGGTTCAGGCCGCTTGCAGCCGCCGACGAGCGCCAGAAATACGCCGCATGCGAAGACGAATAGTTTGTATTGATGGTGCATGAGTCATGGTTGCGGGATCGACGATCGCGAGATCCCCTGCGCGATCACATGCTGGCGCACTCGAGCTTTCTGGGGAAGGCCCGCAGCCTTGAAAGGGCTGCGGGCCGGCTTCATCAGAACTTGGCGCGGACGTTCAGATAGTACTGACGACCGTTGTTGTAGAACGCGCTCGGGATGAATGCGCTCTGATAGTAGGTGAGAGTCGGGTCGTTCAGATTCAACGCATCCACACTGATGTTCAGCCAGTCCGTGGGCTTGTAGCTCAGCGTCATCGAGACCGTGCCGAAATCATCCTGGTAGTACGGATTGGCGCCCGACAGGCCGATCAGGAACGACGTGCGATAGCTGTAGTTCACGCGTGCGCCGAACCTCTCGTTCTCGAAATACACACCCGCGTTGTAGGTGTCCTTCGAAGTGCCCACCAGGTTGTTGCTGCCATCCGCCCAGGTGTGAGCGGTCTTGCCATCCGCGTAGGTGTAGTTGGCGTTGAAGCCGAACGAGTCGCCGATCGGCTGCTCGTACACCAACTCAAGACCTGTCACCTGACCGTTGGAGTTGACCGGCACCGAAACGTTGTACGCCTCGAGCTGATTGCTCAGTTCGCTATACAGCATCCGCGTTTCCGTACCGAAGGCAACGTAGTCCTTCAGATCCATCGCGAATGCGCCGACGGAAACCAAGCCACGCGGCATGAAATACCACTCAAGGTTGCCGTCGAAGTTGGTGGACAACACCGGCTTCAGGTTCGGGTTACCGCCGCCGCCGGTCTTGTTCAGATCCGAACCCCAACTGGAAGCGCCCAATGCCGAATAGTCCGGCAAGGTCATGGTCTGCGACGCGGCGAAGCGGAACACTACGTTGCCGCCCATGTTGAACTTGAGGTTCGCGCTCGGCAGGACGTGGCTGTCCTTGTTGCTGGTGTTCTGATAGATCCAATTGCCGAAGAGACTGCTCACGTCAGCGTTCGCTGCGCTACCCACCGCTTGATAGGAATTGATGTCCTGGTCGATGTTCACATAGCGCAGGCCGACGTTACCGCTCCAGTCGCTGCCGGCGAAGTTCGCCTGCGCGTAAGCAGCGAGATTTTTCTCAGCGACTTTCCACTCGCCGCCGTAGTTGTGGCGACCATTCGGGCCGTCATCGTTCGACAGCCAGGTGGAGTTACCGATGATCGCTTCCTTGAGCGCGTCGGTCGTGAAGAACCACAGATCACGCGGGAAATTGCCGCCGATCGCGTTGCCGAAGCTGTTTGGGTACGGGCTGGTCGCGCCGTTCTGTAGCGCAGGCCAAATGGCACCTGGGCTCGCGCCTTCTGGCGACTCGGTTTTACGCTCGTGATCACCATAGCGGGCACCGAAGTCGACCGAGGTCAGCGTTCCGGCGTCCAGATCCTGGGTGAAATCCAGATTGATCCAGTCTTCGCTGTCCGTCGCAGTGACTTGCTGATTGCCCCACGTACCGAAACTGGTCACTCCATCCGGGGTGTTATCGCCGCCCACGTTCCAGTCCAGCGGCGAGCTGATGCCATGGCCGGTCCAGCTCGCTCCGCCACCGTTAGCCGTGGTCACTTCAGCGATGAACTGGCGATCGGTCGAGCCTTGGCCTTCTGTTGTGCCGATCTGGACCTTTGAGCGCAGGCCCTCATTGATCTGCCAGTCGGCATCGAAGGTGACGTAGTTGCTCTTGGCCGTGGCTTCACGATAAATCATGTCGTACACGGCGTAGTTCGTGCCGGGTACGCCTGCATACGTCGCGTTGGTGAGCACGCCGTTCTCGACAACGTATCCTGGTTGCGGAGCCTGGCTCTTGGCAAAGTTACCGCCCCACATCATGAAGTTGCGGTTGTAGTTGTTGGCATCCATGTCCGAGAGAAAGCCGCTCAGACCCAGGGTCAGGCTGTCTGAAGGTTTGTATTGCACTTCCAGTAAACCGCCCGTTCGATCGCGGACCTGCTCGAACAAGGTCGAACCGACGAGACCGGGGACGTACACGCCCACCAGATCTGGATTGGTTTCAGCAACTGGATCCGCAGCTCCGATCTTGAAGAAGCCGCCCGGAATTTCCTGCGCGTCGCGCCGAAGCGAGCGCTTCTGCTTGAAGAGCTGCAGCAGCACGCCGAACGTGCCGTCGTCGTTCTTGTAGTTGAACAGACCCGACAACTGCGGATCGTTGGCATCGGCCTGCTCTGAATACACGCCGCCGACGGACACTTCGGTCGTGAGCGACTGGGAGAACTGCAGTGGCTTGCGCGTGAGGATGTTGACAGTGCCGGTGGTGCCACCTTCCTGCAACTTGGCGGTCGAGGACTTGTTGACTTGCACTGAGCTGACCAACTCGGAGGGCAACAGGGTGTAACTGACGCTGCGGCCAACGTTGTTGCCCTGGCTCAGCACGAACCAGTCAGCAGAACCAACGCTGTGACCGTTGATGAGCGTCTGGGTCAGACTTGGGCTGGTGCCACGCATGCTGACGCGGTCGGCTTCATCGAAGCCACCTTCATCCGCGCTGGATGAGCTGATGTTCACGCCCGGCAGACCGCGCAGAGTGTCGGCCACGTTGTGGGCCGGCAGCTTGCCGACTTCCTCAGCAGTAACGACTTCCAAGCGCGCGTCCGCTTCGCGTTTGGTCTCGAGCGATTGCTCGATGCTTGCGCGAATGCCCGTGACGATTACCTCTTCCACGCCGGCAGCTGGAGTGTTCGCCGTTTGTGCTGCGACCATCGAGCTCTGAGTAAGCAATGCAAAAGCAACCGCGCTGCCGATCAACGTCGAACGTCTGGTGTTCATGTGATGCCCCTTCCCCTTGTGTTTTGTGAGCGGACCAGTTGCGGGCCAATATAGTACCAATTCACCAGATCTGCCAAGCCTCTTCCATACCATTTAATTTTTTCGCGCGCTTTGCATTGTTTTTCAGCAATTTAGTTCATCCCGCGCACCGAATTGATTCTGCATTGGTATTGCATTGGTAGTATTCCAATGGCATCGTTCACGCCAAGGCTCACGGAAAGCCCCTCACAAGAATCGGAGAGTCCATTGGCCGCCAACCTCGCGCAGTACTTGTTGAAGCTGGACGAAAGCAGCGCCTTACCGCTGTATCAGCAGTTGCAGCGCGCATTGCGAGATGCGATCGAAAAGCGTGTGGTCGCGCCGGACGATGCCCTGCCGCCTGAGCGTGATCTCGCGGATGATCTTTCTGTCTCGCGAATCACCGTGCGCAAAGCAATCGACGGGCTCGTCGATGAAGGCCTGCTGGTTCGTCGCCAGGGTGCCGGCACATTCGTCTGCGCAAAGGTTGAAAAGAATTTCGCGAAGCTGACCTCGTTCTCGGAAGACATGCGGGCACGCGGGCGCAAACCACGCAGCGTGTGGCTGAATCGAGCAGCCGGCACGGTGACTCCCGAAGAGTCGCTGACGCTTCGATCGAGCCCTGGCACACCGGTCTATCGCTTCAATCGAATTCGCTTTGCCGATGACGCTCCGATGGCTCTGGAATACGCGACTGTGCTCGCTTCCTGCCTGCCATCGGTCGAAGCAGTTGAGACCTCACTGTACGAAGCGTTGGAAAAAAACGGTTCGCGTCCAGTACGCGCATTGCAACGACTGCGCGCCGTGCTGCTCACACAGGAGCAGGCGAAATTGCTCAAGGCTCAGGAACGAGACGCGGGTCTGCTCGTGGAGCGACTCGGCTTTCTCAAGGATGGTCGTGCGGTCGAATTTTCTCAGTCCTATTACCGCGGCGACATCTATGACTTCGTCGCCGAACTCACAGCGTCCACGTGAACATGCAGTCTCGAATGTTCGAAGAAGCGGCTCAATCCGCAGAGGTCGTACGTCGGCAGTTGCAGATCAACGCAGAACCTATGCGTGCGCTTGGCACAGCACTGCGGACGCTTTCGCCGCGCGCCGTTGTGACGTGTGCTCGCGGCAGCTCAGATCATGCCGCGACCTTCGCGAAATATCTGATCGAAGCTCATACGCGGGTGCTGACCTCCTCGGCCGCACCTTCGATGAGCTCTGTGTACGACGCCTCAATGAACCTTCGTGAGACTGTGTGCCTCGCGATTTCGCAATCAGGCAAAAGCCCTGATCTGCTGGCGACCGTAGAGAAGGCACGAACGTCTGGAGCGCTGATCGTCGCGATCTGCAATACACCTGATTCGCCGCTCTCGCGGATGGCGGATCACGCGATCGACATTGCTGCGGGTCCAGAGACGAGCGTAGCTGCAACGAAGTCCTACATCGGTTCGCTGAGCGCGATCGTTCATCTGCTGGCGAGCTGGACCGAGAGCGATGCGATGCTGGAGGCCTTGCGAATTGCACCCGCGCAAATGGAACAGTCGTGGTCGCTCGACTGGAGCCGTTCAGTTCAGGCGTTGCGAGAGGCAGTCAATCTGTTTGTCGTGGGGCGTGGCTTCGGCTTGGGGATCGCGCAAGAAGCTGCACTCAAACTCAAAGAAACCTGTGGTCTGCACGCGGAAGCGTTCAGCGCAGCCGAGGTTCAACACGGTCCGATGGCGCTCGTGCAGCAAGGATTTCCAGTGCTCGCGTTCTCGCAGAGCGATGAAACTCGCGGCAGCATCGAATCGATCGCTCGAGAATTTTCTGATCGCGGCGCCAGAGTCTTGCTGGCAGGCGGACATGCGAGCGGAGCAACTCGCTTGCCTGTGGTGACCGCTCATCCAGTGATCGAACCGATGTTGATGATCCTGAGCTTCTATCGAATGGCTGAAGCATTGGCTCGCGCTCGTGGATTCGATCCCGATGTTCCTCCACATCTGCGTAAAGTGACTGAGACAGTCTGATGTTGAGTGCACTCATCAATGGTCGCGTGCTGCTCCCCAGCGGCTTCGAAGAGGGCCTTGCAGTTCTCATCGAAGGTGATCGCATTCTGGACATCGTTCCTGACTCACATGCGAGCCTGTCGATGGCTGAACGTCACAACCTCAGCGGTCAGTGGCTGTTGCCCGGCTTCATCGATACTCAGGTAAACGGCGGCGGTGGTGTGCTCTTCAATGACACGCCGAGTGTTGAAAACATCCGCGCCATCGGCCAGGCGCATCGACGCTTCGGAACGACGGGATTTCTCCCGACGCTCATCAGCGACGATCTGCATGTCGTGGAGAATGCGATTGGCGCGGTGCAGGCAGCCATCAGTGCAGGTGTTCCTGGTGTGCTTGGGATTCACATCGAGGGACCGTTTTTGAACGTGCAGCGCAAAGGCGTGCATGATGCGACCAAGCTGCGCGAGCTCGACGAATCCGGACTGAAACTCCTCACCTCGTTGAGGGGCGGCAAAACGCTGATCACGCTCGCTCCGGAGATGACGACACCCGACATTATCCGGATGCTGAGCCATGCAGGCATGATCGTGTCTGCCGGCCATACGAATGGCACATATGCCGAGATCAAAGCAGCACTCGACAACGGGCTCACGGGCTTCACTCACCTGTTCAACGCGATGTCGCAGCTGACGGGACGAGAGCCGGGCGTCGTCGGTGCAGCGCTCGATGATCAGGACAGCTGGGCCGGCATCATTGTCGACGGCCTGCATGTCGATCCTGTGGTGCTGCGGATTGCATTGCGTACCAAGCCACACGCCAAGTTCATGCTGGTCACCGATGCGATGCCCAGCGTCGGCATCGATGGCGATGAATTCATGCTGCAGGGCCGGCGGATCGTAGTGCGAGATGGAAGATGTGTAGATGAAGGCGGCACGCTCGCAGGCTCGCATCTGAACATGGCAGAAGCCGTTCGCAACTCGACCACCCTGCTCGGGCTCGAGCTTCACGAAGCCGTACGCATGGCGAGCGAGTATCCCGCGAGTTTCCTTGGCCTCGATCTTGAGTTTGGAAAAATCGCGCGAGGTTATCGTGCGAGTCTGGTTCAATGTGACTCAGAAATGAACGTCGTCGCGACCTGGATCGATGGGAAGCGCCAGCGCGTCTAGCTGTTCGCGTACGAGTCTTTTGAAAGCCCACTGGCTTGCAGGATCGCAGGGATGTGCTGCTCCCAGCCAATCGTCATCAAGTGAACGCCCGCACAGTAAGGACGCACCGTGCGAATGATGCGAGCAGACATTTCGACGCTCGTACTCAACTCTGCCGCAGCATCGCCTGCAACGGCTTCCATTTCACCGATCAGAGTGTCGGGCACTCGGATTCCGGGAACGTTCGCGTTGAGCCATGCAGCCATTTTCGCGGATTTGAGTGGGATGATTCCTGCGAGCACGGCAACATCTGAACCTATGGCTTCGATGAATCTCACGAGAACATCAGCATCGTAGATTGCTTGAGTCTGCAAAAACTGAGCACCCGCATCGATCTTGCGCCTGACGTTCTGCACCTCCCGATCGAAGTCAGCCGCAGCCGGATTTGCAGTCGCGCCGATGAACAGAGAAGGCGCGCCTTTCAATTCGTTGCCTGCCAGATCGCGGCCTTGATTGAGTCCGCGAGCCGTGCGCAGCAGATCCAGCGTCGAGAGATCGTGAACGGCTTTCGCTTCAGGGTGATCGCCGTTCTTCGGATCGTCGCCCATCATGAAGACTGCGTTGCTGATGCCCAGCAGCGCTGCACCCAGCAAGTCTGCCTGCAACGCAATGCGATTGCGGTCGCGCGTCGTGAACTGAACGATGGGTTCGACACCTCGGTCGATCAGCAACTTGGCCACAGCCGTCGGCTCGATAGCCATGCGAGCGCGCGGCGATTCCGTCAGATTGATCGCGTCGACGAGTCCCTTCAACGCATCCGCTTTGCTCAAAAGATCCGCGAGGTCGAGCCCCTTTGGCGGCGTGAGTTCAGTCGTGACAACGAATTTGCCGGAATCGATCTTTTGGGCTAACGAACTCATGTACTGCGCCGGATGTGATGAACGAGCGTGAAACGCTTCAGCGTTCGCTCTGTTCTCACCAACGCTTCACGCGTGTGGCGGTTGCATAACGCTCGGCCGAAAGGATGGTGTTGTGCAACAGCATGGTGACGGTCATTTGTCCGACGCCGCCCGGAACAGGCGTGATGTAGGACGCCTTTTCTTTTACGCCTTCGAAGTCGACATCGCCCACGATCCGACCATCGGGCAATCGGTTGTAGCCCACATCGATCACCACAGCACCCGTTCGCACAATCTGCGGCACGATGAGATTCGGCACACCAGCCGCGACGACGAGAATGTCGGCCAGCAACGTGAAGTTTCCCAGGTCGCGCGTCTTCTTGTGGCAGATCACCACAGTAGCGTCCTGCTGCATGAGCATGAGCGCAGTCGGCTTGCCAACGATGTTGCTCGCACCGACAACAACCACGTTCTGACCTTCGATCTTGATGTTCTCGTGCTCCAGAATCTTCTGCACTCCATACGGCGTGCACGGCGAGAACACGGTGTTGCCGGTAACAAGGCCACCCATGTTGTAGAGATGGAATCCGTCGACATCCTTCTCCACCGAAATCGCTTCCAACACGCTGGACACGCGAATGTGAGGCGGCAAGGGCAACTGCACGAGAATGCCATGAACAGCCTGGTTTTCGTTCAGCGCCTGAATGCGCTCGAGCAACTGAGCTTCACTCGCTTGCGCAGGAAGCTCGATCAGCTCTGACCAGATGCCAGCTTCCTGACAGGCTTTGATCTTGGTGCGCACGTAAGCGCGTGAAGCCGGGTTATCGCCGACCAGAATGACCGAGAGTCCAGGCGTCACACCATGCCGTGATTTCAGCTCATCGACGCGCACGTGATATTCGGCCCGCAACTTTGCGGCAATAGCTTTTCCGTCAATGATCTTTGCAGGCATGAAGTATTAGGCGCTAGGCACTAGGAATTAGGAGAAAGAAGAAAGTACCGGCATCGGCCTGTTCTGGATAGAGCCTAGCGCCTAGTCCCCAGAGCCTCTCTCGCCTATCTCAGCACCACTGTCTTCACGTCATTGATGAAGACGCGACGTTCAGCGTGCCAGCGCACCGCGCGATTGAGTACGACACTTTCGAGATCCGCTCCGATGTTCACGAGATCTTCAGGAGGCATCGTGTGATCGACGCGTGCAACTTCCTGTTCGATGATTGGACCTTCATCGAGATCGGTCGTCACATAGTGAGCAGTGGCGCCGATGAGCTTCACTCCACGCGCATGCGCCTGGTGATAGGCCTTCGCACCCTTGAAGCCTGGAAGAAATGAATGATGGATGTTGATGGCATTGCCTGCGAAGTAGCCGCAGGCATCGGCCGTCAGAATCTGCATGTAACGAGCGAGCACCAGCAACTCCGCATCGACTTTCTCAAACAGTTCGATGATGCGTTTTTCCTGCTCGGCCTTGCGACCGTCGATCACCGGCAAGTAGTGGAATGGAATGCCGTGCCACTCGGTCAGGCTGCGCATGTCCTGATGATTCGACACCACTGCAACGACTTCGATCGGCAAGGTGCCCGTGCTGTAACGATGAAGCATGCTGTTGAGGCAATGCCCCTGCTTCGAGACCGCGAGCACGGTGCGGCACTTACGCTCCACTTCGTGGAAACGCCATTTCATGCGGAAAGGATCACCGACGCTTTCAGCGAAGGCACGATCGAGATTTGCCAGTGATGGAGTGCCCTGGCCGTTCGCGCGGAAAACCGTTCGCATGAACGAGGAGACCGTGTACGGGTCATCGAAGTGCTGAGCTTCGGTGATCAGGCAATTGTTGGCGGCAAGAAATCCGGAGACGCCTGCCACGATGCCTGTCGTGTCTGGACACGACAGGGTGAGCACCATTGCCGGACCGGTAGCCGTCGAAGGTCCTGCTGTGATCGCCGATACCGCTGCGGGAACGCGTCGATCGCCAGTGCGGCGTTCGTGGAAAGTTGAGCCGTCGGACATCGTTAACCTGATTTTCGCTGAGTTTGAACAGGGCTGAGGGCCGTGATGGCCCTCAGCTCAGCGCAGGAGAGTAATTCAGGTTGGCGCGGACAGCGAGTCCGGAGGGCGACAGTGTGCGCTGCCGCCCAAACGCACTCAGTAGCGGTAGTGATCCGGCTTGTACGGGCCGTCCTTGGACACGCCGATGTAGTTGGCTTGTTCATCGCTCAGCTGGGTGAGCTTTACGCCCAACTTCGCGAGCTGGAGTCGCGCAACCTTCTCATCGAGATGCTTGGGCAGCACGTACACGCCGATCGGGTACTTCGCCGTATTCGCGTACAGCTCGATCTGCGCCAGCGTCTGATTCGCAAACGACGAGCTCATCACGTACGAGGGATGGCCTGTTCCACAGCCGAGATTCACGAGACGACCTTCCGCCAGCAGGATGATCCGCTTGCCGTCCGGGAAGATCACATGATCAACCTGTGGCTTGATGTTTTCCCACTTGTACTGACGCAGCGCTGCTACATCGATCTCGTTGTCGAAGTGGCCAATGTTGCAGACGATGGCATTGTTCTTCATCTTCTTCATGTGATCGTGTGTGATCACGTGGAAGTTGCCGGTCGTGGTCACGAAGATGTCCGCCTTGTCCGCGGCTTCTTCCATGGTCACGATGCGATAGCCTTCCATCGCTGCCTGCAATGCACAGATCGGATCGATTTCAGTGATCCATACCTGAGCCGACAATGCACGCAACGCCTGGGCCGAACCCTTGCCCACATCACCATACCCCGCAACGACCGCGACTTTGCCAGCGATCATCACGTCGGTTGCACGCTTGATACCGTCGACCAACGACTCACGACAGCCGTACAGGTTGTCGAACTTGCTCTTGGTGACCGAGTCATTGACGTTAATGGCCGGAAACGCAAGCTTGCCTTCCTTCGCCATCTGATACAGACGCTTC
>JBJMWN010000391.1:0-10769 GCA_045810085.1 Povalibacter sp. | reverse complement strand
AGAGCGTGCTGCGCCATTGCTCACCCTGGAGATTCACCGAACCGATGAAGCGCGTCGTCTCACCACGTGCCGTCGTGTCGAGCGCGCAGAACTCACTCGCACAGACGCTCGTGCCAATCGCGCGTTCTGGAATCTGTTCGGTAGGCTGCCAAGTTGCGCGATATGCGCTGACGCTCGCCTGCAACTCACCAAATCCCGTCGCACGAACGTACTTCGCGACCGCAGATTCATGTCGCAGATTTTCAGGCAACTGCCAGGGACCGTCGTAACGCTTGCCCTGCGCCGCATAGGTCAGATCACCACCACCGAGTTCAACCGTTCCGCCGCCTGCAAGTCGCTGCCAGCCGTACTGTCCGGACTCGGCTGCAACGAACGGAGCATCCAGGCGATCTGTCGTGTGCAGATACGAAGCACCGGCTAATGAAAAATCACCGACGTCGGCGCGATACGGCCCTTTACGATAATCGACGCGATCGATCAGCTCCGGGATCACGCCATTCACATCGAGATAACCCTGACCGTGGCCGTGCGTGCGCAGGTTCATCGGCACGTCATCGAGGTACGTCGTGAAGTCAGTGCCGTGATCGAGATTGAAGCCACGCAGGAAGTATTGATTCGCTTTGCCGCTGCCGGAGTGTTGAGCAGCAATCAGCCCAGGAACGGTTTCAAGCAATTCAGCGACTCGGAGCAGAGGACGCACGGAAAGATCTGCGCCTGCGACCGCACCTTCACTCGCTGCCGGTGCTTGACCGATCAGGCTTTCGCCGCGGCCCCAGACGATGACAGAGTTCTCGTCCGCGACAGATGCAGCGTCCTCCGCCGCCGCTGACGCGCCGATGAGTGCAATGCCGGATCCAACGAGAAGAAGAGAAGTCCTTTTGCCGCGAGCCATGGTCAGTTGTTCCGCAACGAGTGTTGAGCTGCGCAGTGCAGCGGAAGTCACACGTTAGCGACCGACAGGTCACATTGCGGTAAAACCAATATGGATTTTCGGTATGGCGATATTGCTGAGGGTCCTGACGGATGAAATCTCAGCGCTTGGCTGCGAGCTCCGGCGGCAACGGTGCGTTGGGATACCAGTACTTCATATGGCAGCCTTCGCACGCTTCATCGAGCTTGCCGCCGGCAATGATCAAATGCTCAGGACTTTTCTCATCGATCGCAGTGAGCATTTGAGCTGCGGCACTGTGAAGTTCGTGTGCATGCGCTACGAAGGCAGAAGGATCCGCAGCGATGGCATGTTGAATCTCTTCGGGGGGAGAAATACCTGGAACGTGCGCGTCCTCGAGGCGATGGCCGGACGCGGCGACCTGGCGGCCTTCCATGACGAGAAGGTTTGATGACTCGACCAAGCGAATCGCTGCGTGGCGCAATTCGAGCCATTCCGCATCGTTCTGCGGATGATGATCGACAGTTCCTGCAGCGGTCGTTTCACTGCTCACTGCTTCCCACAGGAAATCTGCAGCGGGATCGACCTGCGAGTTCATGATTTCCTGAATACTCGCCGTGGGAAGAAAAGGCGACGCGGGTGCTTGCGCCTGCTTCTGCGCGCATCCACTCACCATCGGCACAACTAGCATCAGTAACGCTGAAACGCGCATCGAGAAAAGCTCACGGTAAAAACGCCTCGCCCGTATCGCACGAGAGAGGCGTGGGAAGGGGCAGAGTTTTGATCAGGTTGCAGGCTTGGCGTCTGCAGAAGCATTTGCCGACTTCACCGGTGGCGCGAGGCGAACCAGTGTGCCGCCCTGCTGCTCATAGTTCTGAGCGCCGATGGTGCCCGCGACTTTGAAGCCGTGATTTGCCAGCAGATCCGCTGCACGGCCACCACGGCCTGCATGGTTGGATACGGTGACCAGCGTGCGATCCTTCGGAATGAAGCTCAGGCTCTTTTCCAGATCGGCCAGCTGAATGCTTAAGTAAACAGGGAAGCCACCGATCGCAGTCAGCTCATCCGGACGCCGCACGTCGATCAGTAATACCTTCTCTGGCTTCGCAAGCAACGCATCGAGCTCTGTTCTTGAAAGCACGTGCGCTTTGAATGCGGGAGCCTTTGCAGCAGTGCCAGCATCATGTCCCGCTTCATTGGTCTGAGCATGGACGGCCGTGATGGACAGGGCGGCGGCTACCAGCAGCGCGAGGCTGCGTCGATGTGTGTTCTTCATGAGATCTCCTATCGGATAACGAAGCGCAGCGAAGGCTGCGCCACTGAGACAAAGCTTTTCAGGTGAAGCCGATCATTCGTCCGGCGAGGCCGATGCCGAACCAGGCGACCAGAGAGAGTGCAACTGCGGTGCGAGCCAGCACGGGATTCGGCGATTCCTGTGAGGCGACACGACGCAGCAGAGCGAATTGAATGACCAGGGCGCTGACGAACAGCAGCATCTTCACTTCGAAAGCCCACTTGTAGTAGTACAGGCGCGGGCTCGACACGAACATCAGCACGCCACTGGAAACAGTGAGTGTCAGCCCGATGTAGAACAGCCGGTTCGCATCGCGAGTGACTTCCTGGATTCGCTGCTGCTTCAGAACCAGATTGAGCAGTCGCAAACTGATCAGCACCAATGCGGCCAGCAGCGCGATGAAGCCGAGCACGTGCACGACTTGCAAACTCGCAGCAACCAGATGATCAGACTTACTGATCACGTGTGCGATGGGACTGTTCTGAATCGCGGTCAGGATCTGATCAGTGGACATGAGAGTCTCCGCTGCGGCGCTGTTGCTCAAGACAGATATGGAATCAGACGACCGCACACGATGACTGCGCTCCACAAGGTGAGCGAAGCAAGGCCGGCGAACCGCACACTGGCCGGAAGCACAGGATGGTTTTCTCTGACCGCTGGCTTACGGGCGATCACGAATTCGAAATACGCTGCATTCAGTCCGGCCAGCAGAATGAACAACACTTTGATGGCGAATACGCGGCTGACGATGAGCGTCGATGCTTCTGCAAGGAACAAGAGTCCGCCGGTGACGAAGATTACTGTGAATCCACCGAGCACCCAGGGCCGCAGCTGATGCAGGACAGTGTTCAATGGAACTTTGCGCAGGATCAGACCGGCGAGTCGCAGATCCGTGATGAACAACAAGCCCACTGCGACTGACAGGCCGATCAGATGAAGCCCTTCAATCGCAGGAAACGCATAGCGCGATTCCGCAATCGATACGGCGAGTGAGGATTGCTCGATCCATTCCGCAAATTGCACGAGGCTCAACATGGCGTTCTCACTTCTTCGCGGGAGTGACTGCGACTTGCCCGAACGGTCCGTTGTTCTCGATGCACGGCCGCTCGTAGTGCTCGTGTTCGAGGTGACCATCCGGCGTATTGGCGACGGCGACTTCGTAGTGCCAGCCATCCGGTTCGTCGCGCTCGGTGTAGCGCTTGATCGGAATGGTTACGGTGAACGGACGTGTGTAAACGGTCGGGTCCGTGATCGTCGCGACATAGTTGAAACGCTGTCCGGCGTTATCAAAGATGTAGCGCTCTTCGATATGAACGTTGTCGCTCGCGAATTCACCCGTTCGGGCAAAGCGAGCTTTGGCGTTGTTGTTTGTGACGTCCACGACCAGCGTGTTGCCTTCCCAGTGTCCACGAGAGTCGGCGTTCCACAGCTTCACGTTTTCCGGCAGATGCGGCTTGCCATCGAGATGAATGATGCGTGTGCCCGAGTTGAACAGGATCAACACATAGTTCGGGTACTGACGAATCTCGAATCCATGCCAAGTGAAGGACTTCGGAACACCAGCAGGCGCGCAACGAGCGAGAGGTTCGACGTACTCAGGTTTGGTCGGGTTGTGAAAGTTCGCGAGAAAATCCTGCTGGACTGCACGAGCCCAGGGTTGAAACGGCACTTCACCATCGGCCGGATCACTGACGCGGCTGGGGGCTCGCTCTCCACGTTGCGTCGTGGGACGCGCACGCGGATTCGGATCGCCCGGGATGCCGCCTTGCGGATCGGTGAAGTTGCTGTGGTTCGCGATCGTATTCGACCATTGCCCTTCCACATCAGGCTGACCATCAGCAAGACGTTTGCCGGTCCACGCACCTGAGTTGATCACCGGCACCGTACGTTCGCGCTGGATACCACCGCCGCCGCCTTGAGGCGCTGTTTGAGCGTCGCTGATCGCGGGCAATGAGATGCTCGCCGCCAGCAGCAGAACTCGAACACTGTTTCTGAGAACGATGTGACTCATCGCGTTATTCCTTCGCCGGCACCGGGTAGTACTTGTCGAAATCCAGCGTGAAGCAGTAGTTCTCGATCAGCTGGAAGTTCTTCTCGCGGTGTCGATACAGCAGCACGCTGATGTTCCAGGGACGCGAGAACACCTGCGGATCCTCGAGCGTCGCCTGATACTCGATCGTGTTCGCGTCCAGGAATTTCCAATGCTCAATCACGTGCAACTGTGGGCTGTGAAAATTGCCAGCCCGGTCGAGCCAGGTGTCTTCATTGAAATCAGTAACGTCGACAACCAGCGTGTCGCCTTCCCAATGGCCGCGCGAGTCACCCAGATAGAACTCGTTGTCGGTGACCTGCGGATGCAATGTGCCGTTCGTGAAAATCGTGCGAACGGAATTTCCGAACTGGAATACCAGTGTCACGTCTTTGTCGCGCTGGAAAATCTGAAAAGGTTCCGGGTAGTACACGCCGCGCGGTGTACCCAGGGTCCAGCACTTCAGACGCGGATCCTCCGTGTCGCGTGCTTCGAAGTTCTTTTTCTTCTGAGTCAGCGCCTCTGGCAGATAAGGAATGACATTGCCGTCGACAATGCCTGGACCAGGCGGCGCATCTTTGCGCGCTGAATGAGGCTCCAGGTCAAAGTCGGCCGCACTCGTCGTCTGCCAGATTCCGGAGAAATCAGGCCGACCAGAAGGTAGACGCGGAAGCTTTTCACGTGGCGCTGCTACGGCAGTCGTACTGACTACCAGAGCAGCAGCGAGCACGGAGAGCGCGCTGAAGCGCTTGAGGGAATGAGAGGTCACTCGCATTACCTCTGTGCTGCAGCTGCCGCGGCAGTCGGTGCGTCTTGCGCACCGCCGGTCTGAAAAGTCCGGCCATCGGGCAGCGTCACCGTGACTGAGTAGCCGAATGGCCCACCGTTCTTCGCCAGATAGCCTTTGATATGAACCTTCGTGCCCGGTGTGACATCTGCTTTCGTCAGGCCGATGCGCGCGAGCTGATTAGGTGCGCCGAACTCGACGCCCCAGTTGGTCGTCTTGCCTTCTTTGTCTGCAACATCGAAGTACAACCAGCTGTGCGGATTAACCCATTTGATCTTGGTCACGGTGCCTTGCAGATCGATAGGCTTGTCTGCATCGAACTCAGCGGCAAAAGCATGATGTGCCCACGTCGGCACCGCGCTCGCAGTCAGCAAGAGCGCAGCGACGGCGCGATTCCACGATTTCACGGTCATTCGATTCTCCGGACATACGAAGGGGCGCCCTGCCGATCAGCGACGCCGCGAGTGTTTCTGGGTGTGACTCGCCACCGCTTGCAGCCTTGCTCAGCGGCACATCGAGCCTTGGCGCGTTCGCGCCTTGTTCACAGGTTCGTAGCGAAGGCAGCCAGTGTCTAACGTTCCCTCGTTATCTGAGGATGCTGTGCTGTTATGTCACCGCTGTATGACGCGATCGCTGCGTTTAGGTGCTCACAAACATGAGGCGTTACCGTTTCCTAACCGGTCGCTGACCGCGATCAGATGTGTGTGAAAAGGAATTCATCATGAGCGCGCAAAAAAGGCCCGAGGTCCGTGCTCGTTCGCGCAAACATCGAGGGCCGCAGCGGTCGTGATGCTTCTGCATCTGCAACGAGAAGACCAGCAATCTGATTCTGCGCGACCGAGCGTTCAAGCGAGATCGGTTGAGTGATTCGTCGATGCTCACTGCACACGCGCGGTCACATCGCAGTCCCGAACAGGCACGCAGTGGGTTAGCAGCTGCTTCGATTCGTGCACTTGTAGTCACAAAGCGATCACACAATTCACGGTAAGCATCAGATAACGAGTCGGCATTTGTTGACATGAATCACTGTCACTAGATTCGCCGCCACTGCATCGATCCTCGATGCCTGGCAGCGAGAGCGCAAAGCTCTCGCACTCACAATAGGAATTCACATGCGTTCGCTTTCCATGACTGCAATCGCTGCGTTGATCGGCGCGGCTTCACCTCATGTCTATGCACAGGACGTGAGCACCGCTGCCGCAGGTGTCGCTGCTGATGGCGTGCTCGATACAGTGGTGGTGCTCGGCACTGCACGGCAAGACACCACTGCATTGACGAGCACTGCGCCCGTCGATGTCATCACGCCGGAGGAGCTGAAGCAGACTGGCGCGGTCACTATCAATCAGGCGTTGTCGCGTTTGCATCCCTCCTTCAATTTTCCTCAGGGACAAAACGCAGTGAAAGGTCAGGGCGTGCGTGCGGCATCTCTGCGAGGAGTCGGACCTGCCTACACACTCGTGCTCGTGAACGGAAAACGCCGCAACGTGGCTGCGCAATTGTCAGGCACGGATCCGTGGCCTGCGGCACAGGTCGTGGACATCAACGTGATTCCAGTGAGCGCTGTCGAGCGGGTGGAAGTGCTACGTGATGGCGCCGCTGCGCAGTACGGTTCCGATGCAATCGCTGGCGTCGTCAACATCGTGCTCAAGGACAAGTCCTCTGGTGCTGAAGCAGTCGCGAATCTCGGTGGTTACACGGACGGCGGCGGCTTCACGCGCTCGGTGAACGCGTGGAACGGCCTGTCGATCGGTGATCGCGGCTTTGTGACGCTCAGTGCGGACTATCTCAAGAACGACAACGTCGATCGCAGCGAAGCCGACTGGCGTCAGCTCTTTCCGAACGGAGATGCGCGCAACGAAACGTTTGATAAGAAGTATGGCCAGTGGGGTCAGCAGGCACGTGAGCATGTGACCGCGCTGGTGAATGCAGGGTACGAGATCAGCGACAGAGTAGAGGCTTACGGCTGGGTCAACTACGCACACAAGGAAGGGTTGAACTACGTCAATGCGGAACGACTCGTCAAAGCCATCACTAGCAATCCCACCGTCACTGATGGGACGAGGATTTCCGAGACGGCAGTGATCGGCGTGTATCCAGACATCTATCAGCCTTACATGACGTACACCGCTGAGGATTACGCAGGAGTCACAGGGCTGCGCTTCGAGACCGAATCGTTTGGCAAGCTCGACACTGCTGTGTCGTTTGGTCAAAACGAAACGGGCCGCCACACGTACAGCACCATCAACCCTAGCTGGGGTGAAGAGAGTCCAACTTCGTTTTATCTGGGCTCGTGGCAAAGTCGCACGACTTCGCTCACGTCCGACTACACGCGCGATCTGAATGTCAGTGCGTTCAAGTCGGTCGTGTTGTCAGCGGGCGCTTTGTACCGTCACGAGTACTGGGGCACAGCGGACCTTGGCGATCAGCAAGGCTATGAAGGCGGCCCATTGGCAGGACGCACCGTCGCCTCCTTGTATGGACCGGGCGGCGTCTATGCACGTTACGCATCGCTCTTTCCCACGATCAACTTCGCAACCGACACTTCGCGCGTGCCTGCGACAGGATCGTCGACGGCAGGTATTCGCGCCGAAGATGCGGGCTCGATTACACGTGATGTGAAAGGCGGCTATGTCGGATTCGATGCGGCAGTTACTGAGAAACTCGATGTCGGTCTCACTGGTCGTTACGAGGAATACTCGGACTTCGGCGACACGAGCAACTATCGGCTGACGGCACGATATGAGTTCGTTCCTGCTTTTGCAGTACGCGGTACGGTGAGTTCAGGCTTCCACGCGCCGAGCCTCGCGCAGCTCGGCAATCAATCAAGTGGCTACACCAGCAACTGGAGCAACAGCGGCACGGGCGTTTTCGCGCCGGGTCGTACGCGTCTGTTCCGCTCCGCCGATCCGGTCGCCGCTGCGTTCGGTGCCAAGGCGCTTGATCCCGAAGAGTCGACGACCTACTCACTGGGCACGGTGATTCGCCCCGATGAGACGAGCTCGATCACCATCGACGCTTACCGACTGAGCATCGACGATGTGATTCAGATCTCCGAGACTTTGCAGGGTCCGACCGTCACCGCAGCCTTCAATGCTGCTGGCCTCGCTGGCTATACGCAGGCGTCGTACTACTTGAATGCGTGGGACTCGACTACGAATGGCGTGGACGTCGTCGCGCGAAAACAGTTCGGCTTCGAAAACAGCAAGCTCGATCTCACGGTCGCGGCGAGCTTCCTTGAAACTGAAGTTGAGAATGTGAATCGTGAGGTGAATGTCGGTGGCAGCCCACTCATTGCCATTCGCAACGCCAAGCTCCGCGATGCGGAGAAGGGTGTGCCGCAGAACAAAGTCATTGTGAATGGCCGTTACACCTTGGGTGCATGGGCTGCCGATGCCACGGTCACTCGCTACAGCAGCTATTGGTACAACGTCGGTGACGATGCAGGCGTCGCCGCGGCGAACGGCAACATCGATCAGGAATTCTCGCCTGAGACCTATCTGGATGTAGGTCTGAGCTATCAGAGCCAGGGCGCGTGGCGGCTCGATGTGACTGTGCTGAACCTGTTGAATGACTATCCCGAGAAGTATGTCGACGGCAATCGTGCCAGCGGCATCAATCCTTATTCGTTCATCGCACCGAACGGCGCATCGGGTCGCTTCGTACAAGGCAGCGTTTCGTACAGCTTCTAAGCCGCCTTCCTATCGATCGCATCGAGCGCACGGAGTGCCTGCCTCATCGGGGGCACGCTCCGTGCGCGTTCGTTGCGCGAGATGTTGGCCTGGAAAGGTCTTCGTTAACCGAGCTTCACACCTTTCAGCAGCTGCTCAGTCATCTTCCGTGCCTTTGAACGAGCGTGTTCGATGTCTTCGCCCAGCGCGAGCGACACGCCCATACGGCGATGGCCGCGAACCTCGGGTTTGCCGAACAAGCGAATCGCCGTGTCGGGTTCTGCCAATGCATGGCCCACATTCTCGAACCGAATATCGGACGAGTTGCCGTCAATCAGCAATGCGCAGGAAGCAGCCGGACCGCGTTGGCGAATGACCGGAATCGGCAATCCGAGAATCGCACGTGCATGCAACGCGAACTCCGAGAGATCCTGGGAGATCAACGTGACGAGCCCGGTATCGTGCGGACGAGGCGAGACTTCGCTGAAGTAAACATCGTCGCCCGCAATGAACAGCTCGACACCAAAAATGCCATTGCCGCCGAGCTCACTTGTGATGGCTTCGGCGATGCGTCGCGATTCCGCGAGTGCTGCATCGCTCATGGGCTGCGGTTGCCAGGACTCGCGATAGTCGCCGTCGATCTGGAGATGTCCGATGGGATCACAGAAGCTGGTTTCGCCTTGATGGCGCACGGTGAGCAAGGTGATCTCGTAGTCGAACTGAATGAATCCTTCGACAATGATTCGTCCGCCGCCGGCTCGGCCGCCTTGCTGTGAATAGGACCAGGCATGCGCCACATCGGCGTCTGTGCGAACCACGCTCTGACCTTTGCCCGATGAGCTCATGACCGGCTTCACCACACAAGGCATGCCGACGGTCTTGATAGCCTCGCGATATTCAGACTCGGTGTCTGCGAAGCGATAAGGCGAAGTGCGCAGGCCAAGCTTTTCCGCCGCGAGTCGGCGAATGCCTTCGCGATCCATCGTCAGTCGCGCGGCGCGGGCTGTGGGGATTACGGTGAATCCTTCGGTTTCGAGCTCAATCAACGTGGCTGTTGCGATGGCTTCGATCTCGGGGACGATCAGCTGTGGTCGCTCTTTGAGAATCAGTGCTCGCAACGCAGCGCCATCCGGCATGTTGATCACGTGCGAGCGATGCGCCACCTGCATCGCAGGCGCATTCGCGTAGCGATCGACTGCGATCACTTCGCAGCCGTAGCGTTGCAGTTCGATGGCGACTTCCTTACCGAGCTCGCCTGATCCGAGCAGCATTACGCGTGTGCCCGACGGGCTGAGGGGAGTGCCGATGGTGGTCATGGAATCCTTCTCGCAACAGGAGCGCGAGTATCGGCTGCGTAAAGCGAGGTGACAACCACAACAGGCCGCGCGAATGCCTACAGCTGCGGTCATGTGTCGATTCCTCGCGAAGCCGCAGCAATCGAGATTTAGAGCAGACTATGATCGCGCTATGAACACACGTGCTACCCGCTTTGAAGTTATGGTGAACGGCGAGCGCTTTGCCGACGCACACGTCAGTACCGAAGATCAGGTAGAGATCAATCTCGCCCGTGTCTCAGGTCAGGAGTCCGCGATCCTGCAGATCACGGCATTCATCCCGACCGATTCAGAAACCGGTCAGTACGTGTACAGCCACAACGCCGTGCTTTCCGCCGGAGACACGGTCACTATTTCCCTGACTGCGGTTCAGGGTTCTGCGGCCGCAACACACATCAAGGAAGCTGGACGAGTTTCACCAGATGCAGAAGGATCGAGTTGCTCGTTCTGCGGCAAGAGCCATGTGCAAGCTCGCAAACTCGTCGCGGGTTCGAACGCATACATCTGCGATGTATGCATCGAGTTGTGTCACGAAATGATCGAGGAAGAGGGTTGAGGCGCAGTAGTGTTAACCCTGGAGTCTGCGCGCCGAACACGACCTACTTTTTGGCGTAGTTAGGTGCGGACTGTCCAAGTGCAAAGCAGGGAGGCAATTGCACATCGCTTCCATCAAGCACCCTTCGTGCATTGTCGGCATGTATCAAACAGCCGTCGAGAAACTTCCAGGAAACGCCGTTATCCCTGGAAATGCCGAGATAAAACGCGGTC
>JBJMWN010000390.1:0-4183 GCA_045810085.1 Povalibacter sp. | reverse complement strand
TCCAGTGCGACCGTAGCTCGGTGATACCCGAGCGGCAAATCTCCCGGAAGCGGCAGCAGCACGCGTACAAAGCTGCGTGCATCGACTTTGCCTTTCCCTTCCGTCTCGAGATCTTTGATGCGCGCGACACCTTCGCGCGTCTGACCATCCTCGAGCGTGACGGTCCAGCTGATCTGCTTGGCCCGCAGCTCGAGTGGAATAGCGATTGGTAACAACACAGGCGCATTGGCCGCCACGACGAGCGCCGGCGGCAAGGTGCGCATCCAGTTCGAAGCTTCGAACGCGTGTACCGCTTTTTCGATCGCTTCGTTGCTGCTCGCGTCCACGCCCATCGCGGCAAGAATCGCGACTCGGCTTTCCCGAGAGACGTCGTGCAGCTCACCGCGAAAGTCGTAGTACGAAGCTCCGATGCCGTACAGCTTCGTCAACTGGGTGAGTGGATCTTTTTTGGCCACTTCACGCATCTCCCGGCGCAGCGAAATTCACAGCAGCGTTGGCGCTGTGAACTGCCGGCCTAGCCTGTTGCAGTGTTCAAGTCAGCGAAAAGCCGCTGCGCACGCTGAGCGGCGCATCGCCATCGGCGAGCAGCACACACGAGTGAGCTGCGACGACGCAGTTTTCACCCGCAGCAATGCGATTGCCGAGATCGTTAGCTCGCCAGCGCGCCGTATCGAAAACGATCTGCCACACCGCATGGGTGATCGGCGCGGGCAGCTTGAAGTCGATTTGCTGGGGACTGGCATTGCACAGAAACAGCAGATGCCCATTCGGTGTTCCATGCGGATCGGTGAAAGCCTGGCCGATGAGTACGCCGATGGCGCGCGCCTGCTCTTCGTGCCAATCGGCGGCGCTGAGCTCATGACCGAGCGGATGACGCCAGCTCACATCCTTGTGTTCGCGATCGACCTGACGAGCACCCTTCAAGAAAGTGTCACGACGCAATCCGGGCGCCTGCCTTCTGAGTATCAGCAATTGACGCACGAACGTCGTGAGCCAGCTGCGACGCGCACCCAGATCCCAATCGACCCAACTGATTTCGTTGTCCTGGCAGTACGCATTGTTGTTGCCGCGTTGCGTGCGACCAAACTCATCGCCCGCCTGCAACATCGGCACACCTTGAGACAACAACACTGTGGCGAGCAGATTGCGAACCTGACGTTCGCGCAGCTCGACTACTTGCTCATCTTCCGTCGGACCTTCGATGCCACAGTTCCAACTCAGGTTGTGATTGTGGCCATCACGGTTGTCTTCGAGATTGGCTTCGTTGTGCTTTTCGTCGTAGGCAGTGACGTCGTACAGCGTGAAGCCGTCGTGACAGGCGACGTAGTTCACGCTCGAGGTTGGACGTCGGCCTGTGTTGCGGAACAGATCACTCGAACCGGCGAAGCGCTCTGCGAAGTTGCCCAGGATTCCGGGATTGCCGCGCCAGAAGCTGCGCATCGTATCGCGATAAAGATCGTTCCACTCGGCCCACGCAGCAGGGAAGTGCCCGAGCTGATAACCATCTGGACCCACATCCCACGGTTCTGCGATCAACTTGCAATAGCGCAGCGAAGGTTCAGCGGCGACCGCTTTGAAAAATGCAGCGTCTGTACGAAAGCGTCCGTTATCACGCCCGAGCACGGCAGCGAGATCGAAGCGAAAACCATCGACATGCATTTCCTCGACCCAGTAACGCAGGCAATCGATGATCATTGCGCGTGTGACCGCGTGACTGATGCCGATCGTGTTGCCGGTGCCGGTGCGATTAACGTAGTTGCGCAGGTTGGTCGGCTCGAGCTTGTAATAGGCCGCATTGTCCAGGCCGCGCCAGCTCAGCGTCGCACCTTGTCCATCGCCTTCCGCCGTATGGTTGAAAACCACATCGAGGATGACTTCGATGCCTGCTTCGTGCAGCGCCTTCACCATTGTCTTGAACTCGACCACAGCATCCGCAACTGCAAACTGCGGTGCTGGAGCAAACCACGAAATCGAGTTGTAGCCCCAATAGTTCACGAGGCCCTTGTCGGCCAGGAACCTTTCGGGAACGAATGCCTGCACCGGCAATAACTCGACGGCAGTAACGCCGAGATGTTTCAGATGAGCGATGACTTCCGGATGTGCGAGACCGAGATAACTGCCGCGCTGCTCCTGCGGCACGCGAGGGTGCAGCTTCGTAAAACCTTTTACGTGCAACTCGTAAATCACCGAGTCGCGCCACGGTGTCGCAGGTGGGCGATCTCCAGCCCAGTCGAATGCAGGATTGACGACCCGGCCCTTGTAGTTGAAGGCGGCGCTGTCGAGCGTGTTCGCCTGCTCTGCGGGCACCTCAGCAGGTGTTGCTGGAACCGCCAGCGGCAGACTTCCGAGCAGAGCATCGTTCCATGTGAACTTGCCACCAATCGCTCGCGCATAAGGATCGAGCAGCAGCTTCGATGGGTTGTAGCGCAACCCATATTGCGGATCGAACGGTCCGTACGCGCGATAGCCATAGTGCAATCCGACTGCACCGTGCGGTGCGGGCAGAAAGCCATGGCAAACATTTTCGGTGCGCTCGGGTAATGCGAAGCGCGCGACTTCACGTTCTGCCGATTCATCGAACAGACAGAGCTCGATCCGTGAAGCTCCGCCGGAGTAAACAGCGAAGTTCACGCCTTCAGCAGTGAGTGTGGCGCCGAGCGGCTCAGGTGATCCAGATTGCAGCGTAACGTTGGTGTAATCGAGCGCCATGTTTCAGGATGAATGAAGAACGATAAATGTGAGCGTGTTTTCTGACTGTCGACGGTCCGATGTCAACCGTCAACTTTCTTTTCCCACACCATCATGGAAAGCGGCGGCACATCGAGCTGTATTCGTGCCGGAAAATCACGGAATCCTTCGGCGGGAGCTGGCACCTCGGTTTGATTCGAATAGCCAGACCCACCAAATTCGACGGCATCACCGTCGATGACTTTGCGATACGTACCGGCTTCCGGAGCGCCGAAAATATAGCCGGGCCGAGGTACGGGCGTCGCATTGAAGATGCATAGCAGATAAGTGCCGCCCTCCGATGGCAAGCGACGACGTATGAAGGCGAATACGCTCTCATCGCGATTGTCAGCTTCCATCCAGCGAAAACCCTGCCAGTCATGCTCGCTCCCATGGAGCTCAGGATAGTTGCGATACAGATGATTCAACGCGCGATTCCAATCCTGCAGCTGACGATGCGGCGGATGAGCCAGCGCTGCCCACGCAAGATCTTCGTAGTCGCGCCACTCGTGCCATTGCCCGAACTCACCGCCCATGAACATCAGCTTCTTGCCAGGGTGTACGGCCTGATAGCCGATCAGCAGACGATAGTTCGCACGCTTGCGCCACTCATCGCCCGGCATTTTGTCGAGCAGCGAGCGTTTGCCATGTACGACCTCATCGTGTGAGAGCGGCAGAATGAAATTCTCCGAGAACGCATACATGAATGAGAACGTGATCAGATTGTGCTCGTAACGACGATTCAAAGGATCGAGCGCCATGTAGCGCAAGGTGTCGTTCATCCAGCCCATGTTCCATTTGAACCAGAAGCCCAGCCCACCGAGATGCACGGGTCGGGTGACACCCGGAAATGCACTAGATTCTTCTGCCATTGTCACCACACCCGGAAAGTAGTGGCCGATGGTCCAGTTCAACTGCTTCAGGAACTCGATGGCTTCCAGGTTCTCGCGACCGCCGTACTGGTTCGGTAACCACTCGCCGGGATTACGCGCGTAATCGAGATAGAGCATCGAGGCGACGGCATCTACGCGCAGACCATCGATGTGATATTCCTCGAGCCAGAACACGGCATTCGACACCAGAAAGTTGCGCACTTCGTGTCGGCCGTAATTGAAGATCTTCGTACCCCACTCCACATGCTCGCCGCGTCGACTGTCTGCGTGCTCGTACAGGTGAGTGCCATCGAATTCGGCGAGACCGTGGGTATCGCGTGGGAAATGCGCGGGCACCCAGTCCATGAAGACGCCGAGGCCAGCGCGATGGCATCGATCTACAAAACGTTTGAATTCTTCCGGCGTGCCGTGACGTGCGGTGGGTGCGAAGTGGCCGAGCACCTGATAGCCCCACGAGCCATCGAACGGATGTTCGGCGACACCGATCAGTTCGATATGCGTGTAACCGAGATCCTGGACGTACGGAATGAGTTGATCACCGAGCTCATCCCAGGTGAGAAACG
>JBJMWN010000389.1:0-2558 GCA_045810085.1 Povalibacter sp. | reverse complement strand
CGGGACGATTAATGAGCGCTCGCGCCAGCGACACTCGTTGCCGCTGCCCCCCCGACAGTTGAGAAGGGCGGCGATTTGCAAGTGACCCAAGCCTGACGAGCTCAAGCATTTCGTGCGCACGTTTTTGTTGTTCATCGCGCGCAACCTTGCGCACGCGCAATCCTTAACACACGTTTTCCAGCACGCTCATATGCGGAAACAGCGCGTAATCCTGAAAGACCGTGTTGACGTCGCGCTCGTAGGGCGGACGCGCGGTCACATCCTTATCCTCAAGGAGCACGTGCCCGTCGTCTGGACTTTCGAAGCCGGCCACCAATCGCAAGCAGGTCGTCTTGCCGGATCCTGAAGGACCCAACATGGCAAAGAACTCACCTGTGGCGACTTGGAGAGAGACGTGATCGACCGCTCGCACATCGCCATAAATGCGCGAGACGTCGCGGAACTCGATAGCGTGAGTCATGAGTTCAACACTCGAAGCACGGAATCGCGGAGCATCGAGTGCACACCTCTACGCTCCGCGCTCCGACATTCATCGCTCAGCTTCGATTAGCGGCCACCCATGATGGCGACGTAGTCGGTCGCCCAGCGGCTATAGGGGATGCATGCATCTCCCTGTGTCGCACACTTTGCTTCAGGCGTGCGCCAGAAATGTATCTTCTCGAAATTTTCGATGCCGTTGGTCTTGCAGCCCTCAGCTCCGAGAATTTCGTTGCCATTGCATGCTGCCGGCACGACAGGAACGGAGCCGAACCACGCCGCAACGTCGCCCTGGACTTTGGGGCTGATCGACCATTCCAGCCACTTGTAAGCACAGTTCGGATGCTTCGCCTGCGCGTGCATCATCGTCGTGTCCGCCCATCCAGTCGCACCTTCCGCAGGAACCGTGCTTGCAATGGGCTGCTTGTTTGCGACAAGCGTGTTCACCTGGAAAGGCCACGAGCTCGATGCGACGACACCTTCGTTGGTGAAATCCTGAACCTGTACGTTTGCATCGTGCCAGTAACGCTGAATGAGCGGATGCTGCTTGCGCAACAGATCCAATACCGCGGTGTACTGGGCTTCACTGAGCTCGTACGGATCTTTGATCCCGAGATCCGGCTTCTTCGTCATGAGATACAGGGCGGCATCAGCGATGTAGATGGGGCCGTCGTAAGCTTGCATACGGCCTTTGTTCGGCTTGCCGTCGGGAAGCTTCTGCGCTTCGAACAGCACGCTCCAGGAAGTCGGCGCCGACTTGAAGACCTTGGTGTTGTACATCAACACATTGGGTCCCCACTGATAGGGCACTCCGTAGTGCTTGCCATCAACGTAATGCCATACGGCTTCTTTCAGACGTGCATCGATGGTGTCGTAGGAGGGGACTTTGTTGATATCGACAGGTTGCACAGTGCCACCACGGATCAGACGCAACGATGCATCGCCCGATGCCGTCACGAGATCGTAGCCGCCTTGAGTCATCAACGAGACCATCTCATCCGAGGTGCCCGCGGTCTTCACGTTCACCTTGCAGCCTGTGTCGGCTTCGAACTTCGTGACCCAGTCGTAGCTCTTGTCGGTCTCGCCGCGTTCGATGTAGCCGGGCCACGCAACGATATCCACCTGACCTTCAAGCGTGGCAGTGGGTGCTGCCGCGGCCTGGGGTTCAGGCGCAGGTGCTTCTTGTTTTTTGCCGCAGGCCGCAACAGCAAGCGCGACGGCGCCTACCAGGATTAACTTCGCTGACGAATCGGTGACGGATCGCATAGGAACTCCCGTTATATTTGCTCTTGAGCGATAACAGCAGCGCTGTGTGACTTCTCTCGAAACGTGGAGCGCGGGTCGCGTCCATTCTCGATGAACTCAATCAGTTGCCGTCATGCTGAATACCTGAGATCGGAAGCCCAGTGCCGACGTTGGCGCCCGGACCTTGCGATGGAGTGTAACGCTGCAGTCGATCTGACGGCAGCTAGGGGAAGCAACGATGATGATGTTCGGACGCGGACGCGTCGCGAACAAAGATCAGAAAGTGCCTGCGATTGAGAATGGCCGCCGACCATCAGCCTCGGCGGGACCCAGGTACTGGAGTGAGTCGGCCACTGACTTCGGTGCTTCTGGCCGAGCAGCGACGGCGCCTTCGACAACGTAGCTGCGATCCGATTTAAGGCGCAGGTTTCCTGCAATATTGAGAGGCCCGCCGAGATCGGAAAGCGCGCCCACAAGCTCATCGCCACCACTCCCGGGCGGGAAGGTGACTTTGTAGCCCCCCATGTTGGCGGGGCGATTGGGCGGTCCCGTGAGATCGAGTACTTCTATCGTGCCTTCAGCCTGAGTGGGCCAGCCGTTTACGATGGCCAGGTGCGCGAGGCGTGCGTTGACTGTTCCTGCCCAACCCCTCACGCCTACAGACAAAGATGTGAGTGGGAGGGAAGCAGTGAGATCGTTGAGCTCCAGTGCGCCTGACACGCGGGCCTTGAAACCACCCTGAGCGAACCCGTCGATGCGCGTGATCTTCGCGTCCCCTTGGAAGCGTCCCAGGAACAACGGAAACGCACGCAATTTCCAGGCAACACTGCCAATGC
>JBJMWN010000388.1:0-10960 GCA_045810085.1 Povalibacter sp. | reverse complement strand
CGATCGAGCCGGAAGACAGTGCGTTGTTGCTGCCCTTTACCAAATTGCCATCAAGCATCCCCACTGACCTGCAACAGGACTATCGCCGGCAAGCGGTTGCCATTATTCGCGAACAGATCTTGCCGCAACAAAAAGCCTTCGTTGATCTGCTCGCGAATGAGTACGTTTCGGCAGCGCGCGCTGCACTGGCATGGCGATCTACACCGAATGGCGAAGCGACCTATCGCTACTTCGTTCGGCGCGAGACCACGACCTCGATGACACCCGATGAGATTCATCAGCTCGGATTGCACGAGGTTCAACGCATCCGCGATCTGATGCAGAAGACCATTGATGAGTCTGGGTTCAAGGGCAGCTTCGCGGATTTTCAGCGAATGCTGCGTACGGATTCGCGCTTTTATGCGCATACCCCGCAGGAGCTACTGGAGAAAGCGAGTGAGATTGCAAAGAGGGCCGATGGTGGATTGCCGCCATTGTTCGGAACTCTTCCGCGTCTGACCTATGACGTGAGGCCAGTGCCTGCCGAAATGGCCGAAGGCTACACGACCGGACGCTATTGGGGCGGCAGCATGAAGCTGGGCCAGCCCGGTGGCTACATGGTGAACACCTCACGCCTGGATCAAAGGCCCTTGTACGAGTTGCCTGCGCTCACGCTTCACGAAGCTGTCCCGGGTCATCATCTGCAGATTGCGTTGTCTCAGGAACTCGACGGCTTGCCCTATTTTCGTCGCAACCTGAGTCCCACTGCTTTCATCGAAGGATGGGGACTCTATGCGGAGTTTCTGGGTGAGGAGATGGGCATGTATCGCGATCCTTATGAGAAGTTCGGCCGTTACTCGTATGAGATGTGGCGCGCATGCCGATTGGTTGCCGATACTGGAATCCACTGGCTCGGTTGGGATCTCGAAGAAGCACGCAAATGCTTCACTGACAATTCCGCGCTCGCACCGCACAACATACAGACAGAGTTGGAACGGTACGTGTCGTGGCCTGCTCAGGCACTCGCTTACAAAATCGGTGAGCTGAAATTACGCGGTCTTCGTACGCGGGCTCAGCAGTCACTCGGCTCGAAGTTCAACGTTCGCGACTTTCACGACGTCGTCTTGCAAGGTGGCGCGTTGCCACTGGACGTACTCGAGACGCGAGTAGGTGAGTGGATTGAGAAAAACCATCATCCCTGATGCGCATGGGTGATGCGTGTCGATCCGCATCACCCATGGCTACAACGCTTAATTGTTCTGAGCGCCCTCGTTGATCCATTGCTTGACCTGATCGATGGTCGCTTGATCAAGGAACGGTCCACCGAGCGGCATGCGGCTTCCAGTGATGTCGCTGGCGCCTTCCAGCTTGTGGATCAGATAGCTGTTCGCTGCATCACTGACCCGCACTCGTTGTACGGTCGGCTGTTCTTTACTTGGTGTGCCCACCAGTGCCGCAAACGTGGCGCTCGCCGAACTCAGGTTCATCGACCCAGGTAAGTTAGCGCCGTTTCCGGTATGACATCCCGAGCAGTCCGGAGTGAAGATGCTGGTCTGAAGCTGCGCGAGCGTGACCGTCGCTGGCGGAGGTGGAGGAGGCGGTGGTGGTGGTGGCGGTGGCGGCGGCGCTGGATTTGGAGTGATCTGTCCGCGCAACTCGCCTGCGGTGTTCGCTGGCGTATGTACATCGACATACCAGCCATTGGCGTTGAAGTCCGTCAGATCCGCTGCCGTGACAGGCTGTAGCTGCGCAGACCAGTGACCCATTGCGGCGGGATCCTTCGCCAGTGTGAGCAGTGCAGTGTCGTTGTTCGCGCCAGCAGCAGCCTTATGCACGTGTGCATCAGTCGCGTCGTCTACGCCGGTGGAGACGATATTGACCGTTGCCGTGCTGGCTTTCGTATCGATCGTCGTGGCCGCGGTACCGGTGGCCGCGGTCGTCACGGCAGGGACCACATTGGCGCCTGACATATCCGTGAACACGATCATGATGTTTTCGGGTTTGAGCTGTCCGCGAATTTCACCCGCCGGATACGCAGCGGAATGCACGTTGACGTAGAGGCGACCTGCAAGCAGTCCATCCAGCTGGTCTGCCGTGAGAATTGCGCCTGCTTGTGCATCCCAGCGATTTGGATCGGCTGCGCTTTTCACAAAAGGAACGATCACGGGTCCGGCAGCGCCTGCGAACGCATCGTGGATATGTGCTGCGGTCGCCGTGATACCTGTGGTGGTCACGCCTCCCGTCACGCTTCCGTCCACGAGATTCACTGTGAACTGACCTGTGCCGCCCGCCGTCGAGTTGGGTTTGGGCAGCGTCTCCGTGGGCGAGAGCGTTACTGCGATCGTCGGGTGATTGTTCACATTGACGCTTGCGTTTGGAGTCGTGGCGACTGCGTTGCTCGCGTCGGTGACTTTCGCCGCAATCGTGTGAGCTCCATCGCTCACCGCTGATGTGTCCCACTGAGTCGTATAAGGTGCCGTCGTCACTGTTGCGATCGACGTGCCATCCACCAGGAACTCAACTCGAGTGATACCGGCAGTCGCAGTAGCGGTCGCCGTGAGCGGGACAGTGCGATACACCGTTCCTGTAGGCGGTGAACTCAACGAAACCGTGGGTGGAGGAGGCGGAGGAGGTGCCGCCGGCGGATTGTTATTGCCGCCGCCGTATCCGCCACCACCACCACCGCAGGCGGCCAGAGCGACGCTGACAATCGCCGCCGCTGCCCAGATCCAAGACCGTGATTCAAATGAACGCATGACCATTCCCCTTCGCGCACTGTCGATTCGTGCTGCGAAGTGCGTGCGCGATCCCGCTCACAAGAAGCGGGCACACACGTACTTGCGAAAGGTAAGTGGATACTGAGCTGCCGCAGGTTCAATGACTGCGCAATGCGAAGGCTCATAGCGGTGAGCGAAGCATCTCTACGTGGGGTATTCCATCTTCGAGGTACGGCTCGGATGCGGTCGAGAAGCCCAAAGAGCCATAGAACGATTCCAGGTGAGCCTGCGCACTGATGCGCACGCTCATCCTCGGAAATCGCGCGTCGGTGCGTTCAAGTGCCAAGCGCATGAGAGCGCGTCCAACACCTGAGCTTCGAAAGTTGCGCGTCGTGAGCACCCGTCCGATCGATGGCTCGCTGAAACGTATTCCGGGATCGAGGATACGCAGATAGGCGGCAACCTCGTCTCCATTCCATCCGATCAGATGGTCAGCGCCGAAATCCAAACCATCGAGATCCTGGTAGGCGCACGTCTGCTCGACGACGAACACGGCCTGCCTTGCTGCGAAGATCGCGTAGAGCTGGATCGCACTGAGTTCTGACAGGCTGGCCCAGTGCCAATCGATGTTCATTCGTTCTCCCACGCTGCGTTGCTCCCCGAGCATGTTGCCGCCGAACCACGAGCAGCAGCAATGCATACATTGATTCGTTGCTTGCAAGCTGCCCGAATGCGCGAGGTGGCTTGCCACGATGCGCATCGGTCGTTAGCCTACAGCCCGGAACTGCGTGCGGGCTCACGCTGCTTCAGGTTCAATACGCTCGGGACGCGCTGATATCTATTTCGTAGGGGCGCGGCGCAGCACAGCACGGGAGCAAATCATTCATCGTTTGGCAGTGACCCATGGTTGCCGGGCTACGTGCACCACGCATTGGGACAGGCGCGGAAACGTGAATGCGGGCGCGCTCGCGCCGACGACTGGGTGGCTCCAGTGAGCACAGCCGCCGAACCTGTTGGAACCTTGCAAGTCGCGCTCGCGCATGCGTCTCGACTCCTCGATCGCGAGCCGCACCTTGCGGCCGAACAAGCTTCTGAAATCCTCAAAGCCATTCCACAGCAGCCCGCAGCAATGCTGCTGCTCGGTATCGCGCAGCGTCGTTGTCGCAATCTCGAAGCAGCCATTCGAACACTCGAGTCGCTGGTCCAGGCGCATTCAGGTTGGGCACAAGCACACTATGAACTTGGCATCGCACTGAGCGCAGCGCAGCGCGGTGATGCAGCGCTCGATGCATTGCGTGCTGCAGTCAAGCTCAAGCCAAATCTGCCGGACGCGTGGCGCGCACTCGGCGATCATCTTTCAGCGATCGGCGACACAGACGCAGCACAGGCCGCGTACTCCGAACAGATCCGGCATTCCACCAACGATCCACGCTTGATGGAAGCGGCCGTGCATCTTTGTGAGAACCGAATCGCGCCTGCTGAGGCTTTATTGCGCGCCCATTTGAAACAGTTTCCGACCGACGTGCCTGCAATGCGCATGCTCGCCGAAGTGGCGTCACGGCTCGGCCGATACGGCGACGCGGAAATATTGTTGGAGAGAGCGTTGGAGCTTGCCCCGAGCTTCGTTCCAGCGCGGCACAACTACGCATTCGTATTGCATCGGGCGGGCAAATCGGCACAGGCGTTGGCCGAACTCGATCGGCTGCTGGCGAGCGATCCAGCAAATCCAGGCTATCTGAATCTGAAGGCCGCAGTGCTTTCCAGAACCGGTGATGTTGAGCAGTCGCTTCAGATCTACGAACAGGTCACGTCGCGTTATCCCAATCATGCAAAAGTGTGGCTGAGCTTCGGACATGCACTCAAAACTGCGGGCAAGCAGGATCGCTCGGTTCAGGCTTACCGCAAGACACTCGAGCTTGCACCGACGCTCGGCGAGGCGTGGTGGAGCCTTGCCAATCTGAAGACAGTCAAGTTCGACGACCACGATCGTGCGGCGATGCAGAAGCAGTTGCAGCGAACCGATTTGAGTCTTGAGGATCGCTTTCACTTCCACTTTGCGCTGGGCAAGGCGTACGAAGATGTCCAGCAATTCAATCAATCCTTCACGCACTATGCGAAGGGCAATGAATTGCGACGCGAGATCATTGCTTACGACGCGGCCGAGACCACCTCTCAGGTGCAACGCGCGAAGAACTTCTTCACCCCAGCCTTATTTGCCGCGAAGGCGGGCACCGGATCACAGGCCTCCGATCCTATCTTCATCGTGGGTTTGCCTCGATCAGGCTCTACGTTGCTGGAGCAGATCCTTGCGAGCCATCCACTGGTCGAGGGTACGCAGGAACTGCCGGATCTCGCAGCGATCGCACGCGAGCTCAGTGGCAGGAAGACGCGCAGTGCGGGGTCATTGTATCCCGAGATCATCGCGGAGCTTTCCAATGATCAGCTGGTGAGTCTTGGTGAACAATATCTGCAGCAGACGCGCATTCAACGCAAAACCGATGCGCCATTCTTCATCGACAAGCTGCCGAATAACTGGGCGCATGTCGGTCTCATCCATCTGATTCTGCCGAACGCAAAGATCATCGATGCGCGCCGACATCCGCTCGGCTGCTGCTTCTCTGGCTATAAACAGCATTTCGCACGTGGCCAGCACTTTACGTATGACCTCACCGATATCGGTCGCTACTACAGCGACTACGTCGAGTTGATGGCGCATTACGATCAAGTGCTGCCCGGCCGCGTGCATCGTGTCATTTATGAGCACATGATCGATGACACGGAAGCTGAGATCACGCGGCTGCTCGATTATTGCGAGCTGCCCTTCGATGAGCGGTGTTTGCGATTTTATGAAAACGACAGGGCGGTCCGGACTGCAAGTTCTGAGCAGGTGCGTCGTCCGATTTTCCGAGAAGGGGTTGATCACTGGCGCAACTACGAGCCCTGGCTCGCGCCACTGAAAACGGCGCTGGGTGCGGTGCTCGAGCTGTATCCAGTCGTTCCGCAATTCGCGACAGCACGGACTGCAGGTCCGGGCTCGATGTGAATTCAAAACACAATGGGGAGAAGTCAATGACTCGTAGCAGAATGCGCAAACTCAGGCGCCTGGGCTCACGGCAGCACAGTCGTGTCCTGATGACGGGCGTTCCACTGGCCGCAGCTCTCTTGTCGGTGAGCTCGGTGACGGTTGCCGCAGAAACAGGCGGCAGTGGAGCAGTACTCGAAAACGTGATCGTAACGGCGCAGAAGCGGCAGGAGAATCTGCAGGATGTACCGCTGAGCATCACTGCGCTGGGTACAGAGAGACTTGAAGAACTGCACGTCACCGACTTCGATGACTACGCGAAGTTCATGCCCAGTCTGTCGTTCGAAGGTCTCGGTCCCGGCTTCTCACGCGTCTTTTTCCGCGGCGTGAGCAGCGGCGACAACGGCAACCACTCGGGATCGCAGCCGACTGTCGGCCAGTATCTCGACGAAATGCCGATCACGACCATTCAGGGCGCGCTCGACATTCACATCTATGACATCCAGCGCATCGAAGCACTCGCAGGTCCGCAGGGAACGCTCTACGGAGCGAGCTCGCAGGCGGGCACGATTCGCATCATCACCAATAAGCCTGATCCTTCGAAGTTCTCGGCGTCCTACGATCTCGAAGGCAACATGCTCGATGGTGAAGGCGGCTATGTGGCCGAGGGCTACGTCAATTTGCCGATCAATGAGAAGAGTGCGATCCGGCTGGTCGGATGGAGCAAGCACGACCCAGGCTATATCGATAACCGTGCGGGAACGCGTGAGTATGCGACTGCTGGCATCACCATCAACAACGATCAGTTCGCTGAGGACAACTACAACGACGTCGACACTTATGGCGCCCGTGCAGCGCTGCGTCTCGACCTGAATGACAACTGGACGATCTCTCCGACCTTGATGGCGCAGAAGCAGGTCGCGAACGGTTCCTTTGCTTACGACCCCAGCCTCGGCGATCTCGCGGTCAACAAATTCCGACCTGAAAAATCAGACGATCGCTGGGCTCAGGCCGCTCTCACGGTTGAAGGCAAGATCGGCAGTCTCGATCTCGTATATGCGGGCGCCTATCTGAAGCGCGATGTCGATACGCAGTCCGACTATTCGGACTATTCGTTCTTCTATGATCAGCTTTACGAATACGTCTGGCCCAATGACGCCGGCGATCCCACCGACTCCACTCAGTACATCCAGGGCAAGGATCGCTACAAGCGTCAGAGCCATGAGTTGCGCGTGTCCTCACCGAACGATTGGCCAGTGCGTTTCGTCACGGGACTGTTCTATTCGCGTCAGCAGCATGGCATTCAACAGCGCTACAAGATCGACGATCTGACCAGCGATTACGAGATTACTGGATGGGACGACACCATCTGGCTCACGGAACAACTGCGCGTCGATCGTGACTACGCAGTGTTCGGCGAAGTGACGTTCGATATCACCTCGAAACTGGCCGCAACGTTGGGTGTACGACGCTTTCGGGCAGAGAACTCTCTCGAGGGCTTTTACGGCTTCAACGAGAACTACAGCGGCAGCGGCACCAACGGTGAGACTCGATGCAGCGAGCTTGCCGGTAACGAGCGTTACGACCGATCCAGTTGGGTCCCTTTCACAGCAGTCGAAACCGCTCCGTGCAAGAACCTCGACAAACGCGTGACGGATAACGACTGGACACCGAAAATCAATCTGACCTATCGCATCAACGACGACCTCATGGTCTATGCCACGTATTCGGAAGGATTCCGTCCGGGTGGTGTCAATCGACGCGGCGATTTCCCACCTTACGATGCTGACTTCCTCAAGAACTATGAGGTGGGTTGGAAGTCAACATTGTTCGGCAACCGAGTGCGGTTGAATGGCGCGATATTCATGCTCGACTGGGACGACTTCCAGTACTCATTCACCGGCGCACAGGGCCTCACGAACGTTACCAACGCAGGTGGCGCAAGGATTGAAGGCATCGAAGCCGACGTGGAATTTGCTGCCAGCGAACGCTTGCTCATTTCCGGCGGAGTGTCTTTCCTCGATGCCAAGTTGAGCCAGGACTTCTGCCAGACGCTGGACGAAGTGACCGGCCTGCCGCTGTCTTCGGCAGATTGCGTCGCGGATCCGGACGCGCCGATACCGTTATCGCCGTTCGCGCCCGATGGAACGAAGCTCCCTGTCGTCCCTGATTTCAAGGGTCATGTGACCGCTCGCTATTCGTTCCCAATCGGTACGATGGATGCGTTCCTGCAAGGCTCCTATGCTTACCAGGACGAGACCAATCCTTCGCTGCTCCCCGATGACAACGTGGTAATGGGCGTGAATGACGCCTATGGCATCGCCGACTTCTCTGCCGGATTCGCCAAGGACAGCTTCAATGTAAGCATCTTCCTGAACAATGCCTTCGACGAGCGCGCGTCGATCTCGCGGTTTGTGCAATGTCGGACAGACATCTGCACCAAGCCGTACATCTTTACCAATACGCCGCGCATGGTCGGCCTGAAGTTCGGGCAGAAGTTCTAAAGAGGCGAACGGGCTACTGGCTGCTGGCGACTGGCCAGAAAAGAGAAACGGGGCGCTGCATCTGCAGCGCCCTTTTTGTTTCGCTTCATTTTGTTTGGGCAGCAGCCAGTCGCCAGTGGCCAGCCGCCAACTCCTCCTGTTACCGCTAACCTGCGCCCTCAATCTCCTGCGCTTTGTCAAATCACATGGGTGGTTCAATGACCACGCTGTCACGGCCCTGAAATCGGCTAAGATTCGCGCCGCATTGCAACCAGTTCAACTGGGGTGATGTGACCAGGGGGCGGATCGCAAGCATCCACGCAGCGTGCCTGCATAAGAGAGATCACATGGCATTACAAACAACGACTACGACTCAAACCATCGCTGAATCGAGAGGGGAGGCCAACTACTCAGGGGCCTTGATTGTCCTGACCACCTTGTTCTTCATGTGGGGTCTCATCACCTCGCTGAACGACATTCTGATACCGCACCTGAAATCGATCTTCACGCTCAGCTACTTTCAGGCTTCGTTGGTGCAGTTCTGCTTCTTCGGCGCGTATGCGATCTCATCGCTCCCGTCCGGCTACCTCGTCGAACATATCGGCTACAAGAAAGGCATCATCATCGGCCTGTGCGTAGCCGCGCTTGGATGCATAGGCTTCTATCCCGCAGCCTCATCGCAGTCCTATCCGCTGTTCTTGTTTGCCTTCTTCGTACTCGCCTCGGGCATCACGTTGCTGCAAGTCGCGGCGAATCCCTACGTGGCGATTCTCGGCCGTTCGGAAACAGCCGCCAGCCGGTTGACGCTGACACAGGCGTTCAACTCTGCAGGCACAGCGATCGGTCCTTACGTGGGCTCCATCCTGATTTTGTCGGCAGCCACTGTCGGCGCGGATCAGGTGCTCGACAAGACCAAGGAGATTGAAACCGTACAGGGCCCATATCTGGCACTTGCTGCGGTGTTGTTCCTGATCGCCGTGATCATCGGCGTGTTCAAGTTGCCGGTCATCCGCGGCACGGATGTGACGACCGCCAGCGAGGCCGAAGTCAAACGGCCGAAGCGCAGTTTGTGGGAACACTCGCATCTGGTGCTCGGTGCGGTGGCGATCTTCACCTACGTAGGCGGCGAGGTCACCATCGGCACCTGGTTGGTCAGTCTGCTTCAGCAGATCGCAGACATGGATGCGCAAACGGCTGGTAAGCACGTTGCGCTCTACTGGCTCGGTGCAATGGTGGGCCGCTTCATCGGTGCCGCCGTGCTGCGGGTCGTCAGACCGAATCTGGTGCTGGCGTTCAACGCCGCAGTGGTGATCGGCCTGTTGGTGATTTCAATCATGATCGGAGGCAAAGCGGCGATGTGGCCACTGCTCGCTATCGGCCTGTTCAACTCGATCATGTTCCCGACCATCTTCACGCTTGCGATCGACAAGTTGGGTAAAGACACGGGCGAAGGCTCGGGCGTGCTTTGCGTCGCGATTGTGGGTGGCGCCCTCGTGCCGCCGTTTCAGGCCTTGTTCGCCGATCACATCGGCATCCTTCTGTCCTTCTTCGTGCCGGCGCTGTGCTATGCGTACATCGTGTTTTACGGCTTGAAGGGCTACGTCGTGAAGACAGCGAACGCCTGAAAATTCTGCTTTTGACCGCTGTTCAAGGCCGCACGAGTACATCGTGCGGCCTTTTTCTTTCTGCGCACAGCATGAGCAGCGTGAAGCTGTAGGTTTCTCCATCTCAGTTCCAGGGAATGCAGGAGTGAGTCACTCACTCCGTGTCGTGCCGGTTCCGCGCTCATCAGCTCAGCGTCGAACTCTTCATCGACGAGCCGTTCGAAAATGATCACGCATGCGTGCGTGACTTCCGATGAACGGTCCGACCGTACGCACCAATGCCGCGTTCCTGCACATCGCCGAGCAGAGAATGTTTTGGCTTGGCGATGCAATGCGGAACAAGCGATTCGAACTCGAGTTGCTTTACCGAAGCGCTGATGCGTTCGTCATCTGCAGCATTCGCAATCGACTCACATCAAAGCTTCATTTTCCTGCAGTCATTTGAGGTTTGACCATGAAGACATTGAATCTGATTACGCTGATTCTCACGATCATCGGAGGTATCAACTGGGGACTCGTCGGCCTGGGTGATGTGAACCTGGTGGCCGCAATTTTTGGCGATGGCACAGGCGCGGCGAGAACCGTGTACACGCTGGTTGGCTTGTCCGCGCTCTATCAGCTGCTGCCATTGAGCAAGGCGTTTCGTATCGATGAGCCGCGCGCGGAAGCTGCGCGTCACGCTTGATCTCTCCCGAGGAGGGTGGCAATCAGTTTCTGAAACACCTCACGCAGGCTGGCGCCATCGATACGATGACGTCGGCTTGCATCTCATTCGAGTCGAGTTCCAGCGCTTCTGGCTCGCGCAATGTAAGAGATCGCGGACTTTCGGTTAGCATTCATCAGCGGAGGATGAATGACTACTAACCCATCAGCGGGGCTGCTCAGGCCTGCAGGCGATCACGTCCACGTAACCTACGTCGAACTTTTCTTCGATCTCATTTTCGTTTTCGCGGTCACGCAGCTATCGCATTTGCTGCTGGAGCATCTGAGTCTGCTCGGCGCATTCGAGACGTTGCTTTTGCTGCTGGCCGTCTGGTGGGCGTGGATCGATACGTCCTGGGTCACCAACTGGCTCGATCCGGAGCGAACGCCCGTTCGCGCTCTCGTATTCGCGCTCATGTTCGCGGGCTTGTTGCTTTCTGCTTCCATTCCGCA
>JBJMWN010000387.1:0-3385 GCA_045810085.1 Povalibacter sp. | reverse complement strand
CAAATCGGTGTTGAAAGATTCGTGTTCGGCGCTGATCTTTCGATCCGTGGCAACCCTGCGCCCGCCGAATCGTGGCGCATCTTTCGAGAGAAGATTCCGCTCACCGAAAAGGAGTTTTCAACAATCGCGGGGAACGTCTTGCCTTTTGTGAAAGGCGGATCAGAGCACTGATAACAGTGCGAGCTTTTCGGACCAGGCCTGGAACCGGGCAAACGCTGCGCGCGATTTCGCTGAGTGACTTCTTGTGCGCCTCGCGCAGCTCGCGTCTCCACGTTGACGATCCAACCGACGCTCTCGCGCGAGAGCGGACTAAGTACGATAGGATCCGGCAACGATCGAGGTTGCAGGAGGCGCGATGAAGTCCGTGCGAATCAAGCTGGTCTACGCGGTCGCAACTCTCGGCATGTTGTCTTCTGCAGTCGCGCAGGAGCGTGGGCCGGATGGCCGCGCACGAAATCCCGGCCTGACGGGATGGTGCGAGACACCGGTCGCGGATCGCAAAGCTGAGCTGGGCTGCTATACAACAGCAGTTACGAAGTTGGGTGTTTTGCCAGCGCAGGGCGCTCTCTATTGGCAACTCGACACCTTCGCTGACGCGGCCGCTGCTGAAGCGAGCCGGGGTGCATTGGGCACTGTCGTGCATAGTCACGGCAAGCACTGGTTATTTACGATCGCGGAGCAGGAGTGGCGACCACGCGGCGGCGAGCACGTCGCGACCATCGGCCCGTTGCCTGTAGATCGCGGCGTCGCTTACAGCGCGCATTACTCTGAGGCCATCATTTCGTCAGGCTTTCAAAACGAGACTGCCGGGCATCGGCATCCAGGTCCCGAAGCCTGGTACATCTTGAGTGGTGGTCAATGCCTCGAGACGCCGAACGGTGTCATGGTCGGACTTGCTGGACAGAGCATGCTTGCGCCAGAAGGATGGCCGATGGCGATCTCCAGTTTCGGTCCCGACACGCGCCGCTCGGTGTTCATGGTGCTTCACCGAAGCGACGAGTCGTTCGTTCTGCCTGTCAATGCGAAAGCAGATTCGCCGCACCCGCAGTGGCGGCCCAAAGGATTGTGCGCAACGATCAGTCAGCGATAGATGTGATGGTGTGCACCGAAACGATCAGCTCACGTTCGTGTTGCTGTTCGCTTCTGGCGGAAAACGAATCTCGGCTTAGTAACGTACGAGGTTTGTCACGTATACGGTAGATGCTAGGTTAGGCAGGGCGGGGTACCTGGGAGATCTGAAATGACAACTCGCGAACAGAAGATGCTGATGCGCGGAGTAGCTGCGGGCACCATCCTGGGCTTGGCCATTGGCGGCATGATTGCATTGGTCATTGCGATGAAGCCGGAGCTCTTTGCGGGTCTGATCCAGTAAATAGGCTTCTTCCGCAGGTTCGAGGCGGGTTAGCAATATCTCGCTACTGAGTAGCGGCGCAGGACACTGTGACAACCGCCGCGTTGTCAACTTACCGAATGGTTGCTTCTCGAATGGAAAAGATGCGTGCTAATGGCGGCCTCATATGAACCTTCGCGGAATCGCACAGTGATCAATCGCTCGCATGAACTGGCAGGTGAAAAGATGCTGCGCATCAGCCGCCGATTCGCATATGTTGCGGTGCTGCTTGTTAGCGCTGCTTCGCCAGGCTCGGCTCAGGCGCTCGAAAAAACATGGGCTGCGACGTGGATCGCAAGTCCGGTCGCCGCGGATGAAGATCCCGATGACCCACTGCTCGCAATCGATGGTCAGACAGTGAGACAGCGCGCGCGAATCTCAATGGGAGGAGAGCGCGTACGGGTGGTGTTGTCGAATGAATTCGGCGCCAATCCTCTGGTAGTCGGCTCGGCAACGATTGCCTTGTCGCGCGATCCTGGCAGCGTTGAGCCTCGCTCAATAAAGGCACTTACGTTTGGCGGTCGCGGTTCGGTGACCATTCCTCCCGGTGCGCCGATCATGAGTGATCCAGTCGACCTGCCTCTGCCTTCAGGAAGTGAGATCGCAATCAGTCTGTATTTCCCTGGGCGGGTTTTGACTCCGACCACGCATCCGCTCGCGCTCAAACGTGCTGTGATCAGCGCTCGCGGTGATTTCACTCGTGCCGAAAGAATCGAACCGAAAGCCAACTCCGAATCTTGGATCTCGGTCAGCGCGATTCTTGTTGCGCATCAGCCGAAGCAGCGCGTGATAGTCGCTTTGGGTGATTCGATTACCGATGGCGATGGCTCCAGCACAGAACTCGATCGGAGCTGGCCCAGCTTCCTGGCACGTCGATTGAATCGTCGCGCCGACGGATCTGGTATCGCGGTTGTGAATGCTGGCATCGCCGGCAATCGATTGCTTGCTGATGGATTTGGCAGCAAGTCTTTAGGAATGAGTGGACTCGCTCGATTCGATCGAGATGTTCTGATGGTGCCTGGAGCAACTCATGTCGTAGTGCTTGAAGGCACCAATGATCTCGGTTTTCCCGCCGCTGAGATTCACGGTCGGCCGCTCGCGCGCCCGGACGAAACCTTTACGCCGGAGGATTTGATCGCTGGGTATCGGCAATTGATTGCCCGTGGACACGCCAGAGGCTTGAAGGTGATCGGCGCCACGATGATGCCGTTCGAAGGAGTTGAACTTCCCGGTTACTACTCACCATCAAAAGAGCAAGCCCGCCAAACCGTGAACAGATGGATTCGTACCAGCAAAGAATTTGACGGCGTAGTCGACTTCGATGCGGTGGTGCGTGATCCCTCCCATCCGAGCCGAATTCAGTCTCGTTACAGTTCGCCCGATCATCTACACCCCTCAGACATTGGATACGAGGCGATCGCTGATTCCATCGATCTGGCGTTGCTCCAATAGCCACGTGACACTCGGGGCATCTTCAATTTTTTTCGATCGTGCGATGTGCGTCTCGGAACGACAGGATTCACGGCTGCCACGCGACATAGTTCACGAATTCGCCCGCCGTCTCGCCGGCGATCGAACTCTGCCGAATGATGTGCTCGCCGGTATCTTCCGAGTAGTCCCAGCTCACCGTGCCGTGAGCACCCAGAACCGCGAGTGAGAAGGAGCACAGCGATTCACTCAAGGCTGAGTCGCGTCCACCAACAGGGTTGCTGAAATCGCCGTCTCGCGGTGAATCCGATGCGATGCAGGGTTTCGGTTTTTTGCTTATGCGCAAGAAACGATTTTGCAATGCCTACGACGCAGGATTGAACTCGCCGGTTGATTTGCCGGAGAAGCTAAGGAGAAGCTCATATGTCTGTCAAACATTCCAGTATTGCGTTTTCAATCGGATGCTCATTCGCGGTGCTCACGGCTACACCTGCTTTCGCGAAGATCGTTGATGAATCTTCCGTGCCCGCCGTTAGGAAGCAGTTGTCAGAGTTGGCAAGTGACCAA
>JBJMWN010000386.1:0-7921 GCA_045810085.1 Povalibacter sp. | reverse complement strand
TTTTTCCAGCATCGCTGAATCGGGGGGAAGAGTGAAAACGATCAAAGGGCCGGCGGTATTTCTGGCGCAGTTCGCGGGCGGCGGTCCGCATCTGCAGAATCTGAGTGACATGGCGAAGTGGGCCAAGGAATGCGGCTTCGTCGGCGTGCAATTACCGAGCTGGGATGCCCGCGTGATGGACCTCGCCAAGGCCGCGGAGAGCAAGACCTATTGTGATGAATTGCGCGGCACGATGGCCGAACACGGCATTCAGCCCACCGAACTCTCTGCCCACCTGCAGGGACAGTTGGTGGCTGTGCATCCTGCCTACGATCTGCAGTTCGACAGCTTTGCACCGGCCGAAGTGCACGGGAATCCGAAGGCCCGACAAGCCTGGGCGGTGAAACAGATGGAGCTGGTCGCAAAGGCCAGTAAGAATCTCGGACTGAAGAACGTCGCAGCTTTTCCCGGTGCACTTGCGTGGCCGTATCTGTATCCATGGCCGCAGCGTCCACCGGGTCTGATCGAAGCTGCTTTCGATGAGCTTGCGAAACGCTGGAAACCCATCCTCGATATTTTCGAAGCCAACGGTCAGAACTGCTGCTTCGAAGTGCATCCGGGCGAGGATATTTTCGATGGCGAAACCTTCGAGATGTTTCTGGGTCGCGTCAAAGGTCACGCTGCGTGCCAGATCCTTTTCGATCCAAGTCATTTCGTTCTGCAGCAGCTCGACTATCTCGGCTACATCGATGTCTATCGCGATCGCATCAAGATGTTCCATGTGAAAGACGCAGAGTTTCGTCCCACAGCCAAGCAAGGTGTCTATAGCGGTTATCAGACCTGGGTGAATCGCGCCGGTCGGTTCCGTTCGCTCGGCGATGGCCAGGTGGATTTCAACGGGATCTTCGCGAAGATGGCGGCCAATGATTTCGACGGCTGGGCCGTGCTCGAATGGGAATGCGCACTGAAGCATCCCGAGGATGGCGCGCGCGAAGGTGCTCAATTCATCAAGAAGCACATCATTCGCGTCACCGAGAAAGCATTCGATGACTTTGCCGCGGGTGGCGACACGTCAGTGGCTCTGCGCACGTTGGGTCTCGCATGACCCGTCCGCTGCGTTGGGGAATGATTGGAGGCGGTGAGGGTGCATTCATCGGTGCCGTGCATCGCATGGCCGCTCGTGTGGATGGCCGATATCAGCTCGTCGCGGCCGTGCCGTCATCGGATCCCGAAAAGAGCAAGCGCTCAGGCGTCGCACTCGGCCTCGATGCGGATCGTGTTTATCCTACGGTCGAAGCATTCGTTGCCGGTGAAGCGAAGCGCGCCGATGGGGTTGAAGTGGTCTCGGTCGTCACGCCGAACCACATGCATTACCCGCAGTCATCGGCGTTGCTCGAAGCTGGCTTCGATGTGATCTGTGACAAGCCACTGACCACGAATCTCGCCGATGCCGAGAAGCTGCTTGCACTTGCCTCTGCGAAACGGCGTCTGCTCGGCGTCACCTTCAACTACACCGGCTATCCGATGGTGAGGCTTGCACGCTCTCTCATCGCTGAAGGCAGCCTCGGAAAACTTCGCGTCGTGCAGGTCGAGTATCCGCAAGGTTGGCTGGCCACTGCGCTAGAGAAGACAGGACAGAAACAGGCGAGCTGGCGTACCGATCCCAAACAAGCGGGTGCTGGCGCTCTCGGCGACATCGGCTCGCACGCGTTTCAGCTTGCCGAATTCGTCACGGGTGAGCAGGTGAGCGAATTGATCGCGGATGTCTCGGCCATTGTTCCGGGTCGTGTGATCGACGATAACGTCAACATTCTGCTGCGCTTTGCAAACGGTGCACGTGGCAGCCTGTGGGCCAGCCAGGTTGCGATCGGGCATTTGAATAGTCTGTCTCTGCGCGTCTACTGTGAGAAGGGCGCACTTCAATGGAAGCAGGAGTCTCCGGAGGAGTTGCTCGTCACGCGTGCTGAAGAGCCGCCACGTCTGATGCGTCGTGGTGATCCGGGGACGCCGACGAGTAGCGTGGGTTTGCCTGGCGGTCACCCCGAAGGCTTCATCGAAGCGTTCTCGCAGCTCTACACGGATTTCGCGGAGCAAGTGACTGCACGACTGGAAAAGCGCGAAGCTGCCAAGTCGGCGATGATTGCACCTGACGTCGTCACGGGAACTCGCGTCATGGCTTTCATCGAAGCAGTTCTGAAATCCGGACAGCAATCGGCGTGGAGAAAGATTTAGGCACATGTGCGATGAACTGGGTCGGATCCAACTATAAAACCTGGGGGAAAGAATCATGAGTACAGCAGCAGCCACAGTGAGTGGCGCAATACCGGTCTCGAGCGAAGCCAAGACAACCTTTGCCGTGTGCTTCGCTGCACTGACGGCAACCTCGTTTTGTTTCATCCTGCGCGCGTTCTCCATCGACGCGTGGGGTCTTGAGTTTGGTCTGACAGAGACACAGAAAGGCGAACTCGCCGGTGTGGGTCTGTGGCCCTTCTCAATCAGCATCGTGTTGCTGTCGCTCATCGTCGATCGCGTTGGGTTCAAATCGCTGCTGTGGTTTGCAGCCGCGTGTCATCTGTTGGGCCTCATCATCATCTTGCAGGCCAACGGCTATTGGTCGCTCTACTGGGGCACCTTCGTGCTGTCGCTCGGCAACGGCGCGGTTGAAGCCGGAATCAATCCGCTCATCGCCGCGCAATTCCGGCATGACAAAGTGACGTGGCTGAACCGGCTGCATGCGGGCTGGCCAGCGGGTTTCGTTTTGGGCGGTTTGCTTGCACTCGCTCTACCCTCAGGGATGGGCTGGCGCATGACGATGACGTTGATCCTGATCCCGGTGCTGACGTACGGCATCATGCTGGCGCCGCGAAAATTTCCGCAAAGCGAACGGGTGGCTGCGGGTGTTTCCTATCGCGAGATGCTGGCTGAGGCCGGATTCGTGAGCGCCTTCATCATCGCGGTGCTGATGGTGTTCGAAGTGGCGCGAGTGGTCGGATTTTCCGATCTGATCAAATGGTTCCTTATCGCGGCACTGACGGTGGGATACGGATTGTGGTCGCGTTCGCCAGGTCGACCGATCTTCATCGTGATGGTGTTGATCATGATTCCGCTCGCGATCACTGAGCTCGGAACCGACAGCTGGATTACTTCGATGATGACGCCTGCCATGGCTGCAGTCGGTCTGTCGGGCGGTTGGGTGCTGATCTACACGATGGCACTCGTTCTGATCCTGCGGCTATTTGCAGGTCCGCTGGCGCATCGATTCTCTCCGATCGGTCTGCTCGCAATGTCTGCACTGCTCGCCGCGATTGGTCTCGTTGCCCTCTCGATGACTGCAGGCGTGATGCTGCTCGTGGCGGCAACGATCTACGGCATCGGTAAAGCCTTCTTCTGGCCCACCTCGATCGGCGTCGTGTCAGAGCAGTCGCCTCGTGGCGGAGCGATCACCATCAACGTCGTCGCCGGCGTCGGCATGCTGGCAGCCGGCATCGTGGGCAGTCCGCTGATCGGTGGTGTGCAGGACAGCCACATGGTGACGGCACTTCATCAATACGATGCGAAGAACGGCACTCAGTTGGAGTCGACGCTCACCACCGAGCGCAAGGGCGTGTTCGGAACTTACACGGCGGTGGATCCGGCAAAACGAGCGGCGATCAGCCCCGACACCAAGGCCGTGGTCGATACCATCGACAACGAATCGAAGCGCGATGCGCTTCGCAGCATCGCCATGCTGCCGCTGCTGATGCTTGCCGCTTATATCGGATTGCTGCTGTATTTCCGCAGCAAGGGCGGCTACAAGCCCGTGGTCCTCGATTTGAAGACGTGATCCGCTAGAGAGAAAACTTCACGCCGGCGCGTGGCGTAATGCCACGCGTCTCGAAGCCGACGAACTGCTCATACTGTTCGTCGGTGAGGTTGTCGATCGCAACGTACGTCTGAAGTCGCTCGGAGAGTTGCCAGACCGCACTCACGTCGATGCGTGTGTAAGGCGGCAGGTGAACATCGCCGGTTGCAATCGAGGAATCGAAGGACGATCCCACGTAAGTGGCCGCGGCGGAGAAACTGAACGCGGCCGTCGGCACCCAATGAACTCCCAGCGCTGCGCGCCAGTCGGGACGATTGCGCAGTTCATTCCCGCTGGATGCGATACGACTCCTCGCCTGGGTGACGCTGCTATCGAGCATCCATTTCGTACCGACGTTCAAAGTGCCACTGAGCTCCACACCCTGAGAGTCGACGCGATTGCGGTTCACGAGCATCGGAGGTGGACCTGAATCGAAGTCGATGGCGTTCTTGAATTCGCTGTCGAACCAGGTTGCGCTCCAGTGCGCTTGACCCTCCAGCAGCCGCTGCGAAAGCTCGATCTCGTACGACTCGCCGCGCTCGGGTAGCAAGTCCGGATTGCCGACCAGCGGATGCGCGAGCGCGTAGAAACTCGGCAGCTTGAACGCTTTACCCCAGCTGCCCGCGATCGTGAAACCGGTGTCCGCGAGTTGGTAGGCAACTCGCAAACGCGGGCTCGTGACGGAGCCCTGATCGTCGGAGTGATCGACTCGAACGCCTGCCTGAGTCGAGAGACCGAAGCTCGAATCGATTTTGAGCTCCGCAAACGGAGCCCAAGTGGTGCGGGTGAGCTCGAATGACGTGGGCACGAGAAAGCCGCCACCGAAATCCAGCGATCCATCGCTGACACCTTCCTCCCTCTGCCAGTCGATACCGTAAGCCAGCGAGACCGCTTGCGAGAAACGCTGAGTCCCGCTGAGGGTGGCGGAGTAGCGCGTGAAATTCGAATCGATCGCGCTGGGCGGAATACCGAAAGGATCGCGCACACCAGGAGCGACGCCGGGCGAATCGATCTGATCATCGCGATCGAAATAGCCCAGCGCGAGTGCGAAATCTGCGTTGCCGATCTGATGCGAAAGACCTGCGCCCACGATCGACTCTTGCGCCTCACGACGTTCAGTATCTCGCAAGACTGCGAACTCATGGCCGCCGCTGTCATCCGGAAATCCGCTGCGAGTGCTTTCCGAGTAGCGTCCTGACAATACGAGCGTCGTCGCATCGCCGATTTGCGTATTCAGCCCAGCGGAAATTCGCTGCGCGTCGAAGTCATTGCCGCGAACCTGTTCGCCTTCGTTCGTATCGCTCGCACCTGCATGCCAGCTGCCGTTCGACAGCGCACCGTGTGCGTTTAATGCAACCTCGCTCGTGTCATAACCCCCAGCCATTGCATCGAGTGAGACTCTCGTGGAGGCGATCGCAGCGGGACGTGTAACGATGTTGATCACACCCGCCATCGCATCGCCGCCGTAAATTGCCGAGTAGGGGCCGCGCGCAATCTCGACCCGTTCGACGTCGGCAATATCGAGTGTCGAGAGGTCAAACGAGCCGCCACGCGAATTGGTTGGATCGTTGGCGCGCACGCCATCGATCAGCACGAGTGTGTAGTTGGGATCAGCGCCGCGCATGTAGATGGAGCCGGTTCCGCCACGGCCGCCGACCGTGTCCACGTGCACGCCTGCGACGCGGCTGAGCAGATCCGCAAGATCGGTCGGCTTCTCAACGTCGAAATCTTGACGGCGCAAGACAGTGATGTTGGCGCCGACCTGATCGGCAGGAGCGGGCACTCGTGAGCCGGTCACGACAACTTCGTGTTCGGCGGGTGAGGGAATCAGGGGGGTGCTGGCGGCCGCGAGAATCCAGAGCAATGACATAGGCAGTGAAAATTTTTCAGAGTTAAAAGTACGAGTTTTCGGTTAGTGTACGCGCTCCACAAGGGGGTTCCATGCAGAGACTCGAACAACGCCACACGATGGCGGCTCTGATTATCAGTCTGCTCACATTCACTTCGCTCGCCTTCGCGCAGGATTCAGGTTTCGGCGCGTTCCGACCCAATGATGCATGGACTGCCACTGATGGCACATTGACGCTCAACAACGTCACGCCTGAAAGCATGCTCGTCAGCGCAGGTGGGCTCGCGGACAGTATTGCCTCGTTTGAATATCGCGCACCCCCGGGCGCACGCGCCACACTCTACGTTCAAGGCCGCTATGGATTCGTGCTCGAAGGAACGGGCGAGTGGCAATCGTTTGCCGTCAGATTTCGCGGACCGCGATTCGATGCCGGTTACAACAAACTGCAGAATGCTTTCGCCCTCGAGGTTCGCAATGGAACCAAAGTCGAACGCAATGTCCTGTTCGAGAAGGCGAGCGAAGGTGCACGCTGGGATGCAGAAGACTCGCGTGGTCCGAATTTTCTGATCGTGAAGCAAGCGCCGTTCTCGGTACGTAACGCGCGATACGAAGCAGCCGATTTCTCACAAGTGACTCCGCCGACGGCACCCGGCGGCGAGACAAACGAGAAGGCGCTCGTGGATACCGTTGCGCTCGGCAAAGACACGTTCGAATCGGTGGGATGCAGTGCTTGTCATCTTGTTCAGAAAAATGATGCGGCGGTGAGTTCGGGCCCGAATCTGTTTGGGCTGTTCCGACCCGAGCCACGTGCGCGTGAGGTTGCAGAAGGCAGCGAAGGCCATCGCTTTCAGGTCAAGGCAGGTCGCGAATATCTGCATCGTTCGGTGCGCACACCCACAGAGCAGCTTGCCGTGGCGGAGAGTGGCGCGAAAAAAGGTGAGGCTTTCCTTCCTGTGATGCCGCCCTTCACCAAAGAGGTGGTGAGCGATGCTCAACTCGACGCTATCGGGGATTATCTCGCAACGCTGAACGATCCAGGTCAGCGCGGCCCAGTCGTCAAGCTCGCGACACTCGCACCGACAGCGCCTTACGATCCGATGGCCGACGCGCTGCAATGGCTCGTTGGAGATGAAGTGCGCATGCAGCGCGGTCCGCTTCCCGGCGCTTCAGGTCGCAGTATTCATGTGGGTAATCCCAGCGGTGTGAATTACACGTTCGATCCGCGCGTGCTTGCGATCGTGAAGATCTGGCAAGGCGGGTTTCTTGACATGACAGGTGAACTGACCAACCGCGGCGGCAAAGGGTTGGCGCTGGGTTACGACAGTCGCGAGATCAGTTTGGGCGACAAAGAGTTTTTGGTGGCGCCGCTGAACTCGCAAGGCAAGCCGATCGACTTCTCTTTCAAGGAAGCGAAGTTCGGTGACTACGCGACCATGCGCGCGGCGCTCTACGACAAGCAGGACCAACTCGCGCGTATCGCTGAGCAGGACGCTCAGTTTCTCGGCTACTCGCGCAATTCCAAGGACAAACTCGCAGCACCGGCTTTCAAGTATCGCGTTGGCAAGAATGTGATCGAGGTAGCCACCTCCATTGCAGCGAACGGCGAAATTGTCCAAACAGTGACCGGTGTATTGCAGGCACCGCAGAGCTTCGCGCTCAATCCACAATTTTTCAAAGATGCGAGCGTCAGTGCAGGCACGCTCGCAGCCGATCGATGGACTCTCCAGCCTGGAAAGCTCAACGCAACTCTGCGTGGCAAAGCCGTACTCGCCGAGAAGCCCTGGAGACCAGAGCCTTCGAAGTACAGCTACAAACAGGCTCCGCTCGTCAAAACAGCAGCCACGGCGGAGTTGCCGGCGGGCTACAGCATCGAGAACTACTATCCGCCAAAGGACAACTACGGCCGCGACCAATTGTTCGAAGCGTTGGGACTCTCATTGACGAAGGACGACACGCTCGTTGTCGCAACTCGAACAGCGGGCATCTGGCGTCTCGTCAAAGGCGAATGGCGTCTGTTCGCTGAAGGCCTGTTCGACAGCCTGGGCGTCGTCGCAGAGGACGCCAAAGGCCTGACTGTTGTCGCAGGTCAAAAAGCTGAACTCACGCGAATCAGCGATACCAATGGCGATGGGATCGCGGACAAATACGAGACGCTCTTCGATGCGCATTCGTTTCACAGCAACTATCACTCCTACATGCACGGACCTGTGCGCACTGCGGATGGCTCCTACTATCTCACGATCAATCTTTCG
>JBJMWN010000385.1:0-7430 GCA_045810085.1 Povalibacter sp. | reverse complement strand
AGCGTCTGGCTTATCGCTGATCACAGCGCGGAAGTCGACAGGCAGATCGCCATGCAAGGCGCGCTCGGCGATGGCGAGCATGTTGCTGCCACGGCCGGAAATTAGAGTGACGATGGAAAGTCGTGCGGCTGTTGAGGAAGGCGAGGCCGAACTCATCATCCGTGAATGACCACGCCACCGTCACCACGACGAATCTCGCCGATCACCACCGGCGTCTCGCCGCCATCTCGCAGCACCTTCAGTGCCTTCTCGCAATGTTCCGCCGCGACAGTGATGGTCATGCCGATACCGCAGTTGAAGGTGCGATACATCTCGGCGCTTGCGATGTTGCCGGTCTTCTGTAACCAGTCGAACACCTCTGGACGCTGCCAGGTGCGTGCGCTCAATAACACTTCAAGACCGTGCGGGATGACGCGAGGAATATTCTCGGTGAGACCACCGCCAGTGATGTGCGCCATGCCGTGAACAGGCAAGGCCTTGGCGAGGGCGAGCAACGGCTTCACATAGATGCGGGTCGGCGCCAGCAATGCGTCATACAGCAAGCCGCTATCCAATTTTGTGGTTGGCGTGGCTTTGCCGACTTTGAGCAATTTGCGAATCAGGGAATAGCCGTTCGAATGCGGGCCTGAGGAGGGCAGGCCGATGAGCACATCGCCTGGTCGTGTCTTGCTGCCGTCGATGATGCCGTCCTTCTCCACGACGCCCACGCAAAAGCCCGCGAGATCGTAGTCGCCTTCGGCATACATGCCGGGCATTTCCGCTGTTTCTCCGCCAATCAATGCGGCGCCCGCCTGAACGCAGCCTTCCACGATGCCCTTGATGACCGATTCGGCCACATCGATGCTGAGCTTGCCCGTCGCGTAGTAGTCGAGGAAGAACAGCGGCTCCGCGCCTTGCACAACGACGTCGTTGGCGCACATCCCCACGAGGTCGATACCGATCGTGCTGTGACGGTTCGTTTCAATCGCCAGCCGCAGTTTCGTGCCCACCCCATCCGTGCCCGAGACGAGGACCGGTCGCTTGTAGCGATCGATCGGCACTTCGAACAACGCGCCGAAACCACCGAGGCCGGCGAGAACTTCAGGCCGCATCGAGCGTTTCACCGCGGGCTTGATCCGCTCAACCAGTTCGTCTCCGGCTTCGATATCGACGCCGGCATCTTTGTAGGTAATCGGGTCAGTCGGAGACATAAGGCCTCGGGGTCATGGCACGCCGCGCTTGGCAGGCGAGGGCGGGCATAAGTGGGACGTGTGGTATTTTACACGGCCCCCATGCCATCGCGGCGTCGCAAAGTTGCCGGGCTGCACACGATGAAGCCAGTTGGTCCCAGATCATGTTTTTCGGCGCTTCTCAAGTCGCTTTTGCTGACTTGGGTCGTGATCGCGCCTGCGTGGGCTGTCACCGTTTCCGATCTGTATGAAGTGTCCACACCTGTGGCCACCACACGAGATGCGGCATTTGTGGACGCGATCAGGGCGGTGGCGGTCAAGGTCAGCGGTCGTCGCGATGCGGCCGCCCGGCTCGGCGCGACACTCAATGATCCGCGCCGCTTCGTGCAGCGGTTTGCGTTCACCGAAGACAACATCCTGCAGGTCGCGTTCGACAGCGTGTCGATCGATCGGCTGTTAACGGAGGGCGATCTGCCGATCTGGAGTCGTGAGCGACCGAGCACCCTGGTGCTCTTGAACGTGACGGCGACCAACGGCTCCACTTACTGGGTCGATACGGCGGGCAATTCCAGCGAGCGCGACACGATCATTCGAGCGGCCAAGCAGCGTGGCCTGCCACTGATTTGGCCGGATATGAGCTCGCAAGCCCGAGCACAGATCAACGGTGATCCTGCTGATCCGAGCGTCGCGAAGGAACTGGCAACTCGCTACAACGCGAATGCCGTGCTGGTTGGAAACGCTCGTCCCGACGGTGCGGGCGGACTCAATGTGAGATGGACGTTGATCTCTGACGCCGAAAATGCGGATGCCGCGGGATCTCTCGAAGACGGTGTGCACCTTGCGGCGGATGCTTTCGCTCGCGTGTATGCGGCGTCTGGCTCCGCGCTTGATAGCGTCGCGCTGGAAGTCTCGGGCATCGAGAATCTCGCAAGCTACGCGGGAGCACTCAATTACCTCGAGGCGATGACGCTGGTGCGGGGCGTCGCGGTCGAGCAGGTGGTTGGCGACACGATGAAGTTCAGGCTTGCCGTGCGCGGCGACGTCAACACGCTGAAGCGTGCGCTCGCACTCGATGGCAAGCTGGTGCCTGCGGCCGCAACGGATGGAATGCAACCTGCCGACCGGTTGCAATTCCGTTATCAGCCATAAGCCTCGGCGGAATCTGCGCGATGTGGTCCTGGATGCGTTTCATACCCAATGCGCTCTGCATCCTGCGCATGTTCCTGGTGCTGCCCGTCGCCTGGCTTCTCCTCAGGCATGAATTCAAGCAGACCCTATGGGTCTTCGCATTTGCGGCGGCAACGGATGGCCTCGACGGCTTTCTCGCGAAACGTTGCGGCTGGACCTCAGAGCTTGGAAAGATTCTTGATCCACTGGCCGATAAGATTCTGCTCGTGGGTGTCTTTCTCACACTCGGATTGATGGAGTTGATCCCTTTGTGGCTGGCACTGGTAGCGATCGGACGTGACGTCACGATCACGGCCGGCGCGATCGCTTACAACGCGCTCTATGGATATCCGCATGGCAAACCCACCTGGGCAAGTAAGCTCAATACGTTGTGCCAGGTCGTGTTCTTACTGTTGATCGTTGCCAGCAATGCGATGGGCCAGGTGCCGCAGCATGTGATCCTGGCGATGGGCGCCCTCGTGTTCGTGACTACAGTCGTCAGTGGGCTCGACTACGTGCTCACTTATTCGCGCAAAGCGATCGAGGCGAGTCGTCAACGTCGTGGCCTGCCGGCCTGAAGCTCTGTAATTAGATGAGTATTCAACTCGGCCTGGGAGTGCGGCTGCGCGACATCAGTAGGTTCGCGAGCTTCTTTTCAGGGCGCAACCAAGTCGTCATCGAAGCGCTCCGTGCGGTGCGCACAGGTGAGCCCCCGACATGCGTTTTTCTGCAAGGCGGATCTCGCGCGGGCAAGTCACATCTGTTGCAGGCGTTGTGCGCGGAAGGACATGGTGAAAGTGCGGCTTACCTGCCGCTGCGCGAACTGTTGTCGATGGGCCCGGAAACTTTAGCGGGCTGTGGTGAACTCGATCGTGTGTGCGTCGATGATGTTGAGCTGATCGCACATCGTCGTGATTGGGAACTGGCGCTGTTCGCACTTCATCAACAGCTCGATGAACGACAAAGACATTTGATCGTAGCGAGCTCACTAGTCCCTGCTGCGACCGGCATCGAGCTCGCTGACCTGAGGTCACGTTTCGGCGGCGGCCTCGTGCTGTCGTTGCAACCACTCGACGAAGAAGAACTGGTGGCTGCGCTGCAGCTGCGATCGCAAATCCGCGGGTTTGAGTTGCCCGTCGAGACGGCGCTCTTTCTGCTGCGTCGATTGCCACGCGATATGGCAACCCTGTGTGACTTCCTGGATCGGCTCGACGAAGCTTCGATTGCTGCCCAACGTCAGCGAATCTCGGTGCCCTTCGTCAGCAAGCTACTCGATCAGGAGTAGCAGCCGCAGGATCAGGTCGGTCGCGTTACACGCAGATACGCGATCAAGCCGACGAACAGCAGCAAAGACAGAGCCAGGCAGGGTGCTGACCAGGGGCGATTTGCCGGATTCGCAATGGACTCGGTAATGCCGACGACGAAATAGGGAATGACACACAGGGTTGCCCACGCGAACGTCCGCCGATGGGAACGCCACAGGCCGGGAAGCGGCGCCAGCAACGGCAAGGACAATCCGAAAGCCATAGCCGCTCGAGTTACTGTCGGCGCCTCGTGAAGATGCCAGGCAAACAGCAGAGCGATCAGCATTAACGTGAATGCGATGCACACAGCTCGCCACGTTCGAACCGACCGGTCTGAGCCGGGCACCGGAACGTCAGGGCTCACGGACGAAGCTTCACAGCGAGTTCCGCAACGCGCCGGCCCAGGAGTTGCGCCAGCGTCTTCTCGTCATCCGAAAGGCGACTTTGCGTTTCGTTCAGAGCGACATGGCTTGCACCATAAGGCGAGCCACCGGTCTTTGTATGGTTGAGCGCCGCCTCCGTGTAAGGCAGGCCGACGACGTACATGCCGTGATGCAGCAGCGGCAACATCATGCTGAGGAGCGTCGTCTCCTGACCGCCATGCATCGTTTGGGTCGAGGTGAACACTGCAGCGGGCTTGTTCGCGAGCGCACCACTCACCCACAACGCGCTGGTCCCATCGAGGAAATGCTTGAGTGGTGCCGCCATATTTCCAAAACGCGTCGGGCTGCCCAGGACGAGCCCGGCACATTCACGCAGATCCTCGTGAGTTGCGTAGGGCGGTCCTTCAGCAGGCACCTGTGGCTGCGGTTGATCCACAGCAGTGACGACCGGTGGCACGGTGCGCAATCGCGCGGTCGCCCCGCTGATTGACTCCACTCCACGGCAAACTTGTCGAGCGAGCTCCGCGGTGCTGCCTTTGCGCGAATAAAACACAACCAAAATGTCGGTCACGCTTGGAAACTCCGGGATTGTTCTGCGAATGCATCGATGCTGTCGAAAGTGCGCATGCCGTGTGGGCTGAGCGCAACGCGTTGCGGTCACGCGATGCGCCGCATTGTATTCGGCGTTGTCTTGACGGTGTAGGCTCAGCGTTGTTACGGTCCGGCGAAAATTACAGCCCGAACCATGGCTTATTCCCTCCTGCCAGGCTTTCTACGCGGCGTTATCCTGACCCTGCTCTTCGCAGGCTTGTCGGGATGTGCAGGCGTGCCGGCGCAAGAAATGAGCAATGCACGACAAGCGATCAAGGCCGCACGCGATGCGGGGGCAGAGCAGGTCGCTCCGAAAGAGTTGAACGAAGCCCAGAAAGCGCTCGAACGAGCAGAAGTGAACTTGCAGAAGCGCGACTACCGCAACGCACGGCGTAATGCAGTCGAAGCGAAAGGGCGCGCAACCGAGGCGCTCAGCGCAGTTCGCGGTACGGATCGCAAAGAGTCCGGCTGACTGGACTGGCAGGTTGGTCCTGTTGCGGCTCACCTAATTCTCCAGACCATCGACTCACGTATGTCTGCCATCGTTGCGCGACGCTGTTTTGTTTCCGGCCGAGTGCAGGGCGTTTACTACCGTGCGTCCGCTCGACAAAAAGCCATTGAGCTCGGTGTGAGTGGCTATGCATCGAACCTGGAAGATGGCCGAGTGGAAGTGCTCGCGGTCGGCGAAACCTCGGCAGTGGAAACTCTGATCAAATGGCTGTTCGTGGGTCCGCCGGCTGCGAAAGTCACCACCGTGGATGTTGAGGAAATCGCGTTGGACGCAGTTGGAAAGGTCCCCGTGGGTTTCGCTGCCCGGTGATCGATGCGACCGAGCAAGGGCGGCGAATGGAATCGATTCAGCGGTACTGCCAGCGATTCGCGAGTCGCGTGAGCACCAGATCTGAATAGTTGCGGCGACCGACGCTACCGTTATAGCGGGCCAGCGCACGCGTGTAGTCGCCTTTCTCACGGTCGAGATAGAACTTGAGAATGGTGCAGCCCATGCGAATGTTTTGCGGGATACGCACCAGCTGCTCATTCGTCATGCCGAGCTGTCGGGGCCAGAACGGCATGATCTGCATGAGTCCGACTGCACCGGCGCTCGATACCGCCCAGCGATCGAATCGACTCTCGACATCGATGACCGACATGACGAGTGCTGGCGGCAGGTTCAAGCGCTTCGCCTCGCAATGCACGTGATAGAGAATCTCGCGGCGCTCAGCCGAATCGCTGACGCTGCGTCGCAGCTGCGGCTCCATCGCAGCGTGCCAGACCTGCTGTTCGAACTTATCCTCGAAGCAGCCTTCGGCCTTCAATGCCTGCTGCAGAAGCTTGCCGAGCTCTGGATCCTGCTGACGATCGGCAAGCACAGGCGCAGACAGGCCGATGGCGATGAGCAGGCAGAATGTTCGGAGGACGTGGCGCATACAAAACGTGTGAGGCGTCATCGAACCACTGGTTTCGGGGCTCTTTGCTGCAGGTCGTACGAGGGGCTTGTCTGTGCGGCGGCATCCTGAGCGGGCAGTCCCACCGCTGCCACGATCTGTGTCACAGGGTCGCCATTGTTGTGTGCTTCGCGGACGGCACCCTATCATCTCGCCGCGATCGAGGTCACACGCCGCGCAGCTCTCGTAAATCGCGGCGATAGATGAGCTTCACAGCGCGGCGGCTCGCGCACGCGTCAGGCCGGAACCCACTGGGCTACCGGGTATTTCCACCTGCAATGGTTGCGACAATCACATCATGAAGGACTCGGAAATGATTCCGGAAGACGGCGACGCGGTGCGGCGCCGCGGTGTGTACTGGCTCCCGAATCTCCTGACCACCGGCACCTTGTTCGGCGGCTTCTATGCGGTCGTCGCGGCGATCGACGGCAATTTTGCTCGAGCGGGAACGGCGGTGTTCGTCGCGATGGTGTTCGATGGGCTTGACGGTCGGGTCGCGCGCTGGACCAAGACTCAAAGCGACTTCGGCAAGGAATACGACAGCCTGTGTGACATGGTGGCATTCGGACTCGCGCCGGCGATCCTGGTCTATCAATGGGGCATCGAGCGCATCGCGGACTACGGTCGGTTCTGGGGGCGCTTCGGCTGGCTCGCTGCATTCTTCTATGCCGTCGCCGCTGGCTTGCGTCTGGCACGTTTCAATTCGCGCGCCGCAGTCGCTGACAAGCGCTTTTTCGAAGGTCTTCCAAGTCCATCGGCGGCCGCGACGGTCGCGGGTTTCATCTGGCTGGTGAGCGAGGTCGAAGTCACCGGCTTGCCGAGGCTCGTGCTCGCATTCTCGGTGTCGATCATTGCGGGCGCGCTCATGGTGAGCAAATTCGCGTACTGGAGCGGTAAGGAGCTCAACGTACGCGGACGAATTCCATGGATGTATGCGCTCGTGATTCCGCTTCTCTACGTGCTGGTATCGCTTGCGCCGCTCTCACTGCTCGCTGCGTTCGGCTCCTACGCGCTGTCGGGTCCGGTGCTCTGGGCGTGGCACAAACTGACCAAGAAAAAGCGCCTCGTCGAAAGCACCTGAAGCGCCCGGACTGGTAGCCTTCTGTTCATGGATTCTCGTCGACTGCATTACCTTCGAGCGCTGGATATCGACGTCTGGCAGCGACGCGATCGCCCCGTAGAGCCGCGAGTCAGTTCGTCCACGCTCGCGACGGTCATGCCGCCTGTCGACGTGCCCCGACCAGCACCGCAGGTCGTCGCGAAAGCCATCGTTCCCCCGAGTCCTATCCTTGAACCTGCGCGCACAACGTCGCTCGCGCAGCTGGTGGACCCGCAGATCGCTGCGATGGATTGGGAGACCCTGGTCGGCAG
>JBJMWN010000384.1:0-11174 GCA_045810085.1 Povalibacter sp. | reverse complement strand
TGTCATTGCGCTTTTCCACCAGTACGATTTTTTTGTCTGGCAGATAGCAGATCACTTCACCATCGTTACGCACGATTTCACGTCCACTGCCATCCAGGGACAGCAGACGTTCAGTGATGCGACCTTTCGAGTCGACGCGGTGAATGATGCGCATCGATTCGGACCGCGACTGACGCAGGTGAAAAAACTGCCCGTCGTAGCTCTGGCTGGATAAAGCGCGCGACATGCGCTCCAACCAGGCGCGAGCTTCGGGGTCGCTTGCGTGCGCGGGAAGCACAACGCAGCAAAGCGTCACCAGGCAGTAGCGAATCAGCTTCATCAGTGCGGCTGCTCCACCTGCACACTTTCAGGCGTCCCGGAAACCTGGACATCCTGATCGATCTCAGAAGTGGAGTCCTGATCATCCGACAGCACGCCACTCAGAACCGTTCTTCGGGCGAGCGGGGACGAGTACTCGCTGTGGGCCACCACATAGTTGGTGAGCCGAGCAGCTGGAACGAATGCATCTGCGGCAGCATTCGTGTCGACGTTGGTCGGGACCGTATAGCTGGCGGCGGCGTCATCAGCCTGCGGCGTATCGGTCACGATCTGCGCGACGGGCTGGGTTCCAATATCGGCAGGACGGAACGAGATGATTGCGACAGCGGCTACGCCCGCAGCGATGGCAAGGCCTGCTGCAGGTCTCAGCCAGGTCAGAACTCTCTCACGTGAGACAGTAATGGCTGGTTGTGTCACGGGTTCAGCTGCCACGGCAGCCGCCACCCGATCAGCGAATCCGGAGGACGCTCGAACCGTGCGCTGACCACGCATGGCCTCGCCGATCAGGGAATAGCCATCCATAGTCCGCCGCAACTGCGCATCGCGTTGCAGACGCTTGAGCATCAGATCGAGTTCACCTTCAGGAAGCTGGCCGTCAAGACAGGCCGAAAGCTGCTCTTTCACTGCATCGGTCATATCTGCATCACCGCACTCGCTGTAGTTCACTCAAACGCGCCAAACCCGTCGTCAATCCAACAACGGTTTCAACTTTTTGTCGATGGCTTCACGCGCACGAAAAATGCGCGATCGAACCGTACCGACAGGGCAATCCATGGCCTCGGCAATCTCTTCGTAAGACAGCCCTTCCAACTCACGCAGCACGATGGCCGTACGCAAATCCTCAGGCAGCTGTTCCAGAGCGCGTTCAACGACGCCCCGGATCTCATCCGTCAGCAGTACTCCTTCCGGAGTATCCGCATCCTTCAATAACGCCTGCCGATCGTGCTGTTCAGGATCCTGCAGGTCCAGATCGAAGTCCACGGGCCGGCGTCGATTCGACACCAGCGTGTTCTTGGCTGTATTGATCGCGATCCGATACAGCCAAGTGTAAAACGCACTATCGCCGCGAAAAGCCGGGAGAGCCCGGTACGCCTTCAGAAAGGCTTCCTGAGCTACATCCTCAGCTTCTGCTGCGTCGTTCACGAACCGGCTCACCAGCTTCAGCACGCGATGCTGATACTTCCTGACCAGCAGGTCGAAGGCACCCTTGTCGCCCTTCTGTACACGCTGGACAAGTTGCTGGTCATTGTCGTCCTCGATCATTGACCCGCGACCCCGCCCGACATCCTGTCAGGCATACATCCAAACCCGGCACCGATGCGAGGCTGCTCGGATAGACCCGATGGGTTCTGGAAAGTTCGCCCCTGCTTTGATTTCATAATGCGGACGTTGAGAACCACGTCACGAAAGAGCGACGCGAACAGAAGATTCATGGATGCTTTATTTGAGTGGCGAGCGAGCGCCATTCTGACCTATCCATACGCAGTCGAACCAGCAGCCGCCTGAAGTCGGTTACGGCCAGATCGGTGCGCCCCAGTAGCAGCGTCGGTCCACGCCTCGTGAAGGCACGCTTTTCAGAAGGCGCCGTTTCCTCCACCAGCGACCATCGAAGCCATAGCGCAAATGGACTCATTCTTGATGATGGCGACAAAACTGCCTTGTAATTCTCGCCTCGAGCGTCGGTCAAGACCCAGCAGCCGTCAGGCTGCCAGGTGATCCGCGCCAGCTTGCGCGACCCGAACCAATCGGCTCGGCGAAAACCCATTCCACAAACTGCAAATAAAGCGAGCGAACAAACCAATAGGATGGTCAAGGGAAAGAATTTCAAATACAGGAAGGGTGCCAAGCCAGCGAGCATTGACACGAGCAGGCCGCAGCGCGAGTCCGCGCGGCGCTCTCGCACATCAAGCGCCAGGGTGGGCGAGTCTGGCGACGACATGAGCCTGTTCCGGATCGGTGGGCCGTTCTCGACCGATGAGATAGCCAAGCAGCTGCGGGTCCTGTTCCTCCAGCAAAGCTTCGAAAGCACCCTGCTCTGCCGCCGAAGCTTGCGGGTAGTGAGTCTCGAGATAACGCTGCAGGACGACGTCCAGCTCTCGCATGCCGCGACGGCATCTCCAGCGCAGACGCGCCAGAGTACGGGCCTGCTCGGACGAAGAGGAAGTGTTGAACTCGGAGTTAGTCATGAGCGGTGGCGATTCTGCCCGAACCGTCAACCGCCGCCCAGCTTCAATGACGTCGCTCAGCAATGAGCTTCTTGATCTCAGCGATCGCCTTGGCGGGATTGAGATCCTTGGGACACGCTTCCGTGCAGTTCATGATGGTGTGACATCGATAGAGCTTGAAAGGATCTTCAAGCGCATCCAGTCGCTCACCCGTCGCCTCATCACGCGTATCGATGATCCAACGATAAGCAGCTAGCAATGCCGCCGGTCCGAGATAGCGGTCGCCATTCCACCAATAGCTGGGACATGAGGTCGAGCAGCATGCACACAGAATGCACGCCGAGGGCCGATCGATTTTTTCCTGATCTTCTTTGGACTGAAGCCGCTCACGATCGGGCGGTGCGGGAGAACGTGTCTGCAGCCACGGCTTCACTGAGGCGTACTGCGCATAGAAGGTCGTCAGGTCAGGCACGAGATCCTTTACGACGGGCATATGCGGCAGCGGATAGATCTTCACATCGCCACGCACATCGTCGCAGGCCTTGGTGCATGCAAGCGTATTCACACCATCGATATTCATCGCGCAGGACCCGCAAATGCCTTCGCGACACGAGCGACGAAACGTGAGCGTGGGATCGATCTCGTTCTTGATCTTGATCAACGCATCCAGAATCATCGGTCCGCACGTGGCCATGTCGATGTCATACGTATCGACTCGCGGGTTCTGTGCCGCCTCGGGGTCGAAACGATAGATGCGAAACGTGCGCACCTGTTTGGCACCAGCAGCCGCCTTGTACGACTTGCCGGGCTGAATCCTGGAATTAGGCGGTAGACGGAATTGGGCCATTTTTCTAAACGCTCACAGTTATCGACGGGTGGCACAGTGTCTGGCTACGAGCTGCTGGCCTATGGAGAAAAACTGCTCTTCTCCTGCCAACGATCCCGAGCCTCACTGCCCTGCGGCCGTTCTCAATAGACTCTCGCCTTCGGCGGAACCGGTTCGACGTCGCTGGTCAAAGTGTTCAGGTGCACAGGACGATAGTCGATCTGCACATTGCCCTGATCGCTGACCCACGAAAGCGTGTGCTTCATCCAGTTCTGATCGTCGCGATTCGGAAAATCCTCGCGAGCATGCGCGCCTCGACTCTCCTGCCGGTTGCGAGCGGAATGCATCGTCGCCACGGCCTGCCCGAGCAGATTGTCCAGCTCCAGCGTTTCGATCAGATCAGTGTTCCACACCATCCCGCGATCACTCACATTCACATCGGCGAAGGAGTTGAACACCTGTGAAAGTTTCTGCACGCCCTCTTCCAGCGATTCGCCGGACCGAAACACAGCAGCGTGCGATTGCATGACCTTCTGCATGTTCAATCGGATATCGGCAGTGCGCAGCGAACCTTTCGCGTGACGCAACTTATCAATGCGACTCACTGCGAATTCACCTGCATTCTGTGCCAGTGGCCGATGCTTCGTGCCAGCCGTTACCGTCTCGGCGCAGTAACGTGCGGCTTCGCGACCGAACACCACGAGGTCCAGCAGCGAATTGGAGCCCAGACGATTTGCTCCATGAACCGAAACGCAGGCGGCCTCGCCTACTGCCATCAGTCCAGGCACCACGGCGTCGGGTTGACCGTTCTTCAGCGTGACGACCTCACCGTGATAGTTCGCCGGAATGCCGCCCATGTTGTAGTGAACGGTGGGCAGCACTGGAATCGGCTGCTTGGTGACATCAACGCCTGCGAAGATCTTCGCCGTCTCGGCAATGCCGGGAAGTTTCTCGTGGATCGTGTCCGCACCCAGATGCTCGAGGTGCAGGAAGATGTGATCCTGATGCTGACCGACACCGCGTCCTTCACGAATCTCGATGGTCATCGCACGACTCACGACATCGCGTGATGCGAGATCCTTGGCATTCGGCGCGTAGCGTTCCATGAAACGCTCGCCGGCTGAATTACGCAGAATGCCGCCTTCACCTCGCACGCCTTCGGTGATCAAGCAGCCTGCACCGTAAATACCCGTTGGATGAAACTGCACGAATTCCATGTCCTGCATCGGCAGCCCGGCGCGCAGCACCATTCCACCCCCATCGCCTGTGCACGTATGTGCGGAAGTACAGGAGAAATAGGCGCGACCGTACCCACCCGTTGCAAGAACTGTCTTGTGTCCGAGGAAACGATGCAACGTGCCGTCGGACATGTTGATCGCAACGACGCCACGGCATTCACCGTTTTCCATGATGAGATCGACGGCGAAGTACTCGATGAAGAACTGGGCTTCGTGACGCAATGCCTGCTGATACAACGTATGCAGCATCGCGTGTCCGGTGCGATCGGCTGCAGCACAAGTACGTTGCGCGGTGCCCTGACCGAAGCGAGTCGTCATGCCACCGAATGGGCGCTGATAAATACGGCCATCTTCGGTTCTTGAGAACGGCACCCCGTAGTGTTCGAGTTCGATCACCGCACCAGGAGCTTCTTTGCACATGAACTCGATCGCGTCCTGATCACCGAGCCAATCAGAACCCTTCACCGTGTCGTACATGTGCCAGCGCCAATCGTCTTCACCCATGTTGCCCAGCGCAGCACTGATGCCGCCCTGCGCCGCGACCGTATGACTGCGCGTGGGAAAAACTTTCGTGAGACAGGCGGTCGAGAGTCCAGAGTGGGCCAGACCAAACGTGGCACGTAAGCCCGCTCCGCCGGCTCCGACGACTACAACGTCGTAGTTGTGATCGATGAACTCGTAAGCGCTCATGCGGGCATTCCGAACGCGATGCGCAGCACGGAGAACACCCCCAGCGCAGCCACAACGATGTGAAGGAAATTGAGAAAGAGCAGGACGACAACCTTTGCGCCGTGATGCGCAACGTAGTCTTCAACGACCACCTGCACGCCGAGCTGCGAGTGGTACACGGACGTGCCGATCAGCAGTGACAGAAGCACTGCATTGAAAGGCTTCGACATCCAGAGGGTCACGGCGGGATAGCTGAGATCACCCATCCTCAGCAAAGCGGATACAAACCAAAGCGTGAGCACGACCAGTGCAACCGACGTGACGCGCTGAGTCCACCAGTGACCCACGCCCTCTTTTGCTGAGCCGAGGCCGATCACACGTCCCATCGGGGTGCGCAGGCTCATGCGGCACCTCCCGTTGCACGGTTCACGATTAAAAACCAAAAGAACGCTGTCAGTGCGACGCCGCCGAGAAAGGCGATCCAGCCGCTGGTGCGCGCCGTTTTGCGCTCGAAGCCATAACCCGAGTCCCACACCAGATGACGCACGCCATTCAGCAGGTGATAGAAGAACGCAAACGAGAACAACACCAACGCCAGGCGCACGATGCCGTAGGCGAAGAAGGCTTGTGCATCCGCATACGCCTGGCGACCCGAAGCGAGCGCAACGACCCAATAGATCAGCAGCAGCATGCCGACGGAAAGCGCGCAACCCGTGAGGCGATGCAGGAACGACAGCGCCATCGTGTACTGCCATCGATACAGGAGAAACGGCGATAGTGGCCGCGGGTGTCGAATGGGACCGCTCAAGAGGCACGCTCCATGATTGTTGAATGCCGCTTAGAAATCGATGCAACGCCCGCGCCGCTCCCAATCACCGAAGCGAGTGGGTTCGGGACCTTCACGTCCACCGATCTCAATAGGGCGCATCTCTGCGCTGGCGGTTGAATCGCCCGGGCTCGACGCCACGATATGGGAGACTGCGGACGCAGCCTCTGCCTCGTTGGAGGCAGCGGAAGTCGCGGTGAGCTTCGGATCCTGGCGGCTGCTGGGCATGGCAGCGTAGTCTGCCAGAAGGCTTGGGCGCCGAGGAACCTCACGGGTATATCAAGTGACGATGGGTCGCTTCGGATTTCACGAATGAACTACACACTGTCCTCCCCGCTGTACGCCCTTCCACAATACGGTTCGATTCTGATCAGCGGTGTCGATGCGGTCACCTACTTGCAGGGACAGCTCAGCTTCGATGTGACGCTGCTGACACCAAAGCGGATGGAACTCGCGACCTGCAATTCGGCGCAAGGTCGCGTTCAAGCAGTGTTGTGGATGCTTGCACGCCAGGATGGAATCATTCTGCTGGTTGCATCGGAGCTCGTCGACAGCACGGTCGCACGACTGCGTAAGTACACGTTGCGATCCAAAGTGAAGATCGAATCAGGTCGGGAACACTTCGTGGTCGGCGGATCGCGAAGCGAGCTTGAGCTCGATGAGTGGGCTCACGTTCAGCACGACTCGACCAGCGTGATTCGTTGGCCTGGCGATTCGCGCATCATGGTTCTTGCACCCGCATCTTCGTCGGTAGTCACTGATGAGAGCTTCGCTCGACAATGGCATCTCGATGACCTTCGTGCCGGATTGCCGCAACTGCATGCTGCCACCCATGAGGCCTTCGTCGCCCAGATGCTCAACATCGATCTGCTTGGCGGGATCAGTTTCGAGAAAGGTTGCTACACCGGCCAGGAGATTATTGCGCGCACGCACTTTCGCGGATCGGTGAAGCGACGCATGCTGCGCTTTGCCGCGTCGTGCCCGCCTCCATTGCCAGGCACACGCGTCCTGAGTGGCGCTTCGCATGCCGGTGACGTTGTCGATGCGGAAAAGACATCCACCGGCTGCGAAATGCTGGCCGTTATCAGCTTGACCCAGCAGGACGCGGAACTGGGGATCGATGGCTTTCCCAGGGTGAGACTGGAAAGGATGCCGCTGCCCTACGAGGTCGCCTGATCGACAACGCTCGAGATCATTCGATCTCGGGCCGCATATACGGAAACAGCAACACGTCGCGGATCGACGGTGAGTTGGTGAAGAGCATTACCAGCCGATCGATGCCGACGCCCAATCCTGCCGTTGGAGGTAATCCGTATTCGAGTGCGCGGATGTAATCGGCGTCGTACTGCATGGCTTCTTCGTCACCTGCCGTTTTGCGCGCGAGCTGATCGTGAAAGCGTGCGGCCTGGTCTTCAGGATCGTTGAGTTCCGAGAAACCATTCGCCAGCTCGCGCCCACCCACGAAAAACTCGAAACGATCTGTGATGAATGGATCGCCATCATTCCGTCGAGCCAGTGGTGAGACTTCGGCCGGATAGGCATAAACGAATGTCGGCGCGTGCAGTTGATGCTCAGCCGTCTTCTCGAAGATCTCGATCTGCAACTTGCCCGCGCCGTCGCCCTGCGTGTACTTGACCCCGAGTCGATCGCAATGGGTACGCAGATAGTCCACGTCGCGAAGCTTCGAACGATCGATGCCTTGATTGAAATGCACCACCAGGTCTTCCACCGTCACGCGTCGAAACGGCTGACTGAAATCGAACATCTGATCCTGATATTGAATCTGTCGTGATCCGCAGATGGAATCGCAGATGCCCTGACACATCTGCTCGACCAGGCTCATCAGATCGCCGTAGCTCGCATAAGCCTGATACAGCTCGAGCATCGTGAATTCCGGGTTGTGGCGAGTCGAGATGCCTTCATTACGGAAATTGCGATTGATCTCGTATACGCGCTCGAAACCCCCGACCACGAGGCGCTTGAGATAGAGCTCAGGTGCGATGCGCAGATACAGCTCCATATCGAGCGCGTTGTGATGTGTCACGAACGGCTTGGCCGCGGCACCACCCGCGATCTGCTGCATCATCGGCGTTTCGACTTCGAGAAAACCCATCGAATCGAGCAGATCGCGCAGGTACTTCACGATCCGCGTACGCACTTCGAACACACGCCGACTTTCCGGGCTGATGATCAGATCGACATAGCGCTGCCGATAGCGTGTCTCCTGATCCGACAAACCGTGCCACTTGTCTGGGAGTGGCCGCAGCGACTTCACCAGCAAACGCAATTTCTCCACGCGTACCGAAAGCTCGCCGGTCTTGGTTTTGAACAGCACACCCTCGGCACCGAGGATGTCACCGACGTCCCAGCCTTTGAACTGTTCGTACACTTCACCCAGTGAATCGCGCTGCAGGAAAAGCTGAAGCTGCCCCGTGCGGTCAGCGATCTTCGCGAAGCTGGCCTTGCCCATGACGCGCTTGGCCATCATGCGACCGCCAACCTTCACCTGGACAGTATTTTGATCAAACCACTCCGGCGCGCGCTCGCCATACGCCGTGATCAGCTGATCCGCGAGTGCATCGCGACGGAAGTCATTGGGAAACGCGATCCCCGAACCGCGCAGTTTCTCGAGCTTCGCGCGACGTTCGGCGATCAGCTTGTTCTCATCAACGGGTGGCTGCGTTTGGTCTGTCATAGATTTTTCGATTCAGATCAGGAGCGGTCGCAAGACCAACAAATTGGCGAAAACAAACACCTCGACGTTCCGAGCACGAGCCAGGTCTGCAGGACCTTAGCGCATTCAATGAGGACCTGCGCCTTCTAAGCGTCAGAGCCCTTGCTTCAAGCTCGCTTCGAGAAACGGATCCAGGTCGCCATCGAGTACGGAAGTGGTGTTGCCGATTTCGACGTTGGTGCGCAAATCCTTGATGCGCGATTGATCGAGCACGTACGAGCGGATCTGATTACCCCAGCTCACGTCGGACTTCGTTTCTTCCAACACCTTCGCGGCAGCATTGCGCTTGTTGACTTCGAGCTCATACAGCTTGGCCTTCAGCATCTTCATCGCCTTGTCGCGATTCTTGTGCTGACTGCGCTCGGCCTGACACGCGACCACGATGCCCGTCGGCATGTGGGTGATGCGAACGGCGGATTCAGTTTTGTTCACGTGCTGACCACCGGCGCCACTCGAGCGATAGACGTCTGTCTTCAGATCCGCAGGATTGATCGAGATCTCGATGTCGTCGTCCACTTCGGGAGAGACGAAGACAGAGGCGAACGAGGTGTGTCGACGCGCATTGGAGTCGAACGGTGATTTACGAACCAGTCGATGCACGCCCGTTTCGGTGCGCAGCCAGCCATACGCGTACTCGCCCGTGAAGTTGATGGTGGCGCCTTTAATACCGGCGACTTCACCATTGCTCACGTCGACCAGCTCAGTTTGAAATCCGTGCGCTTCGCCCCAGCGCAGATACATGCGCATAAGCATCTGGGCCCAATCCTGCGCCTCAGTGCCACCTGCTCCCGCCTGGATATCGAGGAACGCACTGTGCGAATCCATCTTGCCGGGAAACATGCGCTGGAATTCGAGCTTCTTGATGTCCTGCTCGATCGAGGCGATGTCGCCCTGCACATCCTGCACGGTCGACTCATCGTCTTCGGCAATGGCCATCTCGAGCAACGCCTGAGCATCGCCCAATCCGTTGCGAATACGCTCGAGGGTGCTGACGACGGCTTCAAGGCGCGATCGCTCGCGGCCGAGTTCCTGAGCTTTGTCGGGCGTATTCCAGATCGCGGAGTCTTCGAGTTCCCGACTGACTTCAGTCAGACGATCATGTTTGTTGTCGTAGTCAAAGAAACCTCCGCAAGGCTTCACTACGCTCGGAGAGATCGTCGAGGGTACGGCGGATGTGATTGACTTCCATGGGAAAACGCGGGCAGGAAACGAAGGGCCGCGATGGTAGCAGGATGAAGTTCTGCTGTCAGGACGGAGCTGGAATCAGTCGCCTGCCTGCGAAGCTTCAGAGCTTCTGGAGAAACTCGACGATGAGCTGCACCTTCTCCAAGCCGTTATAGCGATTCACATCCAATCGATACGCCAGCTGCACCCGATTGCTCGGCTCGATGCGAGGCGCATCATCATGATCGAAGTGGCGGAAAGAGATCGCCTCGAGCGCAGGACCGCCTTTGCTGGTGACTTCCATTTTTAAGTGCCGCTCGGTCAGCGTGCGAACGCTGCGCACGTCGAATTCACCATCGAACAACGGCTCGGGAAACGATTGGCCCCATGGACCCGAATGCCGAAGCAGATGTGCGATGTCGATCGTCATTTCTTCGGGCCCGAGTTCGCCATCGGAGTGAACCACGCCTGTGGTGTCGTCGTGAGTCATCCAGCGCGAGACCTCCTGATCAAACGCGCTACGAAATTCTTCGAGGCGGGAAGCTGGCAAGGTCAGTCCTGCTGCCATTGCATGGCCACCGAATTTTTCGATCAGCCCTGGAGAGCGGCTTGCGACGGCATCGAGCACGTCGCGAATGTGCACGCCCGTCACTGAGCGTGCCGAGCCTTTGAGCCATTGCTGATCGGCTCGTGCGAGCGCGATGACCGGACGATGAACACGATCCTTGATGCGCGAAGCAACGAGTCCCACCACCCCCTGATGCCAGCTTTCATCGAACAGGCACAATCCGAGCGGCAGCTCCGCATCATCGCGCATCTCCGCGATCGTCAGGATCGCTTCCTGTTGCATCTGCAGTTCGAGCTCACGTCGATCCTGATTCAGTTGCGATAATCGACCGGCGAACACGCGCGCACTATCAATGTCATCAGCAAGCAGGCATTGAATGCCGATCGACATGTCATCCAGACGACCGGCTGCATTCAGCCGTGGTCCAACCTGGAATCCCAGATCGGAAGCAACGACATGCTCGGGCGTGCGATTCGAGATCTCGAGCAGCGCTCGAATGCCGGGCAGACATCTGCCGGCGCGGATGCGACGCAATCCCTGCTGCACGAGAACTCGATTGTTTCGATCCAGCGGTACCAGGTCGGCGACCGTGCCGAGCGCTACGAGATCCAGAAGCTCGGCCACGGATGGCGGGTCTGTCATCAGGCCACGGACCTGAAGTTCGCG
>JBJMWN010000383.1:0-15623 GCA_045810085.1 Povalibacter sp. | reverse complement strand
CCCGTCACGCTGACTGGACGAGTGACGCCGGCGTTTGTGAACTCCTGCGTATAGCTTGCAGTGACCAGATAGTTGTTGAACTTCTTGTAGAACAACGCAGCGGTCAGTGAGCTGGTATCGGAGAAGTACCACTCCCAGGTGAGATCCACCTGATCGGCTGTCGTCGGCTTCAACTTCGGATTGCCGATGTTGCCGGAGTAGTGCGGTGTATACGCGACCGGCTCGCTGCTGCAATCACCGGGCACAGAGTACGTCACCGTTCCGGAGGCGCAGAAGCCGGCCTGAGTGTTCGGACTTGGAACGTCTTCCTGCACATACATGTAGTACTTGTAGAGACCCATGTCGGCACGTGCCAGTGCGCGTGAAGCCGCAAAGCGGATGAACATGTCGGGTGTCAGTCCGAAACGCACGTTGAGGCTTGGCAGCCAATTCTCGTTGTCATCTCCAGCCGTACGCTCGATGGTGCCGCCGTTCATGAACGAGATGTCCTGAGCCGAGAGCAGAGTGCGCGGGTTCGTGCCTTGTCCCGCTTGCCACGGAGAAGGTTGCGACAACAGTCGATATTGAATACCGCCGCCTGCATTTACCTTTGTGGTCACGTACCGCACGCCGATGTTGCCGCGAACGCCAATCGAGCCGATCTTCGTATCCTCGCCGCCGAACTTCAGCATCACGTAAGCAGCGTCGACGTCTTCCTGAATGTCCTGCATTTCGACCGGACAGAAGAAAGAGCCGGGTTCGACGGGACAGGTCGTACGACTGCCGAGGGGTACCCAGTCGTTGCTATGTCCAGAGAAGGCGTTGAGTGTGTTCTGGTAGTTTTTGACCATCGCGAGATCGGGATGCACGAACTCACCACCACCGAACACGCCACCACCGAGCAGACCTGACCCGAAGTTGTTGGTCTGGTACGTATTGGTCCAACGGCCTTGAGTCAGGAAGAACGCTTCATCGCTCTGCACGCCCCACAGCGGCTGAACCGATCCCCAGTTATAGGTCGAATAGTTCACGTTCTGTTCGCGTTCCGCACGACGCAGGCCCACGCGCAACGAATCGAGCCAGCCCGAGTGGATATCGATGTCTGCGTCGATGCGGCCCGCCCATTCCTCGCCTTCACTCTGCTCGACGTGCTCCATCGTCCATTCGTGATAGTAATTTCGCGGGTCCGCGAAACCGCCCTCCGTGAAGCCGAAGCCTGTCGGCGCTCGGAACTCGATCTTCGGCCTGTTGCCAGTCAGATCGAGATAAACGTCAGAAGCGGTCTTGGCATCAGAGCTGTTGTCGAAGTTGTCTACGTTTGAGTCGATATGTTGCAGGTCGAAGTTGAGCCCGACCCGATCGTTCACGGTCCACTTCAAGTTCAGCGACAGGTCTTCGGTCACCTCACGTGTCGTGCCGAAACGGGTATCGGCGCTGAGTCCAATGCCGCGTGTCGTAGGACACGTCGTGCCCGGTGCGACTGACCACGAATAGCAGAACCAGTTGGGGAAACTGCCTGCCCAGTCCGGCGTCATGAAGCCGTCAGGGTGTGAGAGTTGCGGGTTGCTGTTGGCGCCCGCCCAGCTTCCTTCCATGTCGTTCAGCACACCGCGCGTGAACACACCGCGACTGTCGAACTCATAATCCGGCGTTCCTTCTGCAGGCACCGCCAGAGGTGACGTCAGGATCAGGCTTTGCGCTGTCTGCGAATTGCCAATGCTGCCACTCAGCGAATGCTCCGTCAGATCGTTCTGATAATCAGAGCGATTGAACTGCAGCGTCGCCAGCAACGATTCATCGGGGCTGCGCCACTGCGCGGCAAAGGCACCGCCCTTGCGTGTTCGGTCGTACGTGCTCTCGCGAACATCGGCGCCGCCCGGGATCCAGTTGGTTCCGCCGCCGTACCCATTGTCACTCACGCCATCGACGCGGAAGTAGCGCAGGATCTGCACACCCTGCGTGGTCGCTGAAACCTTGGAATACGCTGCATTCGCGAGCAATCCGAAATCGCCAATCCCGGTGGTCCAGCGATCGCTGATCAGCATCGAGCCGGCGGGATTGATGTCTTCGCTGAGATCACCGTAGTCCGCTTTCGCGGAGAAAGCAGCACGGAATCCTGACGCATCGAACGGAACGTGCGTGCGCAAATTGATCGTGCCGGCGATGCCACCTTCGACCATGTCGGCGGTGGAGTTCTTGTACGTATCAACGCCCGCCATCAACTCCGGCGGAACATCGGCGAAGCTCAAGCCGCGTGAGCTGTTGGCATTGAAGCTGTCGCGTCCGTTGAATTCGCTGCGCACCTGAGGCAGACCACGAATGACGACGCCCGAAGGCTCCGCGGAGAAGTGAGTGGTATCGCCTGTCGAAGCAAAGCGATTCACGAAGATACCTGGCACTCGTTGCAATGCTTCCGCGACGCTCTTGTCCGGGAACGCGCCAATATCCGAAGCAGTGATCGAATCTACAACGGTATCAGCCTCTTTCTTGATCTCCTGCGAGGTCTTGATCGCCTCGCGGACACCGCTGACGATCACCTCTTCGACTTTCTGATCTGATGTGGAAGCGGTTGAAGAAGTGGTTTGACTCGACGCGTACGGCGCGAGGAGCAGACCGCCGCTGATGGCCAGTGCCGGGACACCGCATTTTTTGACAGCATCGCGCAGCAACCAATTGGTTGACCGTATGAACATTGAAATTCCCCCATGTTTTTCTAAATCGCAAGCAACCCTGCTGACATAACTTGCAGAGGTAATGTCAGCCGACCCCAATAGAGAAAATTGCTTTGGTTTATAGTTTGCCCGACCTCCGCAGCATTTGCCAATGGTTGCTGCATCAACAGTCCAGGAATTTAATTCGCTCATGCGAAATCAAAATCCATCAACCGCGCGGGTGGTGAGCGTGGACGTAGCAACGAGACTCGCCCGATGACGGCATCGGGGAATGACCTAACGGTATGGGCTTCATTGGTGCGTTATCTCGAATCCGGGGCGCTCGAGCTTGCGGCCAATGAGGTGCGTGGGTTGGCCGATCGAGAGCTGAAGGCGAAGGCATGGCTGCAGCTTGGCCAGTGCTTCTTGAATGCCGGCGATTGGAAGGCTGCCCGCGAAGCCGCCGAGCATGGGATCAGCGAGACGGGCGAGACAAGAAATCTGCGAATGCTCCTGGCACTCGCGGCGGAGCGAAGCGGTGACATCGAAGGTGCGGCAGATCTCCTCTTGCAACTTGCCACTGAGAGCCTCGATTCTCCGCAGATTGCAGCTCATTGCGCGCGTGCTTTGCATTCCACAGGTCGTGTTCCGCAAGCCGAAGCATTGCTGTTCGACGCGCTGAAGCGATGGCCTGCCGAGCCACAGTTGCACGTGGTTCTTTCACAGCTGCGCTGGCAACGTGGCGCGGATTTGGCCTCATTCGACTCGCTGCGGCAGGCGATCGCCTCGTTCCCACGTGAATTGAAGTTGCGGCTGGTTGCTGCTGACTTGCTGAGACAAGCGGGATACCAGGAGCAAGCGCTCAAAATTCTTCAGGATGGACTGAATCTGGCACCGCAATCGGCTGGCTTTCTGACTTCCATCGGAGTCGTTCTGGAAGGTCTCGATCGCTCGAAGGAAGCTTTGCAGTATCTCGAGGCAGCCATTGCGAGAGCGCCGGAAGCTCCCGTTGTCCGCCGCAATCTGATTCCAACGCTGCTGCGACTGTCCCGAGGCGAGGAGGCGCTCACTCGATGCGAGCAATTGCTCGTCCAACTCCCTGACGATCAGGAGCTGATCGCTTATCGCGCGACGGCGTTACGCATCCTGAGCGATCCGCGGTACGCCGAATTGCACGATTATGAAAAGTTCGTCGGCGTGTATCGACCGATGCCGCCTACTGGTTTTCGCTCTATTCACGAGTTCAACGCAGCGCTCGGCGCAGCTTTGTCGAATCTGCATCGCAGTTCGCGACGTCCGCTCGCTCAAAGTCTGCGTGGTGGAACTCAGACCGAACACGATCTGCCGCGGGACAACCCGGTCGTGAATAGCTTCTTCGACATGATCGATCCTCACATCAGTGAGTACATCGACAAGCTGGCAGAGGATCGCGAGCATCCCACGTGCCGTCGTAAGACTCACGGCTATCGGATCGCTGGATCGTGGTCAGTCCTTCTTGAGTCGGGTGGCTTTCACCTCAACCATGTTCATCCGCGCGGCTGGATCAGCTCTGCTTACTATGTCGAGATCCCGCAGATGTCTCGCGAAAGCGAAGAGCGGAAATGGGGTTGGCTGAAATTCGGCGAACCCGGTATTCGGCTGCCGGCGCTGACCGCCGATCATTTCGTCAGGCCAGAGCCGGGGATGCTGGTGCTCTTTCCTTCTTATATGTGGCACGGAACTGTGCCGTTCGAGACGGGCAGCCGACGCATGACGGTGGCCTTCGATGTCGTGCCTCGCTGAGAAAGTGTTGTTCTCTCTACCGCGTCTTACCCGTGATCGCCCAAGCGAATGCCAGGACGTGTGCAACCGCCACGTAGAGTTCTCGCGGCACTTCGGTTCCAAGATCCAGTCGTGAAAGTGATGCAGCCAGTGCGGCGTCTTCTTCGAGTGGAATGCGATGTTCGCGGGCAGTTTCGATGATTTTGTCGGCGACGACGCCACCGCCTTTCGCGATGATGCGAGGCGCACCGTTGCCGTTGTAGTGAAGTGCGACCGCGAGAGAGGAGTGGGGTTTGTCGCTCATGCTCGCACGTCCAGAAGGCGTGTGGTGCGTGCGCCTGCATCACCTGCTGGCATGCCATGCAGACACACGACGCGATCGATCTCGAGTCCCGACTCTCGCAACAGCGATTCGAGTTCGGGTGCGCGCGCTGCAAGCGTCTCGACGACCGCTGCGGATTCGGCGCGCAATTGCACGCTGAGTCGATGACCTTGCAGTCCTACTCTTGCGTGGAGAGCGCCGACCGCGCCGAGATCCATCGCCGCTTCGATCGACCAGGTGTCAGCGGCGGACGGATCGTGTTTGCGTGAGCGATCCTGCTCGATGCGCATGCGTACGATGCTGGTTCGCTCGCCCTGACGCATCGGCAATTCAAGCAACATCGTCTGGACTGGCGTGTCCTGTGGAGCGCTGCCGACCTGCAATGTCGTCATCCGTGCGAGTGCTCCGTCGGTTTGTCGCGCCAACTCATTCAGCTGCTGATTGGCGGTATCGAGCACTGCGAGCGTCGCGGGTGCAGGGGGCAAGGCCGAAAGCGGACCGTTGGACAACGGCACCGGCGAGTGGCCGCTGGTTTCACTCATAGCAGCGGCAGGACGCGCGCCATGATCACGCAGCACGCGTGCAAAGTTCAGCAGTAAAGCTTTGAGATCCTGCGTCGCCATTGCAGCGATCGCGCGACGATCACCAGTGGCGAGTGTCGATTCCAGAAATGCGCCTGACTTCGCAATCGCACTTTTCAGACTTGCCGGGTCGGTCAGCGCGAGGGCATCAGGCAGGGCTTGCCACTATTTCGATGCGGCTTGCGTGACTGCTGGGGGCAAGGACTGGCTCTGTGCATCTGCTTTGCCATTGGCAATCCAGGCCAGGTTGGACAGCAGAGGCGCGGGACTGGCCTGGCGTGGCAGATAACGTCGCAACGCATCGCTCGTTGCGTCGTCGGTGCCAGCGGCCGTCTCAGAACTCAGCGCCTCGAGTGCAAGCACAGGACTATTACGAAGCACGCGCACGGTGAGACGTTCACCATCGGAAGGTCCTTCCGTATCGCCAGATGCGAGTCGTGCGGGATAGCGCAGATCTCCAATCTGCAACCAGAGCTGGCCGTTGCGTGAATCGCGAACTGCGGTTGCTTGCAGGATCGCTCCCACTCGCCAATCCGACAGCAGAGCCGCGGGGCTTTGGCCCGCGAATCCTGTGCTGCGAACAGTGGCGAGATCGATGCGCATGGGAAAACGGCGTCCGGTGTGACGTATGTCTACTATTTAGCGGCCACTTGCGGAAAACCTTGAGAAGAAACGCCGGCTTTGAAGCAAAGGAAATCGTTTCACTGACGATGAGCCGAGTGATGCAAGTCACGCTCGTGCGCTGCGAGATGCTTACCTTGAGCGCATGCGTACGCCGCTGCATGCCCTTCGCCGTCACCTCCATTGCGACCTACCTCACTATTACGACACAAACCCGCGCGCCGACCTGACCTGAACCCCCGCCTGACTAAAGGGCCTCGGCGCAATGCCGATAGGACACACAGTTCTGTGAAATCAGGTCAGATCCTGAGATGAAGCACGTGGCGGTTAAAAAAGCTCAGAAACGCAAGAAGGCGGCGAAAGCCGAACCTGTGATTGCCGCAGCAGTTCGCACTGCTGCGCAGGCTCAGGAAGCGTGCGCGCAGCCGGAAAGTGTTGCCATGAGTGCACCGATCCAAGAACCGGCACCTGCTGTCGCGACCCACGCGTCGGCTAACACGGTCTCGCTTGCATCCAACTGTACGGTGAAAGATGCGCTGGCGCTGAAGCACTCTCTCATCGCGCTCAAAGACATGCAGGCAGGTGTCGTGATCGATGCAAGCGCGGTCGAGCGTGTAGACACCGCGACAATGCAGTTGCTTTGCGCTTTCGTGCGTGAGCGCGTCGGCGCGGATCGCGAAGTCACCTGGCATTCTCCTTCAGCTGCCGTGTTGGAAGCCAGCAAGCTCCTGGGTGTCACCGAACTGCTGTGTCTGCCGGGCTCTGCCGAGGTTGCAGCATGAGAAACATTCTCGCAGTCGACGATTCGCCTTCGATGCGCGAAATGGTCGCGCTCACACTCAAGAGTGCGGGCTTCAATGTGACCTCTGCGAGCGATGGCGACGAAGCGTTGAGTGCCGCGCGCTCGCAATCGTTCGACCTGGTGTTGTCCGACGTGAACATGCCACGCATGGACGGCATCTCGCTGATTCGCGCCCTGCGCGCCGAATCGGCCTACAAGCACACTCCGATTCTGATGCTGACCACTGAGTCCTCCGCGGATCGCAAGCGCGAGGGCAAGGCGGCGGGTGCGACGGGCTGGATCGTGAAACCCTTTGATCCCGAGCTGCTGGTTGCGACCATGCAGCGCGTGCTGAGGTAATCATGGCACTCGATCTGGCTCAATTTCATGATGCCTTCTTCGATGAGAGCTTCGAAGCGCTCGATTCGATGGAGGCCGCACTGCTCAAGCTGACCGTCGGTGCACCCGAACCCGAGCTGATCGGCACGATCTTCCGTGTCGCTCACTCGATCAAAGGCGGCAGCGCCACGTTTGGTTTCTCTGAGGTCGCATCGTTCACTCACACCTGCGAAACGCTGCTCGATGAGCTGCGTGGCAATCGCATGAACGTGACGCGCGGTATCACTGATCTGCTGCTGCGATCCGTCGATGTCATGCGCGACATGTTGCGTGCCGTTCAGCACAAGACACCGGTCGATGCGCAGCGCGTCGCCGATCTGCAGTTCGATCTCGAGCTTGCGATCGTGCAGAAGAATGCCGCTGCCGCAGCGCCGACTCCTGCTGTACCTGAAGCGCCCGCGGTTGCTGCAAGTGTTGCGGCCGAACCTGCAAAGAAAGCGGGTCGCTCCTGGCGAGTCCTGTTCAAACCATATCCGCAGCTGTTCGTGCATGGCAACGATCCGTTGCGCATGCTGCGTGAGCTGTCGGAACTGGGTGATCTTCAGGTGTCGGTCGATGCGCGCAATGTGCCGCAACTCGATCTGCTGGATCCGGAATCGTGTTTCCTTTCTTGGGATCTGCGTATCGACACCGAAGTGACGCGCGAAGTCATCGAGCAGATCTTTGATTGGGCAGAGGGCGATTGCGAACTGAAGATTTCTGAAGAGACCTCAGCGCCCGCAGTCGCGAGCATCAAACCTGCGGCACCGGCTCCCGCTGCAGTCGTCGCGGCTCCCGTGCCGACTGCAAAGCCAGCAGAGCAGCGCGCTGAACCCGCGCGCCCGCAGCTTGCATCGGTGCCCGCACACGACAGCGTCGAAGCTCCGAAGCAGGGGCTTGGAGATGGCGGCTCGATCCGTGTCAGCACTGAGAAGATCGACGAGCTGATGAATACGGTCGGTGAGCTCGTGATCACTCAATCCATGCTGACGCAGCTGGGAACGCGCATGGAAGGCACTGTCGCCGAGCAGCTGCGCGCCGGTCTCGCTCAGCTCGAACGTAATGTGCGTGAACTGCAGGAAAGCGTCATGCGCGTGCGCATGTTGCCGATCAGCTTCGTGTTCAGCCGGTTTCCACGAATGGTTCGCGATCTGAGCCAGCGGTTGGGCAAGCACGTCGATCTCAAGGTGACGGGCGATCAGACCGAACTCGACAAGACCGTGCTCGAGAAGATCGGCGATCCGCTGGTGCATCTGGTACGCAATAGCGTCGACCACGGCATCGAAATGCCAGACGTGCGTGCGGCGGCGGGCAAGTCCGCCACGGGTACGGTGTATCTCGAGGCCTACCACAAGGGTGGAAATATCACTGTCGAAGTCGGCGACGACGGTGGCGGCCTCAACAAGGAACGCATCGTCGCGAAAGCTCGTTCGCGCGGACTGATCGGTCCTAATGAAGTGCTCGGCGACGACGAAATTTTCGAACTGATTTTCCTGGCGGGCTTCTCGACGGCTGAACAGACGACTGACATTTCCGGTCGCGGTGTCGGCATGGACGTCGTACGACGGAACATCAAGGATCTGGGCGGCACGATCGAAGTGCGCTCGGAGCTTGGCAAAGGCTCACGTTTCATCATCACGTTGCCGCTGACCCTCGCCATCGTCGATGGTCAATCGGTGTCGGTCGGTACCGAAAGCTACATCGTGCCGCTCATCACGATCATTGAATCGCTGCAGTTGAAGCCAGGCATGGTCAATCGCGTTGCAGGCCAGGGAGAAGTGTTCTGGTTCCGCGATCGCTATCTGCCAGTCGTGCGAGTGCATGACGTGTTCGGCGTCAAGCCGCGTACCACACAGCTGCATGAGGGGCTGATCATGGTCGTGGAAGGTGAGGGGCGCCGCGTCGGTCTGTTCGTGGACGATCTGCTGGGTCAACAGCAAGTCGTCATCAAATCGCTTGAAACCAATTTCCGCCGCGTGGATGGCGTCTCCGGAGCAACCATCCTGGGCGATGGGTCCGTCGCGCTGATTCTCGACGTGGCAGGACTCATCCGGGTGGCCGCACAGCGAGTCGCGGCCTGAAGAACGTCATTCGGATCTCAACGCAAGTACTACAGGAATCGTTATGAGTATTTTGAACATGAGCGTGAAGGCGAAGCTCTACGTTACGCTCGCAATCAGCGCAGCCATTCTCGTTGCCGTGGGCGCAGTGGGATTGAGCGGTACCAAATCCAGCAATCACGATCTGGATGCCATCTTCTCCAACCGCTTCATGCCCACCGGCTGGGTCGGTTCATTCGAGTCCTACGACCGCGAGATCCTCACCAAGGCAGAGGATGTCGTGATTCGTCAGGACGCTGCCGCAGTGAAGACCGCGCTGGACCTCGTGAAAGAGCGTGAAGTGCAGGTCAAAGACCTTGCGTCGAAACTGCACGCAACCGAGCTCACGGACAAAGAACGGCAGATCGCGGATGACCTCGGCCGCTATGGCAACGAAGTCCTCTCGCTCGTCCAGGAATCGTTGCTGGCTGCGCAGGCCGGTACGTTCGACAAGGCTGAGAGCCTGCTGATCGAAAAAGCTCGTCCGACCTACGACAAAATGACGGAAGCGAGCGAAGCACTGCTCAGAACGCAGATCGAAGTCGCCCAGGAAATGCGCACGGGCGCAGAAAAGGATTTCAAGCGCAACAGCGCGATCATCATTGGCGCCATCATTGTGGGCATCGGCCTCGCCGGTCTCCTCGGCTTCCTGCTCGTGCGCTCGATCGTCAGCACCTTGAACACCGCGGTGAGCATTGCTGATCGTATCGCTAGTGGTGAACTCGGTAATCAGGTGAGTGCAGAGACGGAGGATGAGCTCGGTCGCCTGCTCGAGTCGCTCAAGCGCATGGACTCCAAGCTGGTCGATATCGTCAGTGGCGTGCGAGGCAGCGCGGACGCAGTCGGATCCGCAGCTCGCCAGTTGTCACATGGCAACGATGATCTCTCGCAACGCACGCAGCAGCAGGCAGCAGCGCTGGAAGAAACAGCGTCGAGCATGGAAGAGATGACCGCGACTGTGAAACAGAATGCGGACAATGCGCGCCAGGCGAATCAACTTGCAGTGGGAGCACGCGAACAGGCAGAGAAGGGCGGCGCCGTCGTGCACCGCGCGATCAGCGCCATGGGCGAGATCAACTCCGCGAGCCGCAAGATTGCAGACATCATCAGCGTGATCGACGAGATCGCGTTCCAGACCAATTTGCTGGCCTTGAATGCTGCTGTCGAAGCAGCTCGCGCCGGTGAGCAGGGTCGAGGCTTCGCAGTCGTAGCAACTGAAGTGCGCAATCTCGCGCAGCGCAGCGCCAGCGCCGCGAAGGAAATCAAGGAGCTGATCAAGGACTCCGTGGACAAGGTGAAGGTCGGATCCGAGCTCGTGGACGAATCCGGTCAGACACTTTCCGAGATCATGGAAAGCGTCAAGAAGGTCACCGACATCGTTGCCGAAATTGCAGCCGCCAGCGAAGAGCAGTCGGCCGGTATCGAGCAGGTCAACAACGCGGTTACGCAGATGGATAGCGTCACTCAGCAGAACGCGGCGCTCGTCGAGCAGGCGTCTGCCGCCAGCAAATCCATGGAACAGCAGTCCATGCAGCTCGTCACGCAGATCGGCTACTTCCGCACCGGCGGTGCCGCTCCTGTTTCGTATGCGGCGCCGGTGGTTCATATCGAGCAGCAGCAACCGGCTCGGCGTCCTGCTCCTGTCAAACCAATGGGTTCTGTGAAGAAGGTTGCTCCGGCTCCGATGGCCCGTGCCAGCGGGGATGACAGCATGTGGCAGGAGTTTTAAACCAGCGAACGCCCGCGCATCGATGAGGCATTTGCCTTACTCGTGCCATGGGCGGCCGCGCCGATATCCAAGCAAATAGACCGAGATTGAAGGATCACAGAGCGATGAATACGCAGGTTGCAGAGAGCCGGAACGCAGCGGTCGACGCCAGCTCGCATCAGGTGCTTACGTTCACTCTGGGCGATGAGACCTACGGCGTGGACATCCTGCGAGTTCAGGAAATCCGCGGCTACTCCACGGTGACGCGCATTCCCCAGGCACCTGCTCACGTGTTGGGTGTACTGAACCTGCGTGGTTCGATCGTGCCGATCGTCGATATGCGCATGCGCTTCAATCTTGATCGTGCCGAATACACGCCGCTCACGGTCATCATCGTTCTCTCGGTCGAGTCCGCAGCGGGCAGGCGTGACATTGGTGTGGTGGTGGATGGCGTTTCTGACGTCATCGACGTCGCATCAGCCGACATCAAACCGGCGCCCGAGCTGGGTGCACAGGTCAGTACTGAGTTCATCGCGGGATTGGCGGCAGTATCGGGACGCATGGTCATGCTGCTCGATATCGATACGCTTATCGGCGTGGACGTCGCGGGAGCGCCGCCCATGGCTGCCGCTGCCAACGGCTGAACGAAGCGACCGGGGAGGGCGAGCGGAGACACAAGAGCAGACGTTTCGGCGCAGCGTTGATAAGTCATCGCGGGCTGGAATTGGAAGGCTTGCTCGTCCGATCCTCATCCATGCACTCCATCGCTGCAAATTCAGGCGACGCTTCGCTCCCCGTCGACGGTTCGGCCTTCGGTCCGCTGCTGGGCGACAAGGAATTCGAGTTCATCCGGCATGTGATCGCGGAAAACGCGGGAATCATTCTCGGTCCGAACAAGCGACAGCTGGTGCAGGGACGACTCGCGCGACGCTTGCGTGAGCTCGGGCTGCCCACTTACGAATCCTACTGCGAGCATGTTCGCAACTCAGGGCCGGAAGAACTCGTTGGCCTGATCAATGCGTTGACGACAAACGTCACCGCCTTCTTTCGCGAGAACCATCACTTCGAGGCGTTAGCCTCCTACATGATTCCGGAAGCGCTCAAGCGTAACCAGCAAGCGCGTCGTCTGCGTATCTGGTCGGCGGGTTGCTCGACAGGTGAAGAGCCGTACTGCATCGCCATGGTTCTCGCTGAGGCGCTGCCTTCAACGGAACGTTGGGATGCGAAGATTCTGGCAACCGACATCGATAGCGATGTCATTGCCTCCGCGCAGCAGGGGATCTATTCGACCGAGCGTCTCTCTGCGGTCCCAGACGCGCGTCTGCGTCGCTGCTTCCGTCGAGGCATCGGTGCGAACTCGGGACAGGCGATGGTGCAGCCAGATATCGCACGATTCGTGACGTTCCGGACACTGAACCTGCAACAGAGCTGGCCGATGACGGGCCCGTTCGACATCATCTTCTGTCGCAACGTGATGATCTATTTCGACCAGCCTACGCGCGAGCGTCTGGTCTCACGCTTTGCCTCCTTGCTGGCGCCGAGCGGCTATCTCTGCCTCGGGCATTCCGAATCGATTCACGCCGGCACCGCACCGTTCCAGTTGGTCGGCAAGACCATCTATCGCAAGCGCGGAGGCGCAGGCAATGCGGACTGAATCGCAAAGCACCGCTGAGCTGCCGCGATCGCTGCCGGGTTTCGAAGCCATTCGACGCTATCGAAACTCGACGGGACAGATCATCGCCAAACTACTGCCCGGCGATTTCTACGTGACCCGGAATGAAGAGGTGCTCGACACCGTGCTGGGTTCCTGCGTATCGGCGTGCATTCGCAATCCGCGAACAAACATTGGTGGCATGAATCACTTCATGTTGCCGCGTCCGAGCGGACACGAGAACGACACCTGGGGCAGCATCGCTGGCCGTGCCACACGTTATGGCTCTGCCTCGATGGAACAGCTGATCAATCGCATCCTGAGCGTTGGCGGTAGTCGCAGTGATCTCGAAGTGAAGATCTTCGGCGGCGGCAAAGTGCTGTCGAGCCTGATCGATGTCGGCAACCACAATGTCGAATTCGTGCGGGAGTTTCTGCGTTCGGAAGGTCTGAACGTTACATCCGAAGACGTCGGCGACATCTGTCCACGTCATGTCCAGTATTTTCCAACGTCCGGTCGGGTGCGGGTACGTCATCTGACCTCGCGCCATGCCGACATCGCCTCGCACGAACAGAAGTACCTCTCGGGTATCGAGAAGGCGCCTGTGGCGGGTGAGATCGATCTGTTCTAACGAGGTGATGCGATGAGTTGAGTCCGAAGTTGAAGGAGTGGGTGAGTCGCCTTGCGGCGTCGCCAGCATTCCTCTGCGGTCACGCTCACGCATCAGACGGTCCATATGCCCATCAAGACACTCATCGTTGATGACTCCGCGCTCGTTAGGAAACTGCTCACAGAAATGTTGAGCAAGGACCGCGAGATCGAAATCGTCGGCACGGCGGCGGATCCGTACGCGGCGCGCGAAAAGATCAAACAGCTCAATCCCGATGTGATCACTCTCGACGTCGAGATGCCGCGGATGGATGGCATCACCTTTCTCGAGAACCTGATGCGCTTGCGTCCGATGCCCGTCGTCATGGTGTCGTCGCTGACTCAGCACGGTGCGGAAATTACATTGCGCGCGTTGGAGCTCGGTGCCGTCGATTTCGTATCGAAGCCCAAAGTAGACGTTGCCGGAAGCCTGGCGAATTATGCCGATGAGCTGATCGCTAAAATCAGAATGGCCGCTTCGGCCCGTGTGAATCCTCGCGCATCCGCGCCGAGGGCGGTGCTGCAGAAAGTAGACGAACGCCGCAGTGCCGATGCCGTACTTCCGGCCAGAAGTGGTCATCGGGTGTTGCGTACCACGGATCGCATCATCGCGATCGGCGCGTCGACCGGTGGCACTGAAGCGATTCGCGAAGTATTGGAAGTCCTGCCTGCAGACGCACCCGCGGTGGTCATTTCGCAGCACATCCCGGCTGCATTCAGCAAACCTTTCGCAGATCGCGTGAATCGCAGTTCGGCGATGTCGGTCTGCGAAGCTCAGGATGGGCAATACATTCTTCCCGGACACGTCTACATCGCGCCTGGCGATCGTCATTTGCTGGTGGAGCGCGACGGTGCGCGTTATCGCTGTCGTTTGAGCGACGGTCTCCATGTGAACCGTCATCGGCCGAGTGTCGATGTAATGTTTCGATCGGTCGCTCAGAATGTGGGCCCGAATGCGACGGGCGTGATCCTCACCGGTATGGGCGATGACGGCGCGCGTGGCCTGAAGGAAATGTTGGAGGCGGGCGCGGGCACCATCGTGCAAGACGAAGCGAGCAGCGTCGTGTGGGGAATGCCGGGAGCAGCCTTCAAGCTCGGAGCTGCCGAGCACGTATTGCCGCTTCATCGAATCCCTGCACAGATTCTGGCACTGACATCGGATGGCGGAACAAAAGAGCCGGCGCGACGCGAAGCATGAGAATCGACGTCACGTTCATGCGTGACAGATCTCCGAAATGCGACGCTGGTCCAGCACGCCAGGACAGCCGATTGAGATAGTAGGGCTCGTCGAGATGACAGAATTCGCGGGAACATGAGCCCGCTCTGATTCCCTCACGATTGGCCTCACATCTCTCAAGCTTGTTGTGAACCTGCCGATATCGCCGGTATGACTAGTCCTAATCCCGCTGCACCTTCAGACGAAGCCACTGTGCCTTCGGGCAATGCGATGGCATTTCAGTTCGTCGCGGAACTGGCTGAAGAAGTTTCCAAAGGCCGTGTCGAGCTGCCATCGTTTCCGGACGTCGCGGTACGCGTGCGCAAAGTGCTCGCAGACGAAGGTGTCTCGAACGATCAGATCGCGCGCGTGGTCGGCTCGGATGCCGGTCTCGCGGCTCGTGTGTTCACGCTGGCGAACTCTGTCGCGCTGAATCGCGGTGGCCGGACGATTTCCGAATTGAAAAGCGCGGTGAACCGTATCGGACACAACAATGTGCGTACGGCTGCGGTGTCTTTCGCAATTGCACAGTTGCGTCGCGCTTCGGAGCTGCGACACATCTCGAAAGAGCTGGAAGGTCTGTGGCAGGAAGCGACCATGGTTGCGGCGCTGGCCTACGCCGTTGCGTCGCATGCGACCAAGATCAACGCGGACGAATGCATGCTCGCCGGTCTGCTGCACAACGTAGGCAAGATCTACATACTTGCGCGAGCGAATCGGCATGGAAACCTGTTCAAGGATTCAGCGACGCTCAACCAGGTGATGCGTGACTGGCACTCGAACGTCGGCAAAGCGATCGTCGAGAACTGGGGCTTTCCGGAGCACATCTCGGAAGCCGTGTCGGATCACGAGAACATCGATCGCACGCCGGGCCAGCCCGATGTGTGCGACGTGCTGACGGTTGCAGTGATGATGTCCGGCTTTGCGGGGCATGAGACGGATCTCGAACTCAACATGCAAGGTGTCAAAGCCTTCTGGCGCATCGGGCTCGATAACGCCAAGTGCGTTCAGATCACCAGCGACTGCAAAGACGAAATCGCGGCCTTGCGTTCGGCGCTCGGCGACTAGAACCTATCTCAAAATCTCGTGGTGGCGCGCACCGCCTCGCGCCGCAAGTTCTTTTCCGCAAACGCCGTGAATACGTCCGTGTAGGCTCGCACAAAAACATCCATGTTTTTGAGCGTTGCGAAAAGAACTTCCGACGCAAGTCGGTGGGTCAGTGGCGGA
>JBJMWN010000382.1:0-10921 GCA_045810085.1 Povalibacter sp. | reverse complement strand
ACCACCGAGTACAAGCGGCTGGTATTTCTACTCACCCGACCTGCGCGATTTCAATTTCTCGAAGCGGCAAGCGAGGATTTCCGAAACGCTCGATCTCATCGAGCGTTTCATGACACAGCCGAATGCGCCATTTCTTGCAATTCAAATGCTGCCACTCTCGACGCATCTGCCCGAGTTCGTTCGACAGAATGCGTTGGCGCTGATACCGCCGACTGTCATGCCGCGACTGTGGCTGGGCGGTCCGGTGCGTACTCAGACGCACAACGATCGCGATCACAACCTCGCGTGTGTGATCGCGGGTCGCCGCAGGTTCCTGCTGTTTCCGCCCGAGCAGGTGGGGAATTTATACATCGGGCCCCTCGATAATCCGCCGCCGTTGTCATTGGTGAATCCAGAGTCTCCCGATTTCGATCGCTATCCACGCTTTCGGCAGGCGCTCTCAAGAGCATGCGTGGCTCATCTCGACGCGGGCGATGCGATCTTCATTCCGAAGTATTGGTGGCATCACGTCACCTCACTGGATCCTTACAACGCAATGGTCAATTACTGGTGGGGCGACAAGGGCGCGGGACTCGAGAATGCCAACGATTGTTTCCTCACCGCTTTGCTTGCGTTGAAAGACCTGCCACCGGGCGAGCGCGCTTATTGGAAGGCGATGTTCGAAACGCACATTTTTCGAAGCGACGAGCAGGATTCAGTCGCGCACATTCCGCCAGAGCTGCAAGGCGCGCTCGGCGCGATGAGCGGATCGATGCGTGCGAAACTCAAGCAGCAGCTGAAGATGGCTTTCCTGAAATCATGAACGCGCTTGCTTCGCGAACGATGTTGCTCGGAAGTTCAATCAGCGTACGTCTGCAACGTCTCGGGCAAGAGCAGCAGTCCGTGTTGATCGTCGATGACGTTCTGGCGGATCCGCAGCAGCTCATTGAGCAGGCGAGTGCCACGCAGTGGTACACACCTGAGCACACGCACTATCCGGGGATCAATGCGCGCTTGCCTGAGGCTTACTATCAAACGGTCGTGACTGCGCTGCGTGGACCGCTCGAGGCAGCCTTCGGTCTGCCTGCAAACGCTCATTTGAAATATTTCGGCTTCTTTGGTTTGGCGACCACGCAGGCACGCGATGCGACTCCGATCCAGAAGGTCCCTCATCATGACTCGTGTGAGCCAGACCGTCTCGCGATGGTTCACTACTTGTGTCAGGGTTCATTCGGCGGCACGGGATTCTTTCGTCACCGCAGCACGAGTTATGAATCGGTGGATGGCGCGCGCGATGATCACTATGCACAGCTTGCAAAATCAGAGTTGAAGCAGTTGCCTGAACTCGCTGCCTTTGCCGCATCGAAGCACTACGAGCTGATCGGCGAGGTGGAGTGCGTGTTCAATCGGCTGATCGTGTATCGCAGCCATGTGTTGCATTGCGCGATGCTGGGCAACGAAACGCTGAGCAGCGACCCGTTCGTCGGCCGACTGACGGCGAACGGTTTTCTCGAGGAGGTTAGTACTCCACACGAAGGTTGAGGACCCAGTCAGCCTCGATACCTCTATGAACCACGGGCTCTACCAATCGCTGCGTAAGTAGAGTGCCCAGGCCCACGGTGAGATGCGCTGGTTCATAAGTGACATCGAAGCCGAGTGTGATCGACGAATCGCCGAAGTGTTTGCCATTACCGACGTCGGCAGTGTCGCCGTGAATGTCGAATCCGGGGCCAGTGATATGACCGACAACGCCCCTTCTCGGAAGCGGCAACGCGAATAGCAGCGTGGTGTCGTAGCTCCAGCGAGATCCACGACGCGGAAATTCGATGCCAGCGACCGGAGTGAGATGCCGATAAGTCGCGTTGAAATCGATGGTACCTCGCGTGCCGATGTCCGGGCCATCCAGGATTTCGTAGTCAAGCGCGTAGTCCGAAAGCTTCACCTGCTCGATGATCAAGCCAGCAATCCATCGGTGCGCACCGAGCCAGCCTTCAGGTGAAAAGCGTGCTGCGGTGAACGAAGCACCCAGGTGATTCATGGTGCCGTCCAGATGATCGAATCGCGCAGGCGCGGGTCGTACTAAAGGCGTGCTCGGCGCGAACAACGTTTGCAGCGGGCGATAGTCGTTGTTCCCGGCCAGATTGAGTCGATCACCAAACAGTGTGGCTTCGACGCTCCATCGATCGTTCAGTTCGCGAATGACACCGAACGATAGCAAGGGCCCGCTGATGCTGAGCTCACCGGTGCTGGCATTGGAGTAGGCCACCTGAGCCACGAAATCCCAGGGCACTTCGCGATGACTCGACCACAACGGCAGGGTCGCGTAGCGATTGTCCATCGCGACCTCGGGTAAGTGTTCCTGGACGAACTCGATATCCTCGACCGCTCGTGCCGGCGATGCATGTGCTGCAGCAAGTGCAAGCAGTAGCAATGCTGCAGAAGAGTGGGTAGGCGTCATGCGCGTTAGACGCCATTCGCAAAAGAAATCTACCGCACAAAATGCGAATCATCGGCTGTCCAGCCTCTTTCGGCGATTTGACTACTTCGTCGCGAGTTGCTCGGCGATGAAGTGGCCCACGTCTTGCGCGGCAGGCGGATCCAGATTGGCGAGCACGACAACGAAAACATTGGACGTGGGGTAGATCCACAGAAGTCCGTTCATGCCTGGCGCACCGCCACCGTGCCCGATGCGACGTTCACCCTCAGGGGTAGTTTCGTCTTCGAATCCGTAGGCGTACTTCAATCCCGGATTCGGTGTGTTCACCTTGCCCGTCGTCATCAGCGTCGTCAGCTCCGGATTCACTAGCTGATGATTGAGCAATGCCGTTGCGAATTTCGCGAGATCGGAAACCGTGGTGTAGCCGCCGCCTGCCGAAGTGCCGCGATACGGAAGGAGGTCATCGGCTGGGCGCAAAGGGCCGTTGTCAGATCGAGGTCGACCAGGACCAGGACCAGGACCAGGACCTCGACCTGCACCTTGGCCTTCGCCGGGACCGGGACCACGCATCCGTGGACCTGGCGGTGCGGCGTGCGTGTAAGCAACTGCGAGGTTCGCGATCTGAGTGTTCTCGGGCAAGTTGTCCGTCGAAGTCATTCCTGCAGGCTCGAACACATGCTCACGCACGAAGTCGTAATAGCTTTGTCCGCTCACCGTTTCGATGATCCGGCCCAGCAAGATGAAACCGTAGTTGCTGTACTCGTGTTGACTGCCCGGGGCGAAGCGCAGTCCACGCTTTCCGTACAGTTGCACATAGTCGCTGAGCTCTTTCAGCTCCAGACGATGCTCCATGAACTCGGGGCCGAAGATATCGCCCGTGCCAGCCGTATGTGTCAGCAACTGCTCGACTGTGACCTTGGCAACTTCTGGATTGGGGTAATCAGGGAGAAATTTCGAGATCGGGTCCGTCAGGCTGACATTGCCCGATTCAATCAGCTGCATGATCGCCACCGCAGTGAACATCTTGCCCATGGAGCCAAAGCGAAATCGCGTCTGAGGCGTGTTCCGGACCTTGTCCTCTCGATTTGCGTAGTTGTAAGCAGCTTCAAGCCAGGTGTGTTGCCCTCGGCAGATCAACACCGCTCCGGAGAATTCATCGCCCGCCGCGCGCTTCGCGATCTCGGCTTTGATCGACGCAATTTCGCGAGCATCGATGGGGCCAGCAGAGGCACTGCATACAACCGCCAGCAAGCTGAGCAGGACACATGCGATTTTCATTCGGCTGGAATACACAGGCTCACCTTGTATTTGAGAAATTAAGACAGACCACGATGAGAGGCGCCATGCATCCGGCGCATCCTTGCAAGGAGTTTCCAGACACTTGATGCCTCAGCCGCGCTGAACGTCGCAGCGACATTGCGCCCAGGTGCGGCCCGGACTTGCGACCGACAACTTGGCGGTATGATCGTGCAGTCTCCGCCGCTTGCGTTGCTCATATGTACACAACCGGATGAATCTCTCGTAATCATGGCTGTCAGCGCTTTCGATCTTTTCAAGATTGGCATCGGACCTTCGAGCTCTCATACGGTGGGGCCGATGCGAGCTGCGCGATTGTTTGCCGAACGCCTGGCGAATGAAGGTCATCTTTCAAATCTCGCGCGCATCCGTGTCGAGCTCTACGGCTCACTCGGCGCGACAGGCAAAGGTCACGGGAGCGACAAGGCCATTCTTCTAGGCTTGTCTGGGCATGAGCCCGACACGGTCGATGTGGACGCAGTGCCTGCTTATCTGACAGAGATTCGCGACCACATGCGACTCAATGTGTTCGGGCGCCAATCGATCCCGTTCAACGAGAAGACTGATCTGATATTCAATCGTCGTGACACGTTGCCGCTACATTCCAATGGCATGAGCTTCAGCGCGTTCGGTCAATCTGGCGAAGAACTTACGAATCGGACGTATTACTCGGTGGGCGGAGGATTCGTGGTCAGTGCGGAAGTCGCTGCCGATGGTGCTCTGCATAAAAAGATCGCACCGGACACGACAATTCTTCCGTACCCGTTTCACACCGGCGATGAGTTGCTGGCTGTGTGCGAACAGCATGGAATTTCGATCGCCGAGGTCATGAGGCGCAACGAGCGTCACTGGCGCAGCGATGAACAGATCGATGCGGGGCTGCTCAGAATCTGGAATGTCATGCAGGAGTGCGTGAAGCGCGGCTGCAACAACGAAGGCGTTCTGCCGGGCGGCTACAAAGTGAAGCGCAGGGCACCCGATCTGTATCGACAGCTCTCAACGAACATCGAGGCTGCGGCGCAAGATCATCTGATCGTGCTCGATTGGGTCAACCTGTTCGCCCTCGCGGTGAATGAGGAGAACGCCGCGGGCGGACGCGTTGTCACTGCACCCACGAATGGCGCGGCGGGCATCGTTCCTGCGGTACTTCACTATTACGCACACTTCATTCAAAACGCGAGTGACACAGGCGTCATCGATTTCCTGCTGACCGCGGCAGCGATCGGCATTCTTTATAAGGAGAACGCATCTATCTCAGGAGCGGAGGTCGGATGTCAGGGCGAGGTCGGCGTTGCCTGCTCGATGGCAGCGGGCGCTTTGTGCGCAGTGCTCGGAGGTACGCCGCGCCAGGTCGAGAACGCGGCCGAGATAGGTATGGAGCATCACCTCGGACTCACCTGCGATCCTGTGGGCGGTCTGGTGCAGATTCCCTGCATCGAACGCAACGCGATCGCATCGGTCAAGGCCATCAATGCAGCACGCATGGCATTGCGTGGCGACGGCACTCACTACGTGTCGCTCGATAAAGTCATCAAGACCATGCGCGAAACCGGCGCCGACATGAAGACCAAATACAAAGAGACCTCGCGCGGCGGACTCGCGGTGAACGTCATCGAGTGCTGAAGTCAGGGGCGTATTGCGAGGCGCGACTGGGTGGTCTCGTGGTGCTGCCACGAGCTTTTCTTCGGCACCAATGTTCGGCTAGCAACAAACATCCGATTCAATCCACGGAGGCTGAAGCCATGCATCACTCACGACTGTGCGCGCTGTTGATCGACTGCAACACACCGGATGTAGATGACGCTGCCAGCTTCTGGGCTGAAGCGTTAGGTCGGCCTATAGACGCCAATCACCCAGGTACTCGCGGCAACTATCGAATGTTGGCGACGCCATCCGATGAGCCCATCGTGCAGATACAGCGTGTCGAGCACGCCAGCAGAGTTCACCTGGACATCGAAACAGATAACATCCCAGCTGAAGTCGCTCGTCTGGAAGCGCTCGGCGCAACGATCGTTGAACGTCTGGAACGCTGGGTGGTCATGCAAGCTCCGACCGGGCAAAGATTCTGCGTCGTACGTGTGCAGCGTCCGGGATGGCCGAAGAATGCGAACCGATGGGGTTGAAGCGATCGACTGCTCCATCCTGTGATTACTCTGCTGGTAGTGAATCTGATTCCAGCGATGGCACGGGCCTGCGGATCAATTCCGCCATCCGCCGCAACAATTCCTCGCCGCTGACCGGTTTTTGCAGCAGTTCGCATCGCGAGTACTCGGCAATCTGTTCGCGTCGCGCCTTGTCTCCATAACCCGTAAGGATGATGACTGGCAGATTCTCGTTGATGGCGCGAATCCTCTCGATGAGATCCACACCGGTGAGGTGCGGCATGGTCAGATCGGTGATGAGGATGCTGAAGCGCGATGGCGCTGCCTTGAACGCGGCTAAGGCATCGCGCGGATCGGTGCAGTACGTGCAGCGGTAGCCGTAGCGATCGAGCAAGGTATGCGCGTATTCGGCAACGAGGGGCTCATCGTCGACGATCAGCACCTCTTCGCCGTTGCCTTTGATCAACGCATGCGCCGCTACGGCGGCGGGCTCCTCGACCGGCTGGTCAATCAGCGGGAAATACAATTCGAAGGTCGTGCCATCACCGGGCCGACTGCGCACTCGCATCGCACCGCCATGATTCATGACCGCACCCTGCACGATCGCAAGCCCAAGTCCGGTGCCCTTGCCTTGCGATTTGGTCGTGAAGAACGGATCGAAGATGCGCTCAAGGATCGCGGCATCGATCCCATATCCGGTATCGGTCACCGACAGACACATCCACATGCCGGGATGCAGATGCGGAATCTCATCTGCCAACTTCTCGTCGACGCGCACCGACTTCAAGTAGACGGTCAACGTCCCGCGCCCCTCACACATCGCGTGCAGCGCGTTGGTGCAGAGATTGATGACGATCTGATGAATCTGCGAGGCATCGGCCTGCACGGTGCCAGATTCCAACTGGCGTACGAACTCGATGCTCGGAGGCACGCTGCTATGCAGGAGTCTCAGCGCCTCCTCCACGGGACGCCGCAAGTCGAGCGGGATTCGTGTGCCTTCGTTCTTGCGCGAGAAGGTTAGGATTTGATTCACCAGATCCTTGGCCCGCAGGGCCGCCTTGCGGATCTGATCGATCTCGGCGGTGTTGTCTGTCTTCTCTTCGGCATTCATCCACGCGAGTTCGCTGTAGCCCAGAATGCCCGTCAGCAAATTGTTGAAGTCGTGCGCGATGCCTCCGGCGAGGGTTCCGATACTTTCCATCTTCTGCGCATGCGCAAGCTGACTCTCGAGACGCCGACGACGCTCCTGAGCTTCGACCCATTCGGTGATGTCGTCCTCGATCACGAGATGATGGATGCGTTTGTCCTGACCGGTGATGGGCGAAAGCGTCGAGCGCACGGGAATGATGCGCCCACTGCTGTGCTCGAGCGCCAGCTCGCCGCTCCACGATTCCCCGCACGCTAGCGTCGCGTCTATTTCCTTACGCTTGCTGCTTGCGATGATCGAAGGACGTAGCGCATTGAGGTTGAAGCCCAGCAATTCGTCCGCAGTACGTCCCGTCAGTAGCGAGGTGCGTGGATTGGTGTATTCGATGATTCCTTCCGGAGAAGTGATGAAGAGCGCCACCGGACTTTGTTCGATCGCTTGCGTCAGCACACGAATCTCGTCCATCTGATGCGCAAGCTGCACGTTCGTCTCTTGTAGCTCGCCTGTTCGTGCGGCGACGAGTTGCTCGAGCTGGTTCCTTTTGCGGCGCTCGAACAGCGTCAACAGCCACACCGTCACCAGGATCAGAGAGACAACGGTGGCCACGGAGCTGAAGTAAGCAAGCGGCGTTCGATACCAGGGTGCGGCGATCGAGAACGCGATGGAGTCTTCGTCGCCGATCACGCCACCCTGCCGCGGTCGGACGCGGAGCACGTAATCGCCTTCGTCGAGCTCATCCAGCACCGTCGAGCCCGCACTGCCGACCGATGCCCAACCAGGATTCCCGTCACCTTCCAGCCGAGTCTCGAATGTAAGCGGCGAGGCGAACGTCTTCCCTATCGCGCTGTAGCGTATGACCAGCGTGTTCTCCTCATACGGCAGTCGCGGCAGAGGATTGTCCACTGCGAAGAAGTGCCGCCTGTCCTGCGCCACGCTGACTTCCGTCACCAGCGCGCTGAGCCGCGCTGGCGCTGGAGTGGGCATGCGAGGGTCGAATCGCGCGAGATAAGATTGAGCATGCAGCCAGGTGACGCCATCGCGCTCGAAGGTCGGAAAGTAGGGAGCGAAGTTCAGCGGTACGGTTGAGATGAGATCCGACCATCGACCTGCGCGCTGCGCGCGAATCTGCAGCTCGCCATCGCCGACGATCCACAGACGCCCACGCGCATCCACGCCAGGTCGTCCGAATACTTTCTTAACGCCAGGAACCTTCGTGAGGAATCTATCGTCGTGCACGAAGCGTTGCGCAGTCTCGTCGAAGCGCCAGAAGCGCTCGCCCATATTGGCCGTGATGTCACCCTCATCGACAAATAGTTGCGGCCAGCTGGCTGGCACACCTTGCTGCTCGCTGAAGAACTGCACATTCGGTATGCCGCTGCGCAGTTCAACGCTGGCAATGCGGCCGCTACCGAGCTCGAGCCAGATGCGACCGCTGCCATCGATCACAGGTTTGTTGAACGTCGTGGTGAGATCTTTCACCGTTTGACGTCCGGACCGAACGAGGCGATCTCCTTCGCGGCGGATCCACCCGACCTCGTTACGCGCCATGTAGAACCAGCCTTGCTGCGAAGACTGCCCTTCGATGATTCTCAGAGACTGAGCATCGGGCGCGAACAGGCGCCATCCGCCCGAATCGCGAACGAATGCACCTTGTTCAGTGCCCGCTACAGCGACACCGAGTGCGCCGGAAAATGCGTTGACGAAGATGCCACGCGGACTGTCGAGCTCGAGACTGATCATGCGACCGGAAGAGTTGTAAACACCACGGTACAGTCGGCCGTCCGCAAGTAGCCATAGTTTGCCGTCGAAGCGGTACGGGTGAGCCGTGGTCATTCCGTTGGTGAACTGCGCTTCGAAGTTGCCAACCTTCGACGGAAACTGGACTCGCAACACCCCTGCATCGAGCAACCCCCATACGACACCGCCCGCGGTATTGATCAGATGCTTGATACGTGTGAAGCGGCTGTCCGAGACCCGGTCTAGAACCTGTACGACGCGTCCATTCTCGCGGAAAAAGACGAGCCCCGAACCCTCAACCGCAGCGGCGAGAAAGCCGCCTTCCGTGCGGCAAAGAGCGTTGATCCTTTGCTCACCTGTGAAGACTTCATCGGAGCTGAACGTGCGCGTAGTCGTTCCGTCGTATATCTGTAGCCCACGACCCTGGGTACCGACGAGCAGTTGTCCGGGGCTCAATGCTTGCGTGGCAGTGATCGCGCTCAGCGTGCCCTCTGATCTCACCACCTCACCCGCGCCGGATTCGAGACGCCGGAGTGAGCCGCCCGCGCCTTCGCTGACATACAGATCGTTCTCGAACTTGAAGACCGTTTCGATGGTGTTGGAAAAACCGAGCAACTTCATCTGCTGTCCGGGACGCCAGGACAGCACTGCGCCAGTGAGGGAATACCAGAGCCACTGGTCGCCCACCGTTTCCATTTTCGCTTCGGGAAGGAGAAGTTGACTGTCCTGCGCCGCGGACCAGGCGACCACATGCTGCGGCCGCCAATGGCCGTCTTCTGAGAACACGACGCGCGCTACACCTTCTGACGTTGGCACATAGATGGCGCCGTCGCGATCTACACCCGCACTCCTAACCGAAATGCGTGAGTCACTCGCAGCTTGATTGTAGATCCGCCACCTCGCGCCATCGCCTAACGCGAGCTGCGTGCCCGCGACGAGCAGAATCCGACCATCCGGCATTTCTCGAACGTCGGTTGGCGCGACATCGAGGCCGAGCGCTTCGATGGTGAGCAGCTCGTAGGGGGGAGCACCGGCTTCAACGATGCCCTGCGATGCCGCATCGATTTCGGCTGCCTTAGCCTGCGATGTAAGAAAGATCACACACAGCAGACTTACTGCAGTTACTCCAATCTGCCGAGCGAGCGCTGCTGTAAGTACATGCGTCAAAATTTAACTCAATCGTTCAGGGCGACCCTGTTCAGGGCGACCCTGTTCAGGGCGACCCGAAGATACAGCGTTGCGAAGCTGGCGTTAAGGCGGAAAACACCCGTCCTCGGGCCCGGCTATGCCGCCCTGTATACTGAACACCTCCATCGTTTTGGCTCCACGGAAGTAGCGTGTTGGCCAATTGCAAAGTCAACGCTGCGTGCTAGGTGGGGGGCGAGCTGATCAGGTTTGGGACGTCGTGTCGATAAATAGATCTGTCCCATTCAGTACGTGTGCAGCGCCCGGGATGGCCGAAGAATGCAAATCGATGGGGTTGAAGCGATCGACTGATTGTCATCTCGTGCCGGTGTCGGCGTTCATGATCGGACTGGAATAGATCGAGAATGAACTGTAGAACCTTCTGGCCGCATGCTGAACACGCGAGGACACGCGCATGATCACCTGCTTTAATAGTACGAACCTATGAAGAACTACGTGCGTGCAAAGAGACTTCGCGTGTGTGGCGCACCCGTGTTCTTGCATTGGTCAGCTTTGGTCGTGATAGGAGGGTGCCTCGCAACTTCGATTTCTGATCCCATCGTTGCTGTCGTTGCCACCGCTTCGTACTTCGGCATGATCTTGATCCATGAGTATGGCCACGCCTGGGTCGCGAGAAAGCTCGGATATGACGTCTATTCGATCAGGCTCTCGGTCATACACGGCGAATGCCAATACGAGGCGAGTCATGAGACGGCCAGGGATGCGGCGCTTATCGCCTGGGGAGGTCCCATGGCCCAGTTCGTAGCAGCAATTGCCGTGTGGTTACTGGCATTGGTGCCCGTCGTCGATGACTCAGAAGTCTTTGGTCCACTCATGGCTTTCTTCGGATATCTCGGACCGCTGCTGGCGATGGTTAACCTGGCACCGAGTCCCCATCTCGATGGCGCAAGAGCCTGGAGCCTCATTCCGATGCTGTGGAATGACCTGAGCCGGCAGCGCAAGAAGAAAAAGACTCGAAGTCGATCAAGCTTTAAAATCGTGAAGTGAACGCAAGGAGCCAACGATTCGAAGCCGCGC